>JALFUQ010000004.1 GCA_022784505.1 Bacillota bacterium
AGTTACTTTACCTGCAAGATTTTGATTCGATGGAACACTTCAAAGCAGAACTCATAGATTACCTCGACTACTATAACAACCGAAGGATCAAGCTAAAGCTAAAGGGCCTGACACCTGCTCAACACAGATACCAGACCCTTCAGGTCGCTTAATAAATATTTTGTCTAACTTTTGGGGTTCACTTCAAGACGGGCATCCGAGAGTATCTTGTTGATTATCTCTTTTTTCCCGGCAAAGCTGAGGTAAAAGGTCGAGCGGGCAATGTCCGCCTCTTTACAAATGTCGTTGACGGTAGTTTTTTCATAGCCAAGCTTTCTGAACAGCTTTACTGCCGCCGAGACTATCCGATGCTGCTGTCTTGTAATATCCTCTGCCATGAGTTTTGCCCTCCGTACAGTGCGTCCATGATTTTCGGACATTATATACGATAATGTAGTTTCTGTCAAACTGTTTCAAAACTATGTAGGCAAATACAAAGCGTGTTTTTTGTGAGTAATTTAGAATCTGCCTGCCGTGAATTGAACGAAAGGGCGTCGTTTAGTATCATAGTACTGTTAGTTATTAATTAAACCAACCCGGTTTTGGGCGGAGGAAAAGCAATGAAGGATCTAAAGCATCTCGCATTTTTTGAAGACCTTTTGCAGGACAGCGGAAACGGGCTTGTCGAGCAGTCAAGGGCGGCAGGCAATCATATCGAGCGGCGGCCTATGGAGGCACCGCACTCCTGATAAACGGAAGTTCCAGTGCGAAAGCACTTGAAAGCAAAAGCAGTTATGCTATAATTTTAACTAAAGGAGATTGACAACATGAGCGAAAATGTGATTTATTGTTATTCCGGCTCCGGAAACTGCCTTGACATGGCAAAGAATATCGCAAAAGAGCTCGGAAACACCGAGATTGTCATGATGCGAAGCTTTCCGGTCAAAACGGATGCGACAGAAGCAAAGCGAGTGGGCTTTATCTTCCCCTGCTACGGCGGCGGTCTGCCGGGCAATGTGGAAAGCTATGTGAAATCAATACACATCGGCATCGATGCATACAAGTTCGCTATCGTGCAGTACGCCGGCTATAAGGGCTGCGGCCTGCACAAGATCGACAAGATCGTGGATCTTGACTATTGGAACGGTATGTCGAACCACTGCTCGTGCATCTGGCTCATGCCGCATTATCTCACCGTGCCGCCGATGCCGAAAAAGGCGTCTCAAAAACGCAGCGAAGCAATGGCAAAAAAGTTTGCCGCCGACATAAAGGCAATGAAGTGCAGCCCCAAAAAGCCGCCCAAAGGCAGCCTGTTTGCGCTTGAAAGCAAGCTCCTTTCCGGGCAGAACTCCAAGCGCATCAAGAAGTTTGCCGCAAACGACAAATGCATTGGCTGCGGTCAGTGCGCAAAGATCTGCCCACAGGGCAATATTACATATTCCGGCGGCAGACCCGTATTCGGCACGAACTGCATAGGCTGCCTGAGCTGTGTGCAGTACTGCCCGAGCGAAGCTATCGACATCGGCAGCGTCACCAAGCGCCGTGCCCGCTATCATAATGCAAATATCTCCGCCGAAGATTTGAACGAAAAGGCTTTCCTCATCAAATGATGTAAAAATAAAGGAGCGCTAAACAATGAGCGAGTGGAAGAAGACATGGTGCTGTCTTTGTGCCGTGACCTGTAGCCTCGAGATGGAAGTCGAAAACGGGAAAATTATCAGTGTCCGCCCGGATCCGACAAGTCCTCGCAGCAACGGTTATTGCTGCCGCAAAGGGAGATCGGCAAAGTATTTCGTTGACCACGGTGACAGAGTCCTGTACCCCAGAAAAAGGGTTGGCGATCATTATGAGCGCATTACATGGGAACAGGCATATCTGGAAATCGCCGAAAAAGCAAATGCGATTTTAGAAATCCACGGTCCACACTCTGCTGCCGTGATCGGAGCCGGAACTGCGGCGGTGCAAACCGCAGCCGGGACGGCAGCCCCTTTACTTGCAGCAATTGGCAGCAGATATATCTTCAACCCCATTGGGGTCGAATTCATGGCGGATTGGTGGAGTCATGGCAGAATATTTGGAGACCAGTCTCATTTCCTCGAAGCGGATGATGAACGCACAGAGGTCATGATCTACTGGGGTTCTAATGCTTATGTCTCCCACCAGATGCCAAACGCAAAGCGAATATGCCGTGAGTTCTCGTAAGACCCCGACAAGATGGTAATCGTTGTCGATCCCCGGCTTTCGGAAACCGCCAGAATGGCGGATATGCACATCATTCCCGCCCTCGGTACTGACTCGCTTTTCCTGCGTGCGCTGATTGCACTGATCATAGAAAACGGATGGGAAGACCTGGATTATCTCTATAAGCACACCGCAGATTGGGCGCTTGCAAAAAGTTGGTTCAGGGAATTTGATGTTGATAATGCGCTTCGTGTCTGCAAGATCCCGAGGCAGCAGGCAGAGGAATTTGCAAGGATCCTTACAACCAAAAAATGGGGAATGCACCGAGATCTTGGTTTGTTTTTCGGCCGTCACGCCACGATGAACAGCTATTTGTGCATCATTCTGAGCATCGTATGCGGAATGTGCCTTGTGCCGGGTGGAAATGTTCCGCCGGAGCGAGTGATTTCTCTTGCGGGCAGCGACGAACGCGACCCGAAAACATGGCGCACACCGGTTACAAACCGCTTTCCCGTTATGGGAATATTTCCGGAGGCCGTAGTGCCGGACGAGATTCTTGGCACAAACCCGGACAGGATACGCTTTGCAATAACATCGCTGAACAATCCCCTGCGCAGTTATCCTGATTCGCAAAAGATGGAGGAAGCGCTGCGCTCACTTGAACTGCTGGTAGCTATCGAAAGCTGCGAAACCGAGGTGGCGCAGTTTGCCGACTATGTACTTCCGTCCACTACTGCGTATGAGAGTGACGGAGGGTTCAACATCTTTACTCTGAATTACCCGGAGGTCGTGTTCGGCTGCCGCAAACGAATCGTTCCGCCGCTCGGAGAAGCAAAGGAAGACAGCATAATCTTTGCTGAGCTTGCGCAGGCAATGGGGCTGCTTCCTAAACTGCCGAAATGGCTGTTTAAGGCTGCCGAGGATGCCGCTGCAAGCGGCGACAGAATGAAATATTTTTTGAAGCTTGGGGCGTGGTTCGCAATGGGCAATTTGAAATATTTTGATCTGGCAGCAACTGTGATCGCCCTTACGCTCGGCAAAGCTATGGGCAGCGCCGACCGTGCCGTGACATGGGGCGGAATGCTCCTCAGCAAGCTGCCGAGATTCGCGATCATGGCGGTTGACAGCGACAAAAAGCAGCACCCGTTTCTGTCTCGCCTGCCAATTTTTTCGGATATGTGTAAGATGGATGCCGCATTCAGGCTTTGCGATGAGCACCCGGAGGGCGCAGTAATTGCGCATAGCGACGAACAAAACCTCATGAAGCGGCACATAAAGCACAAGGACGGCAAGCTGCATCTTTGGTGCGAGGAAATTGACCGGTATATCAAGCGTATTACTCCCGAGCAGGAGGAGGCGGATCTGCGGCTCAAGGATGGCTGCAACATGATCCTTTCCGCCGGCCGTCATTCCGACGGCGGGGTCAATGCGTCCATGAGAAACAACAGAACATATCGATATCGCAAGCTGTATACGCTTGCCATGAATCCCGAGGATGCAAAGGAAATGGGCTTTGCCGACGGGCAGACAGTCAGGCTTTCGACTCATAAAGGCAGTATAGAAATACCGGTCGAGTTCTCGTGGCAGATATCCAGGGGCTACTGCATGGCACCGCATTATTTCGGCTTGAAGTTTGAAGGCAAGACCTATGGAATGCACATCAATTATCTGACTGACCACCATGACATAGACGAGCTGACCGGCAATGCACGCTGGCGCTACACTCCGTGCCGGGTGGAGGCAATATAAAAGGTCAAAAGCATTTTACATCTGTTGATGTCAAGTAATACATGAAGGGAGAAAATATGGGAGTTTGGAAAAAGACTCAGTGCAACTTCTGCGCTTTAAGCTGCGGCTTGGAAATGGAAGTTGAAAACAATAAGATCGTCAGCGTCCGGCCCGACCCTGACAGTCCGCGCACAAAGGGCTATTGCTGCCGAAAGGGCAGAACGGCAAAGTATTTTGTCGATCACAGCGACAGGATAAAGCATCCGCGCAAAAAGGTGGGCGACCACTACGAGGAGATAAGCTGGGAGCAGGCGTATAAGGAGATCGCCGAAAAGGCAAACAGGATCATCGCAAAGCACGGCCCGCGCTCGTTCTCCGTCCTCGGCTGCGCGCTCGGCTCCGCTCAGACACCGTACGCGACGGCAAAGGCGCTGCTCAAGGCTGTCGGCTCGCAGTATATGTTTAACCCCATCGGCATCGAGTTCATGGGCAACTGGTGGAGCCACGGCAAGATCCTCGGCGACCAGATGCACTTCCTTGAGCCGGACGACCATAACAACGAGGTCATAGTCTACTGGGGCTCAAACTCCTATGTCTCGCATCAGATCCCCGACGCAAGAAAGGTCTGCCGTGAGTTCTCGGAGGACCCCGACAAGATGGTCATCGTCGTAGATCCCCGCCTTTCGGAGACGGCCCGCATGGCGGATATGCACATCATGCCCGCTCTCGGCTCGGACTCGCTGTTCATGCGTGCGCTTATTGCGATAATCCTTGAAAACGGCTGGGAGCACAAGGACTACATAAACAAATATGTCGCCGATTGGGACAAGGCGAAAAAGTGGTTTGAGGATGTCGATGTCGATGAGTGCCTGCGTGTGTGCAATATCCCGAGACAGCAGGCGGAGGAGTTTGCAAGAATACTCACCACCAAGAAGTGGGGCGTGCATCAGGATCTGGGTCTGTTCTTCGGCAGACACAATACCATGAACAGCTATCTGTGCATCATCCTCACCATCATCTGCGGCATGGCGCTCGTCAAGGGCGGCAGCGTTGTGCCGGAATGCGTCATTGAACGAGGCACCTTCTGCGATGAAAACGACCCGAAGACCTGGCGTACTCCCGTCACCAACCGCTTCCCCGTTCTGAATGTTTTTCCTGTCGGCATTATTCCCGACGAGATCCTCGGCAAAAATCCTGACAGGATACGCATAATGTTTACATCCTTCGGCAACCCCCTGCGCAGCTATCCGGACAGCAACAAGATGAAGGAGGCACTCAGCTCGCTTGAGCTTCTTGTCGCCATCGACTGCACCGAGACCGAGGTCACGCAGATCGCCGACTATGTTCTGCCCGGCAGAACGACCTACGAGGGAAACGGCGACTTTAACGCATTCACCCTCAATTATCCCGAGATCGTTTTTCAGTCACGCAAGCAGGTCATCAGACCCGAGGGCGAGCCACGCGAGGACGTTCAGATCTTCGCGGAGCTGACGGAGGCGATGGGGCTTATCCCCAAGCTTCCGCAGTGGCTGTACAAAGCGGCCGAGGACGCCGTTCTTACCGGCGACCGCATGACGTATTTCGTAAAGCTTCTTGGCTGGACCGCGGCCGGTCACCTTAAATACTTTGACCAGCTCGCGACCGTTATCGCGCTCACGCTCGGTAAGGCGTACGGCTCTGCCGGAAGGGCGATCACATGGGCGGGCATGCTCACGAGCCCCATCTGCGGAAAGAACGTCGTCACCGTCGAAACAGACAAAAAGAAACACCCCATTTTGTCCAAAATCCCCATGTTCAAGGACTGGTGCCAGATGGACGCGGCGTTTGAGCTTGTCGATAATCATCCCGAGGGCGCGATCATCGGCATGAACGACCCGGAAAATATGCTCAAAAACCACATCCGCACCAAGGACGGCAAGTTCCACACCTGGTGCAGGGAGATCGACGAATACATGAAGCGCATCACCCCCGAGGCCGAGGAAGAAGCCCTCAAGCTTCAGGGCGGATGCAACATGATACTCTCCGCCGGCCGCCACTCCGACGACGGCATGAACGCGAGCATGCGAAATCCCGCGACCTATAAGTTCCGTCAGCCCTACACCCTTGCAATGAACCCCGAGGACGCAAAAGAGCTGGGCTTTGAAAACGGACAGATGGTCAGCGTCACCACAAAGGCCGGCCGTCTTGAGATCCCTGTTGAGTACACCTGGCAGACAAGCCGCGGCTACTGCATGATCCCTCACCATTTCGGATATACCTTCGAGGGCAAAAAGGTCGGCGAGCACTGCAATGTTCTCACCAGCCACGAGGATCTTGAGGAGCTGACCGGCAACCCCGTATGGCGCTACACGCCGTGTCGGGTCGAGGCGATTTAAGGAGGTGCTGACATGGCAAATGTGAAGATAATAATAAACGGCAAAAGCGTGACCGTTCCCGAGGGAACGACGATACTTGAGGCCGCAAGAAAAAAGGGCATTTACATCCCGACGCTGTGCGCCTACGAGGGGCTCAAGCCCAAGGCCGCGTGCAGGCTGTGCATGGTCAGCGTCAAGGGCGAGGATAAGGAAAAGCTCGCCTGCGCCGTCAAGGCCGCAGACGGCATGGTCATCACCACCGATTCCGACGAGCTTTTCGCAAAGCGCAAGGCGATAGTCGAGGAAATGTTCCGCCAGCACACCGTCGGCTGCCACCACTGCATGCGAATCGGCTCGACGCTGGCAAAGGATTTTGACCCCAAATTCTGCAAGGACTGTTACTTCTGCGACTGCGTTAAGGACGGCTTCTGCGAGCTTCAGCAAAAAGCTCTGGAGTTCGGCGTCGATGTGCTGCCCTTCGAGCCTCACGAGCACGATTTCGGCGTGGACGCCTCCACCGGCAGCGTTATCCGCAACATGGACAAGTGCATCAAATGCCGCCGCTGCGTAGATATCTGCAAGGCGCAGGGCGTCGGCATACTCGGCACGCTCAAAACGGAAAAGGGTCAGACCGTGGGTGCGAAAAACGGCATGAAGGCCGACGGCTGCATCCGCTGCGGCAGATGCGTCGAGGTTTGCCCGACGGGCGCGCTGTATATGCTCGAGCACAAGGACGAGGTCGTGTATTTTGCCCATCAGTATGGCACGGAGACCGCGGCCATGGTGTGCTCATGCGTTATTGACGAGCTTGAGAAGCTGTTCGGAGAGAAATTTGAATACGGTCAGCTCTTAGCTGCCGTCAAGAAGCTCGGCGTAGACCATGTGTACTCCCCGGCATACGCCCGCGCGCAGTCGATGGCTCAGGCGGCCGGACTGCTGGACAAGAATCTTGGCAAAAAGCCTGTCATCCTGACGGATAATTACGCGGCAAAGAACTTCCTGCGCTCGCATTTCCCGGAGCTTGAGGATAACTTTGCTTTCTATGACTCAAGGGAAAAGTGCTTCGGCGACTATATGCACGAGCATCATCCCGGCGCGAAGCTCATCTCTGTGAGCGACAATAATTCCGCCGGCGCCGAGGCGGCCGAGACCGGCTGCGTTGACTATTTCATCAACGCCCGCGAGCTGTACCGCATTATGATGCGCACGGGCGGCAGGCCGTCGGTCAAGCGCCCGATCGAGGTCGGGGAAATTGCTGAATTTGAAAAGTGCGAGCGCTACGCCGAACTTTTTGCGGCCGGCGGCTGGTATGTCGATAAGCCCGCCGAGGAGCTTGTATTTACCGAAAACGGCAAGCAGTACAAAGCGCTTATCTGCCATAACCTCGGGCAGGTCAAGGCTGCCGTCGGCAAGCTTGACAAATACGACGTCATCAAAATAACCGCGTAAATCAAAACAAAAAAAGCTCCGAGTCTTGCAGCCTAAAACGAAAGTCATGGCTGTAAGACCGGGGTGCAGCCGGAAACGTCTGCGCCTTCCGTTTTTGAAAAGGAGTAAAATATGAACAAAGACAAGCTAAAGCGCCTTATTGTCATGGCGCTGTGCTGCGACCTTGGGCTGTTTTCAAAACGGCTCATTGCGCCCGCAGCAAATGTCCTTACGGACGCTCTTCACATACCCGGAGGGATAGGCACGGCCTTTTCCCTCATGTTTTTGATCGTGGCAGTCGGACTTATGCCAAAGTTCTGGTGCGGCACGATCATGGGTGCGGTGCAGAGCGCTATCGCTCTTTCTTTGGGAATGGTGGGCAGCATGGGGGCTCTGTCCCCGATAGGCTACATTGTCCCCGGATTTGTCATCGACTGCGTCATGTGGGCAGCGAGAAAGCTCGATGTGAAAACACAATACGCTTTCGTGCTTGCGAATATGCTCTCGGCAGCGGCTGCGAGCATCACCGCAAACTTTATCGTATTTCGTTTGAGCGGAGTTGTGCTGCTGCTGTATGTCTCGGTCGCACTGACAAGCGGTGCAATATGTGGTGTTCTGGGAAGCGAGCTGCTCGGACGGCTGCAAAAAGTCAAACCAATTGAAAAAAGGAAGGACGAAAAACATGAAAAAGAGCTCAAAAATTATAATTGTGATCATTGCGGTGCTCCTTGCACTGACGGCGGTGCTGGCGATTGTACACTTCAGTTCCAGAGAACAAATACCTGAAGGCGCACTTTTGGTAAGCTGCGGCGACGAGAAAGAATATGTCGATCTCAAATCGCTCGACACTGTGCCGGTGCAGGGCACCGTGGTCAATGGCAAGGGTGAGGAAAGCGAGATCGACACGCAGGGCGTGTCGCTTGCCGATGTCATAGAGAAAGCCGGCTTTGACCCCGATAACGCAGCGGCGGTAAAGGTGACGGCAGACGATGAGTTTTCCGCAGAGCTTACGGGCGGCGAGGTGAACGAAGCCGGTAAGGCATATCTGGTCTTCGAGGACGACGGCAGTATGCGGCTCGTCGTTTTCGGCGACAGCAACGCAAAGCGCAATGTACGCAATGTGGTGAGCGTTGATATAACGGTTAAATGAAGATCCTTCGTAAATTCACAAGTAAGCGCAATGATGTATTCCTTGCAGAGGACGAAAACGTGCGCTTTGTCATAAAGCGGTATGCCGGGGCAGAAGACGCGGAAACGGAAAAAGCGGTCTACGATCGCTTGCAGGGCAGTGAGGTGCGTACTCCCAGGCTTCTGTCCTCCGACAAGTGCGAGCTGAAGCTTTCTTATGTTGAGGGCGTCACCTTCACCGAGCTACTTGAGCGGCAGGAGCGCGCAGGAAGCCCCGATTTTGGGCCGTGGGAGAAGCTTGTCAATTGGCTTTGCTGTTTTTACGGGAGCACAGGACTCATTATGGGAGACTGCAATCTCCGTAATTTCATTCTGGATGCGCAGGGCAGGGTCTGCGGGATAGACTTTGAGCAGTGCCGCGAGGGCAGCCTCGCGTCAATGGCGGGCGCTGTCTGCGCTTTCGTCGAGCTTTATGACCCGCAGGAAACGCCGCTGAAAATGTCCGTTTCGCACTTCCTGCAAGAGGTTTTTTCCGAAAATGCGGGCATATCCGCACAAAAGCTTGCGGAGGAAACGGAGCGCCGGCGCAGGATGCTTGCCGAAAGACGGGAACACAAAATGCTTGACGCCGCCTTTTCCGCAGTCATTCTCGCAGGCGGCAAAAGCTCCCGCATGGGCTCGTGCAAAGCGGAGCTGCCGTGGGCCGGAAAAACGCTCCTTGAGCATCAGGTCGACAAGATCAAAGCTATCGGAATTCGTGACATCATCGTCTCGGGCTATTCAGAGCCTGTTGCAGGCACAAGATATGTCCCCGATGTGTATCCCGGAAAAGGTCCTCTCGGCGGCATTCACGCAGGTCTCAATGCGGCGCAGAGAGGAGCGGTTTTCGTCATAAGCGTGGACGCCCCGCTGTTTTCAACCGGGGATATAAAAACGCTGCTCACCGCGCACCTTGCCGGAAGCAGCCCGATCACGGTAGCTGAACATAACGGAACGCTTGAGCCGCTCATCGGAGTATACAGCCGCAGCCTGTCCGGCGCAGCCGAGAGCATTCTGCAAAGCGAAAACACCTCCGTTAAACGCTTGTTTGACATGGTCGGATCTGCTGCCTGTGAATTTACCGATGAAAACTCAGTTCGCAATTGCAACACGCCGTCGGAATATGAAAAACTGCGCTTAGCGGCGGAGCTTTGCCCAAAACAGCTCACTGCAGAATGAGAAACCGTCGTAAAACGGGCGCAGAAAAATATAGGCTTAAAATCCAACGGGAGAAAACGATAATGATCGAATGTGCGGATACAAAAGAGGTTTCTTTGATGGAGCAGGGGACAGGAGTCGAACCTTTTCTGGTTCAAATCCACCCTCCGCTAACTTTTTCCGACTACTTTGCTCCGTGCATTTGCCCCAAAAGGTGCACGGGATTTTTGGCCTGAAAACGCAAAAACCGGCCTCAGTCTGGCCGTGATCGCCATTCCGAAGCCGGTTTTCGCTTATTTTTCAGTATTTCAGGCTATTTCAGCCCAAAAAGCAAGAAAAATGCCTGATTTGTCCGGTAGACAAATCAGGCAATCTATTTGCTGTATTTGCCCCAAACGGTGCGTAGAGGCAGGGTATTTGCCCCAAAAGTACACCAGCCAATATCATAGCAAACTGAGTATATCTCGTACTCCAATGTCTTTTTCTAAAGATAAAAGGATGTAAGGATACAGATAAGACATTCCTCTGCTCATTACAGAATTCACATGACGAAAAT
>JALFUQ010000058.1 GCA_022784505.1 Bacillota bacterium
CCACTCCGCACTCGGCGGCAGCTGCTACACGCTTATATGCACAAAGCAAAATCATACTCACACGAGCTCCTGCAAGACCATGGGCTCTCTCGCTCCCGACAGCAAGCTGTGGAAGTATGTCCGCAGCGACACCGTGACGATCGATGCTGACGGCACGACTGTTCTCAATGTCTACTTCGACCGCAACGAGTTTACGATGACATTCATGAATAGCAGAGGCAGCAGCACCGTTGGAACGATCACAAAGCGTTGGGGCGCAGCGATTGCGGACGAATTTAAGGCAATTTGCAGTTCATCCGGCTATTCTGGTTGGAAGAAGACCATAAATACAAACTCCAGTCGTAACTACTTTGGCGTTATGCCCGAGGAGAACCAGACATGGTACGGAAAATCAGACAACGAAGATGTTGCGACAATGCGCTATTATGGCGAAGACCTTAATGGCGGATATCAGGAGATATTCAGCATCACAGGCAAATTCGGCGGTAATACAACGGATGATAACGATTTGTACGAGTTTGTCGGTTTTACTCTGAATAGAAGTAAGAGCCAGAGCTCCATGGGCACGGAAATCGGTAGAGATAACATTAAGTTCTACTACAATCGCAACAGCTATAACCTTGAGTTCTACTCTGCAAGTAAGAGCGTTGCGGACAAAACAAACAGAGTAAAATACGAGCAGCCTCTCGGCTCTTACGATTACACGCCGACCAATAAGCCCGCAAACATGGAAGCTGACGCAGTTTTCGTGGGCTGGTATCTCAACCCCGAGTGCACGGGTCAGCCCTATGATCTGGCCTCGCACAAGATGCCGGCAAGCAATGTTGCTCTGTACGCTAAGTGGGTAAACGGCCTGTACACCGTAAGAACATTTACCGACGAGGATATGCAGACGCTCTACACCTACGACGGCTATAACGGCGTTCAGGAAAAGATCATTAAGTACACGACTGCACCTGTGACCCCGACTGCCCCGACCAAGGACGGTTATGTGTTTGCAGGCTGGTTCTACAAGGATGCCGACGGCTCCGAGCAGCCGTTCTCCTTCACGATGCCTATTACGCAGAACTACGATCTTTATCCCAAGTTCACCAATAAGGCAGTTGTAAGCTACACCGTTCACTACTACCTTGCAGGCACGACCACCAAGCTTGCTGATGACCGTGTCAATTCCGCAATGATCGGCAGCAGCGTGACTGAAAAAGCAAAGATGGGCACTGAGCTCAACCTGGCTGAAGCCGGTCACACCTACTTCCCTGATAAGACCAGCACAAGCGTTGTTCTCAACAAGGCGGATATGGAGATCATCTTCTACTACGAGATGGATGTTAAAGTTCCGTATACCGTTAAGTATGTCGATGAGACCGGCCGCGAGCTTCTTCCTGATAAGGTCGTAAGCGACAACACCTTCTCCATCGTCACTGAGACATATGTGCCGATCCTCAACTACACGCCTAAAGACTTCAGGATCACCAAGGAACTGTCCCGCACAGAGGAAAATGTCATTGTATTCGTTTACACGGCAAATAAGTACACCCTTACTTATGATCCCAATGGCGGCACGATGACTGACGCAAGCAGCGTTACCTACACTGTCAACGATTCCATCGTGATCGCAAATGCTCCCACTCGCAATGGATACATCTTCACCGGATGGAAACTCGACAATGCAGTCGGCAACTGGGATGCTGGCATATACAATGAAAAGCAGGCTATCGATGCCGGCAAGTACGGCGACCTGACTCTGGTTGCACAGTGGCAGGAAAGAGCGGTTACGATAGACTATGTGATCGTCGGACCCAACGGCTGCGGTACGGTCACTCCTGCTTCCGAGAGCATTCCTGTCGTGACCGGCAGTGCAAGCGGATCGACGGCAGCGGCATCCAGCGATAACTACAGGTTCATCGGCTGGTACAGTGACGCCAGGTGCACGAACCTTGTAAGCACCGATGCAAAATTTGTTCCCAACAAGTCGGGAGAAATGTGGACTGCAATGACCTTCTATGCAAAGTTTGACTGGAATATCGCCGACCTGACCATCACCAAGAGCGGTGTCGCCGCGGCAGATGCAGATCAGTCCTTCATATTCCATATTACCGGCAATGGTACCGACATGTATGTCACCATCAAGGGCAACGGCAGCGTTACCATCAAGAATCTGAAGGTCGGAACATACAAGGTAGAAGAAGTTACAAGCTGGTCTTGGCGCTATACTCCGGCTGATGGTGTTCAGTCTGTAAGTATACTGAACGGCCAGACTAATTCCGTCACATTTGTAAATAGCCGCACCAATGACAACTGGCTCAGTGCCGAAAGCTCTGCGGTTAACAAAACCGGCGGAAGAGTAAGCTGAGAAAGGAGCTGGACAAAATGAAAATATTTTCCACAAAGAGCTCCCGTGCAGCCGGAAACAGGCATGCAGCCAGGAAAGTTTCGGCTCTGGCAATTGCTATTATTCTCCTGATAGTGATCGGTATCGGCGGATCTGTCGCTTATTTGGCTTCGAGCGCAGATAAGCCCGTCACCAACTCATTTACACCCGGCGAGATCAAAACCGAGATAGATGAGGGATTTAACGACGATAACACGGTAAAAACCTCTGTGATCGTCAATAATAACGGCAATACATCGGCGTACATCCGTGTCGCCGTTGTCGCCAATGCCATCGATGAAGACGGCAACATAACCGGCGCAGCAGATGTCAGCGATAAGCTGACCGGCAGCGATTGGACAAAGCTTGGAGATTATTACTACTACAACGGCATAGTTCAAGCTGGCGGCGAGACAAGCAATCTCTTGAATGATGAGGGCATAGACCTGACCGGCATTCAGGTCACTGTGCTTGCGAGCGCGATCCAGGTTGAGCCTGCTGACGCAGTAATCGAAGCGTGGGGAGTGCAGTTTAATAACGGCGCTTGGACCACTGCTTCTGGAACTTGATAAGGAGGCTTGAATTATGAAGAAAAGATTTTTAGCTATCCTTATGGTTTTGGCGCTGTGCCTGAGCATTGCTCCGGCAGCCTTCGCCGATGCTTCCGTAAGCTACAAGGGCAGTGCGGATAAGTTCGTGTTTACTCCCGGCAGTGAGTATTCGCCCACCGACCTGTTTGAAAACTTCAAGGATGTCATGCCGGGCGATACGCTTACCCAGCAGATCGAGGTAAAAAACGATGTTAAGAACGATGTCAAGATCAAGCTGTACATGCGTGCTCTTGGCGCTGATGCGAACTCCGAGGGGTTCCTGAATCAGATGGATCTTACCGTTAAGGCCGCCGACGGCAGCGAGCTGTTCGCAGCTCCCGCAGGCGAGACCGCTCAGCTTACCGACTGGGTATGCCTCGGCACCTTCTATTCCGGCGCAAAGACCACTCTCGATGTGACTCTGAATGTCCCCATCGAGATGGGTAACGATTACGCAAATCAGATCGGCACTCTCGATTGGGAGTTCGCCGTTGAGGAGTTGCCTGTCGAGCCCACCGACCCCGTCGGCCCCAAGACCGGCGACGACACCCCCGTTGCACTGTACGCAGCCATCTGCGCAGTCTGCGCCGGTGCTGTAGTGTTCCTGTTTGCGACCAGGAAAAAGAAAGAACAGTAATCAAAAAAAACTGGCACCGCTTCGCGGTGTCAGTTTTTTTCTGCTTAGCAGGAGGCTGCAATATTTGCGAAAAACCTTTACAAAATACCCATTGCATTGCGGCGGGTATTTGTATTATACTGATCGTATCAAAATTCAGAGGGCGAAGGACTATGCGAAAAGTTATAAGAACCATCGTGCTCGTCGTGTGCATTGCGGGCTTTTGCTTTGCAGCCTACAAGCTGTTTGATTACTATTCGGAGATGAAAAAAGGCGAGGACACGGTCGACAAGCTTAAGGATATTGCCGTGACCGAGGCCGAGCAGGGCGAAAAAGCGCCAATAAGCGTTGATTTTACGGCGCTCCGGGCCGAAAACCCCGACATCATCGCGTGGCTCTACAGCGAGGATACGCCGATAAACTACCCCGTCGTGCAGGCCGATGATAACCAGTACTACCTGCGCAGGCTCACTGACGGCAGCTATAACACCAACGGCACGCTGTTCATGGATTTTCGTGATCCGGCCGATCTCAGCGGTTTTAACACGGTGATCTACGGTCACCGCATGCGGTCGAAGGCCATGTTCGGTACGCTGCCGGAATACCTCGAGGATGGCTATTACAGCGAGCATCCTGTGATGTATCTGCTCACGCCGGAGAAAAGCTACAGGCTCGATATCGTGTCGAGCTTTCTCCTACGATCTGACTCGGATATCTACAAGCCGATCGAGACAAATGAGGATAAAATAGCATTTTTGGACAAGATAACGACCGATTCGGCATTCAAGCCGAATGTCGAGTTCGGTACCGATGACCGCTATGTGCTGCTTTCCACCTGCTCGTACGATTTTGATCAAGCCCGCCAATTGGTCATTGCAAAACTCACCGAGCTATAAAAAGTCCCCGATTTGAAAATCGGGGACTTTTTCGGCGTGTCAAAAAAGTCTGCAAGACTTTTTTGCACGCTTCAAAACACGCCACATTTTTTGTGAAGCGCAGCTTCACAAAAAACCTCGCTATGCTCGTCAAAAAGCCTGATAACTCAGGCGTTTTTGATGGCTATAATCTAATTTGAGGCGGGACCTTGTCCCCCTCACACTCCCCCTGCTGCGTATTGGATTATACCCGTTGCATCTATTTTTCCTAGTTCTTTGACAGTCTGAAAAAGTCCCCGATTTGAAAATCGGGGACTTTTTGTGCTTATTTATAAGCCATATTCCTCGGCGAGTGCCTTGAATGCGGGGAGCGAGCGCTTGATGCGGTCATAGGGCACACAGTAGGCAAGGCGAACATAGCCGGGGCAGCCGAAGGCATTGCCGGGGACAACGAGAATATCCTTTTCCATCGCCTTGCGGCAGAAGGCCTGCGAGTCGCCGTCTGGGGCTTTGACGAAGAGATAGAACGCACCGTCGGGCTTAACGCAGGTAAAGCCCATGTCGCTGAGCGCGGAGTAGGCAAGCTGGCGGTTGTCGTCATACTTTGAGATATCCGCCGTCACGCCGAGGCACTCGGCCGCTGCCTGCTGGAACATTGTCGACACGCAGACATAGCCCAGCGCTCTGCCTGCACCGCACACAGCCGCCCAAGCATCGTCGTGATAAGCCATCTTCGGCGAAAGTGCAAGAAATCCTACGCGCTCACCGGGGAGGGAGAGCGACTTGCTGAACGAATAGCAATACACGGTGTCGTCGTAGTAGGCCGGAATGAACGGCACCTCGACATCTCCGTAAACCAGCTCACGGTACGGCTCGTCGGCGACAATGTAGATGGGGTGGCCGTACTCGGCCGCCTTTTTGTTGAGCAGCTCGGCGATGGCCTTCACGCTGTCTGCTGAGAGCACCGCGCCGGAGGGATTGTTCGGAGAATTTATGATGATAACGCTCGTTTTCGGGGTGAGCCTTGCCTCCAAAGCGTTAAGATCGACCTGAAAATCCTCATCGCAGGGCACCTCAATGAGCGTGCCGCCGGCCTGCTCGACGTAGATTTTGTACTCGGGAAAGTATGGCGCGAGTACGAGTGCGTCTTCACCCTCGGAGACGAGTGCTGCAAGGATGATGGCCAGCGCCGAGGATGCGCCGTGGGTCATATATATATCGTTCGGGGAATACTCAAGTCCGAAGCTCTCGGACAGGTACTTCGCGACGGCCGTCCTGACACTTTCGAGTCCCGCCGCCGGAGCGTAGGTGTGCAGCTCGATGGGTGAGACTGTCTTCATGAGTCTGTCGAGAACATCAAAAAACTTTTTGGGCGGCTCAATACTCGGACTGCCGATGGTAAAGTCATAGACATTTTCGGGGCCGACGACCTTCGCACGCTCAGCGCCGTAGGCGGCCAGTTCGCGGATGACAGCGCCGGAGCTGCCCCAAGTGACATACTTTTTCGGTATCATGCTTTTCCCTCCAAATAGTTTTTAAGATAGTTTACCGCCTGTCTGTAGCCCTCAAAGCCGAGCCCCATGTAGGTTTTGATGCAGGCCATGCCCGCATACGACACCTGCCGGAACGCCTCACGCCGGCTGACATCGGACAGATGCACCTCGACGGCGGGTATCGCCACCGCCTTGAGCGCGTCTAAAATTGCGACGCTCGTGTGCGTGTAGGCCGCGGGGTTTATGACTATGCCGTCGATATTGCCGAAGGCTTGCTGAATGCGGTCGACTATGCTGCCCTCGTGGTTGGACTGGAAAATTTCACACTCAACTCCGGCATCACTGCATGCGTCCCACACGAACTTTTCAAGATCTTTGTAGGTCTGCCTGCCGTAGATATCCGGCTCTCTTGTGCCGAGCATGTTGAGGTTCGGCCCGTTTATAATAAGAAGCTTCATTTTATCATCTCCATGATAGCGTTGACAGTTTCATTAATATCGCCGTTGTTGTCGGCTTTTATATCCGCAAAGCGCTCGTAGAGCGGAAGTCTCGCGGCGTAAAGCTCGTTTAGGTCGGAGCTGAGGGAAATGGGCCTGCCGTCACGGGCAAGCTTGTTTGTGTCGCGCTCTATCCACACGATAACGCCGTTTTGGTGCAGAAGCTCGTAGTTTTCCGCAACGGTGATAACCCCGCCGCCGGTCGAGATTATATTGCCGCTGAGCTTGCCAACTTCGGCGGTCGCTTCGGTCTCGAGCTTGCGGAAGCCCGCTTCGCCTTGGGCGGCAAAAATTTCGGGAATGCTCATGCCCGCTTTTTCGGCAACGATGGTATCCGTGTCGAGTATCTTCCTGCCGAGCCTTTCGGCGAGCATGGTCGAAACTGTGGTCTTGCCGCTGCCGGGCATGCCGATGATGACGATGTTTTGCATCCGGTGGGACAAAATACGCTCAATGCGATCAATTTCGCTGTCGGGAATGCTCTTTCCCGTGAACAGCTCGCAGCTGCGCTTTGCCTGCGAAACGAGCATGTAAAGGCCGCCTGCGCAGGGAATGCCGAGCCGTTCCGCCTGCAAAAGCAGGGCAGTTCGTGCAGGGTTATATACAACATCGAGTACGCCGCTGAGCTTTGGGAACATCTCAAGGTCGACAGCGGCTTTGCCGTTATTGGGGTACATGCCGACGGGCGTGGTGTTTGCGATGATCTCGGCATCATTGTGCTTTGCGATGTTCTCGTAATTATCCTCGCCCTTGCGTGAGATGACGACGACATCGCGTGCGCCGAGGTTTTTGAGCACTGCCTGCGCCGTGACCGATGCGCCGCCCGTGCCGAGGACGAGCGCCTTTTTGCCACGCACTTCAATGCCGTTGTGCAAAATGAGGTTTTCAAAGCCGAAAGCGTCGGTGTTATCACCGTAGAGACTTCCGTCGGAGCGGCGGACTATCGTGTTCACGCTGCCTATCTGCGCCGCCGTCGGCGAGAGCTCTTTGCAATAGGGCATGACCGTTTTTTTATATGGTATCGTGACATTCAGCCCGTCAAACTCGCCGCTTTTGAGGAAGCCTTCAAGCTCCTCGGGCGATTTTTCAAACAGCTTGTATTCGTAATCGGCCAGCATGGAATGAATCTGCGGCGAATAGCTGTGGCCGAGCTTTTCGCCTAATAGCCCGCACTTTAGCATCATATCACCTCACTGTAGCTGCCTAAATACTCGAACTGCTCGCAAATGTCCTGAATTTCACCCATGAGCTGAATGAAATTAGGCGAGTAGACGGGAACATCGAGGTCGAAGTAGAACATGAACTCGAAGTCACGGTCGGGCAGGGGGCGGCTTTCAAGCTTATTGAGGTTGATGCCGAGAGCATAAAATCTCGACAGCGCCTTGTACAGTGAGCCGGGGGTGTGCGGCAGCACCATCATGAGGCTGGTGCGGTTTGCGCCCGGGTAAATTTCAAGGTTCTTGGAAATGCAGATGAAGCGGGTGTAGTTGTTGCCCTTGTCCTGAATGGACGAGGCGAGGCACTCAAGGCCGTAGAGCTTGACACAGGAGAAGCTGGAGATGGCGGCGATATCGTGCCTGCCGGACTCGGCGACCATTCTTGCTGCCTCGGCGGTGTTCTCGCAGGCGATGACCTTAACTCCGGTAAGCGACTGGAGATATGCGCCGCACTGGCTTATGGCCTGCTCGTGGGAGTAAATTTCTTTTACATCACTGAGCTTCGTGCCCGGTAGGGCGAGCAGGTTGTGATCTATCTTAATGCGCACGCTCTTTATAATGCTGAAGCGGTGCTTCATCATGAGGTCGTACACCTTGTTTACTGAGCCCGCGGTGCTGTTTTCAAGGGGAATAACGCCGTAGCGGCACAGCCCTTTTTCTATGGCGGTGAACACAGCCTCGAAGTTCTTGAAATAGAAGATGTTCGGGTTTGTGAACACCTTGTCGCAGGCAAGCTGCGAGTATGCGCCCTCAACGCCCTGACAGGCGACCAGCGGTGCGTTCGGCAGAAGCTGCGGGGTGTTCTCAATGGCGTTTTCAATCTCATCACAGATCTCAGAATGCGTGCCGAGTAAGCGATTTTGTCTGCTGCGGCTGAGCTCGAAAATGAGCGAATACAGCGAGAAGCCGTACTCCTTGAGCTCATCTGGAAGCTTTGCGGAAATGTCGGCGAGCTTTTTGCGCTCTCTCGCGGGGTCATAAACGCCCATGGCGTTTTCCTTTTTATACTCTGCGACCTCGGCTGCAAGCTTCATGCGCTTATAAAAAAGCTTGGTCAGCTCGTCGTCAACAGTGTCTATCTCGTTTCTTATCTCGTCAAGGTTCATTTTGTATCCTTTCGTTTTTCAAGCAATGCGTCGTAAACTGCGATGGCGGCCGCTGCCTCAATGCAGGGTACGGCTCTCGGCACGATGCAGGGATCATGCCTGCCGTGCACGGTGAGCTTCGTGTTTTCCAACGTGCGCAGGTCAACGGTGTCCTGCTCGCGGGCAATGGACGGCGTGGGCTTAACGGCCGCCCTGAACACAATGGGCATGCCCGTCGTTATGCCGCCGAGGATGCCGCCGCAGTTGTTGGTCTTTGTGATGATATTGCCGTTTTCCACGGCGAAGGGATCGTTATTTTCGCTGCCGAGCATTTTTGCAGCGTCGAAGCCTGCGCCAAACTCGATGCCCTTAACGGCCGGTATGCCGAATACCAGCGAGGAGATGCGGTTTTCCATGCCGCCGAACATTGGATCGCCGATACCGGCGGGGCAGCCTGATACCGCGCATTCGATAATGCCGCCGACGGAGTCGCCCTCTGCCTTGGCACTCAAAATTGCGGCCTTCATTTTCTCGCCGCACTCGTCGTTGACAACGGGGAAAGGCTTGTCGGCGGTGGAGCAAATTTCGCCCTTGTCGGCAACGCCGCCTAGCTCGGCAATACGGGTCACAACGCTGATGCCCTCGGCACGGAGCAATTGCAGGCACAGGCCGCCGACTATGCAAAGCGGAGCGGTGAGGCGACCGGAAAAATGTCCGCCGCCGGTGTAGTCCTGCGCATTGTTGTATCTTTCGCCGGCGGTGAAGTCGGCATGCCCCGGGCGGGGCTTATATTTAAGCTCGGAGTAGTCGCCCGAGCGGGTGTTCGTATTTTTGATGATTGCCGTGAGCGGTGTGCCACAGAGCCTGCCGTCAAACAGACCCGAGATGAATTCAGGTACATCTGCCTCGCTTCTCGGGGTCGAAAATTCGTTGCGGCCGGGGGCTCTGCGCTGCATAAATCGTGCAAGCTCGCTCATGTCCGGCTCAAAACCGGCGGGCAGTCCCTCGACCGTCACGCCGATGGCGGGGGAATGCGACTGACCGAAAATGGTGAATTTGATATTTCCGTTGAAGCTGCTGCTCATTGTCTGCACTCCAATCCGTTGAATTTTTCCCAAAACCGTGGGAAGGATTTGTTAACGCACTCACAGCCCGTGACCGTGACGGGTTCGGTGCAAATGCATGCCGCCACCGCTGCCGACATGGCGATGCGGTGATCGTTAAAGCCGTCGATCGTGCCGCCGTGCAGCGGCCTTCCGCCGTGGATGATAAGACCATCGGGAAGCTCCTCGACGGATGCACCCAAGCTGCGAAGCAGGGTCGCCGTGGTCATGAGCCTGTCCGACTCCTTGAGCCTGACTCTGGCGGCGTTTATAATATGCGTGTCGCCCTCGGCTGCTGCTGCAACTGTGGACACGACCGGCACGAGGTCGGGTATCTCGGCAGCATCGACCGTGCAGGCAGTGAGTCTGCCTTTTTTGACCGTGACGCTGTCGCCGCTGACCGCAACATCCGCGCCGAAAAGGCGCAGAATGTCGATTATCCTCTTGTCGCCCTGACTTGTGCGCTCGGGGATATTCTGCACCGTCACGCCCTCGTCGGACAGTGCGCCCATGCACAGGAAAAACGCTGCATTTGACAGGTCGCCCTCAACCGTGCAAGCCTCACTGAGATGGTAGCGCTGCCTGCCCGGGATGGTGTATACATTATCATTTTTCGTAAACTTAATGCCCGACTGGCGCAGGGCATTTTCCGTCATGGTGATGTATGCGCTCGATTCGAGCTTGCCCGTGACGGTGAGCGTGCTGTCGGAATTAAGAAGCGGGAGCGCGAACAGAAGCCCCGAAATAAACTGCGAGGACACATTGCCCGCAATCTCAAACTCGCCGCCCGTGAGCCTGCCTGCACAGTGAAGCTCAGTGCCGATACGCTCAAGCGTCATGCCGTGTGCGGTCAGTACCTCGTCAAGCGGGCTGAGTGGGCGCTCGGAGAGCCTGCCCTCCATTTTAAACACGACGCTTTCGCCCAATGCGCCGCAAACGGGGATGAGAAAGCGCAGGGTCGAGCCGCTTTCGCCGCAGTGCAGGGCCTTGGCACCGCTGGTCGGCTTTGCGCACGGCTCAACACGCAAAACACCCTCCCCAAGTTCGGTCACATTGGCGCACAGCGTCTGCACGCAGCTTGCCGCAGCGGCAATGTCCTTTGAGATATCGCCGCAATCGAGTGTGACAGCGCCTTCACCCAGTCCGGCGCAAATGAGAAGCCGCTGGGCGTGTGATTTTGAGCTGGGAGCGGAGGTCACGCCGCAGCGCTGTCCGCTTTTGAGGGTGATGTTCATACTAACTCCTTAAAGCCAGTCCCGCAGAGCGTCTATATCGATGCTTTCAATGCGGCACGAGCCTATCTTCTCCGGCACGATCAGATGCATCTTTCCGCCGGAAATTTTCTTATCTGCCTTCGAGGCTTCAAAAAGCTCCTCGGCTTTGAAGCTTGTCTCGGTCGGCAGGCCGTATTTTCTTAGTGTATCTAGAATTTTATCACGGCAGTCTGTGCTGCAAAAGCCCTTGTCGGCTGCCGCTCGGGCTATCATCGCCATGCCGACGGCAACTGCGTCGCCGTGGTGTACGGCGTAGCCGCTGCATTTTTCAACGGCGTGACCGATACTGTGTCCGAGGTTTAAAAGCATCCTCGTGCCGCGGTCAAACTCGTCCTCGTTTACGATATCGCTTTTTATCTTAACGCAGCTTGCTATGACCGCCTCCTCACTCTGCTTGATACCACCGGAGGACACCGTGTCAAATAGCTCACCGCCCGCGAGAACGCCGTACTTCACTATCTCGGCGCAGCCGCAGCGGTAGTCGGCATCGGGCAGGGTCTTGAGCGTGTCGGGGTCGCAGAAAACGGCGATGGGCTGATAAAAGCAGCCCGCCTGATTTTTGCCGGAGTTTAGGTTTATTGCAGTCTTGCCGCCGACTGAGGAGTCGACCGCCGCAAGCAGCGTCGTGGGTACCTGCACAAAGCTTATGCCGCGCAGATAAGTTGCAGCGACAAAGCCCGTGAGGTCGCCCGTCACGCCGCCGCCCAGGGCGACGAGGATATCCGAGCGGCTGATGTGACTATCGCACAGGAAGTTTAAAAGCTCACCATAGGTCTCAAGGCTCTTTGCCGCCTCGCCGCCCTGGTGGATAAAGTGCAGCACCTCAAATCCGGCGCTCTCGAGCGATGCCTTAACGGCTTCACCGTAGAGCGGGTAAGTGTTCGGACCGCTGACGATGACGGCCTTTGCGGGCTTGGTGAGCTTTGCCGTCTCCTCACCGACGCGAGAGATAAGTCCGCGCTCGATGAGCACATTATAATCGGTTGAAGCGGAAACGGGGATGGATATCATCTGCCGTCGACCTCCTCCTTGCGCCGTCTGCCGTCGTCAAGAAGCTTTTCAAGCGTCTCAAAGTCGTCATTTTTAACAGCATCGCGGTACTGCTCGAGGGCTGCAATGAACCAGTCGAGTTCGTTTAATATGCAGTCACGGTTTTCCAAAAACAGCTCCGCCCAAAGCTTGGGGTTGAGCCACGCGACCCTAGTCAGATCCTTGTAGCTGCCGGCTGAAAAGCCCTTGTGCGAGGCCGCCGTGGGGCTTTTGATGTAAGCATTCGAGATGATGTGCGGCATCTGCGAGGTGAAGGCGATGAGCTCATCATGCTTTTCGGCGGTGGTCACGGAAATGCTGCCGAATCCCACGGGCGCAAGCAGAGTCTTGACGCGGTCAAGAAGCTCAATGTCGTCAAAAGACGGCGGCACGATGACCATGGGCGCATTGTGGAAAAGGTTTGCCCTCGCATATTTGAAGCCCGATTTGTGCGTACCGGCCATGGGGTGTCCGCCAAGGTAGGTGATGCCGTATTCCTCGGCGATGGGAAAGCACATGGAGCAGACCTTGCGCTTTGTGCCGCATGCATCGATGACGACGGGCTTTTTACCGATATGCGGTGCCATGCGTTTTAAAAACGCCTCGGCCGCTTCGGGAAACACGGCGATGATGACTATATCGCAGCTTCCGATATTCTCCTCGGTAAGCTCGCCGTCGACCGCGCCGCTGAGCATTGCAAATTTGAGCGTATCGTCTGTTCTGTTGCAGGCGAGGACTGTTTCGCCCGCTTCGTGGTAGGCTTTCGCAAACGAGCCGCCTATAAGTCCCAGTCCAACTATTCCGACCGTCATTCCGTCACGACCTCACGAATAGCGTTTACCGCCCTGGCAAGACTGTCGTACTCCTCGGGACGCAGCGACTGCGCACCGTCGCACAGTGCGTGCATCGGGTCGTTGTGGACCTCGATGATAAGGCCGTCGCAGCCCGCGGCAACGCCCGCCAGCGCCATGGGGCGTACAAGTCTTGCAACGCCCGTTGCGTGGCTCGGGTCGACGATGACCGGCAGATGGGTGAGCTCATGCAGCATGGGAACGACCGCAAGGTCGAGAGTGTTTCTCGTGTAATCGTCGAAGGTGCGGATGCCGCGCTCGCAGAGGATTATCTGCTCGTTGCCGCCTGCCATGATGTACTCGGCGCTCATCAAAAGCTCCTTGACGGTACTTGCAAGGCCGCGCTTGAGCAAAATCGGCTTGCGCAGCTTGCCAACCTCGCGCAGAAGATCGAAGTTCTGCATGTTTCTTGCGCCGATCTGGATGACATCTACATCCTCGAACAGCGGAAGGTCATTAACGCCCATGACCTCGGTCACGATGGGCAGACCCGTTTCCTGCTTTGCTATCTTCAGAAGTTCAAGGCCGGTTGCCTTGAGACCCTGGAAGTCGTAGGGGGAGGTTCTGGGCTTGAAGGCACCGCCGCGGAGCATGTTTGCACCGCTTGCCTTGACGGCCTTTGCGATGCCGACTATCTGCTCCTCGTTTTCGACAGAGCAGGGGCCTGCAATCATGACGAAGTTGCCGCCGCCGACCTTGACATCGCCGACGGTTACGATGGTGTCGTCCGGGTGGAACTTTCTGTTGCAGCACTTGAACGGATCGGTCACCGTCTTGACGGAGTCTACGATATCGAGACTTGCAACGAGATCCTTGTCAACCTGCGCAGTGTCGCCCACGAGACCGAGAACGGTCTGATAGCTGCCTACGGAGATGTGGACATCAACGCCCTGGCTCTTGAGCCATGCAATAAGCTGCTGCTTTTTTTCTTCCTTTGTTCCGTGCTTCAAAATTACTATCATTTTCTTTGTCCTCCATAAGCAAAATAAAAAATGCGGCACAGACTATTCTGTGCCGCACGGAAATTCAAAAATGAACCCTCTTGCTTTTGCGCATCACAAAACAGCCCTACTATTGTGGAAAGTAAAGCGGTAATAGTATGCGTAAAAGAAGAAGTTTTTCATGTTCAAATACCTCTTAAAAAGTCGAAGCTCTTTACATCATGAAGTATAACAGTGTCTAAATGCCGTGTCAACCAGTAAAAATCCACAATTCCAACATACCTTGTGAAAATTTTACTCAGCAATTTGTGCAATTATTTGCCCTGCTGGCGGCACCAGACCTTCATAACGAGCCAGTTGGGCAGCAGCTTCACACCCAGGACCTGAAGTCTGACAGGGAAGCCGAGAATGGATACCTTCTTGTTGCGCTTAAGATCCTTCATGGCCTTGGTGATGACCTGCTCGGCGGTGTAGTAGCGGTCGTAATACTTAATCGTATTATCGTGCACTGCGTGGTCGAAAAACTCGGTCTTTATCCAGCCCGGGGCAACGGCCATGACATGGATGCCGAGAGACTTAAGCTCAACGCCGAGGGCACGGGAGAAGTTGAGAACATATGCCTTCGACGCACCGTACACATTTATATACGGCACCGGCTGCCACGAGGAGTTCGACGCCATGTTTATAATGTAGCTGCCCTTGGACATGTAAGGAATGGCCATGTAGGTCACGGCGGTCAGAGCCCTGTCGTTAAGCTCGATTATATCAAGCTGCTTATCCATGTCCATATCCTTGAATACTCCGAAAAGACCGAAGCCTGCGGCGTTCACGAGCACACGGATATCGGGCGTTTCGGCAGCGAACATTCTCTTCAAAACAGCGAAATTTTCACGCTTGCCTAGGTCGAGGGCGATGGGACGGATCTTGGTTCTGCATTTTTCCGCAAGCTCCTCGAGCCTTTCCTTCCGGCGGGCGACGACCCATATCTCGTCAAGCTCAAAATCACGGTCTATGGCATAGACAAACTCTCTGCCCATGCCGGAGGATGCGCCGGTGATAAGTGCAATTTTCATTTTGGGATATCCTTTCAACATTTGTTACATTGATTTTACGCTATTGCACGGCGATTGTCAAACGTTCCGGCGGGGCAAAGCGACTAATTTTTGTACCGTTTTTATGCAGATATATTGACAAATTGGTTTCAAAATTATATACTTCAAAAGGATTTATTAATAAGGTGTAAACGGGAGGATTTCCACGTGAACAAGACAAAAAGATTTTTAGCAATGGCGCTTGCATTGGTTATGATCTTCGCCCTGCTGCCCATGCCCACTGCCTCTGCGGCAAGCGGCAAAACATGGGTCAGCGCATGGAGCACCAGCCCCATCGATGCAAGCCTCAATGACCTCGGTATTCTCGATGAGCTGGCAGTTCCCATCGGAGCTGTCTCCAACAGAATGGTCATAGAGTCGACCGCAAGCGGCTCTCAGGTGAGATTCGTGCTTTCCAACGAATACAGCCTCGTCCCCATGAAGATCCAGGCATGCAGCGTCGGCAGAGTGATTAAAAGCAGCACTACAGACTGCGTCATGAACACCCTCACCGCCCGCACTGTCAGGGTCAACGGCAGAAGCACCTTCACCATCCCCGCAGGCAAGACCGTTACAACCGACCCCGTCACCATGAAGGTCACCGCCGGTGAAAAGCTGTGCGTGAACATCTACTACAATAATGTTACCGCCATCCGCACCATCGGCCTTATCGGTGCTGATTCCTATATCGGCATCGGCAACACCACCCACTCGAACAAGGTTATCCCCATCCCTCTCAAGTACGAGGCAGACTCCGGATCCTACGAGATAACCACTACTCTCAAGGAAATGGATGTTAAGGCATCCAAGGGCACCGAGACCTGCGTAGTGTTCGGCGACTCCACCGTTGCGAGCGAAATTCCTCGTCTGCTGGCGGCAAAGCTGCGCGCTAACGGCATAAACAATGTTTCCGTAACCCAGGAAGCCATCAAGGGCAACCGCCTTGTTGCCGACGGTGTTGGCAACGCTGCAAAGCTGCTCGGCAGAGCGGGCGTTGACCGTTTCACTGAGGATGTTCTCGGACAGGCAGGCGTGACCAAGGTCATTGTCAAGCTCGGTGTAAACGACGTTGTGCATCCGCACTGCGCCTCCAAGGCAGGCAAGGCTCCCTATGCAAGCCTCGAGGATATGATCGCAGGCTATCAGAAGCTCATCGATATGGCTCACGCTCAGGGCGTTGAGATATACTTCTGCGAGGTCACCCCGTGGAAGGGCTACACCCGCAATGTTTTCGGCAAGGGCGACGATGTCCAGTGGACCGCCGAGATCGACCAGCTGCGTGTCGATATAAACGCATGGCTGTCGAGCGACGCGTGCCCCTCCGACGGCTACATCAGCCTCAGCGGCATGTCCGATCCCGCTGACCCCACTCAGCTTATCCCGTCCCAGACTCCCGACGGCATCCATCACAATGCCGATGGTCAGGCAAACTTCGTCTCCCTTATAGACGTAAACCTGTTTAAATAATCGCATACGACAAGGACGGCACGGTATTTCTGAACTGCCCCAGTAAAAACGGACAATAGACAAAACACCCCCTAT
>JALFUQ010000073.1 GCA_022784505.1 Bacillota bacterium
AGACCTTCTTTTCTCATCGTCTCTACTACCATCTGCTTAAACTCCCCTGTGTATCTCTTGTTTGGCTTCCCTTTTGGCATAAAGCAACACCCCATTCGTTAGTAGTATACCATACTGTCTAACAAATGGGGTGCTGTTCAATAATTTGAGTCGGGAGTAATTTTATCTATAACCGGAGCAGCAAAAGAGGGGAGAGAAAACGCTGCCGCAAGGAACGCCCCAAAGGCACACGGTGGAGCATCTGACAAATACGGCGCAGATTACGCCGGCGTACAAGGCACAATGTCCAACTTCACCAACTTTCGGGGAAGGCTAAAGCAGCGCTGTTCAATCGTTTTGGGCAAGGCTCAACGACAAAAACCCCCTTTACGACTACAATAAAATCCCGTACATTGACGCATGGGGCAGAAAGCGGAAGCGATAAAATATGCATACAGATATGCAAATTATGCTGCAAAGTTAAGCGTCAATCCGAACGCCGATGCACCCAAATTGGCGCGGACGGCAAACGGTGATCCGCTTGACTATATCATGGAGCACACACTCGATTGAGTTGTCGTAAAATTGTCGTAAAATGCGTGTCTAAAACCATTGATTTAGGGCCTAATAATACCGACACAAAGTCTAATATTTTGTACACGCAAAAACCAGCAAAGCGTTGATTAACAAAGAAAAGCCCGCAGTTTTAATAACTACGGGTTTTTCTGCATTTTGGAGCGGGTGAGGGGAATCGAACCCCCGTATTCAGCTTGGGAAGCTGATGTTCTGCCATTGAACTACACCCGCATAAACTGCATTATAACACCTAATTGATCGCTTGGCAAGAGCAGACATGGGTGCTTGTTTGATGTTGCATATATTTTACCACCACGATTTTTGCAATATGCCGAAATTTTCCGGCTTGATTGACGGCTGATACTACAATATGGTAAAATCAATTAGACATACCATAAAATAATGTATGCACAAGGAGGACGAGCATGAGAAAATTTAAAAAGCTGCTGTGCATAGTATTGGTGCTTGCACTGGCGGCAAGTCTCTTCGCATTCCCTGCATCGGCGGACAACGACACGGCATCGTCCACTCCGGCGAAAAGGATCACGATCGCTTCGGCATCAACTATGATGAGCCGCTGTTTTATGGCTGGAGCGCCGATAAAAAAATAAACCTCATCGGTCACAGCTTCGGTGGCAGGCATGAAGCCACCCAGCTTCGGCATTTGGAAGCTCGGCAGCCTGTGGGGGTAATTTATAATTAAAAAATTAATTGTGAATTAATTGAAAAACCGTGGTTTTGCCACGGTTTTTCTGTTGAAAAGGGGCAGAACTTTTAGTATAATTAAAAAATAATCATTTAATAGGGGACAGTAATATGTCGGCATTTGTTCAGTTTGAAAAAGTCAGAAAAGTCTACCAAATGGGCGAGGTACAGATCGAAGCCCTGCGGGATGCGACCTTTGAGATCGAAAAGGGCGAGATATGCGTCATCGTCGGCGCATCGGGCGCTGGCAAAACTACGCTTCTCAATATCATCGGCGGCATGGATGAACTCACCTCGGGCAGGGTAATGCTCGACGGGCAGGAGATATCAAAGTACAGCTCCAAGCAGCTTACGACCTACCGCAGATACGATATCGGCTTCGTGTTCCAGTTTTATAACCTCATCCAGAACCTGACGGCACTTGAAAACGTCGAGCTTGCGGCGCAGATATGCCGTAACCCGATGGACGCAGAAAAGGTCATTGAGCTTGTCGGCCTAAAGGACAGAGCAAACAATTTCCCCACCCAGCTTTCTGGCGGCGAGCAGCAGCGTGTTGCGATAGCCAGAGCCTTGGCGAAAAATCCGAAGCTACTCCTGTGTGACGAGCCGACGGGTGCACTTGACTACAAGACCGGCAAGGCGGTTTTGCAGCTTTTGCAGGATTGCAGCCGCAAAAACGGCATGACCGTCGTCATTATAACGCACAATCAGGCGCTGACCGCGATGGCGGACAGGGTAGTGTCCATTAAAAGCGGCACCGTGACCGATGTCACCATTAACCCCAACCCCACACCGATCGAATTTATTGAATGGTAAGGAACTGTAAATGAACAAGCAGACGGCAAAATTGACTATAAGGGAGATAAAGGGCAGCTTCGGGCGATACATGGCGATATTCGCCATCATTGCGCTTGGTGCGGGGCTCTTTGTCGGCCTGCGCATGTCCAAGCCGGATTTTATAGAGACCTACGACCGATATCTGCATGAGACGAATTTTTATAATTTCCGCCTTGTGTCCACCCTCGGCCTCACGCAGGATGATGTTGACGAGGTCTTGAAGCTCGACGGCGTTAAGGACGCCGAGGGCGTTGTAAGTGCAGATTTTCTTTACAATCAAAGTGACAATAAATCCATCGTCATTGCCGCACAGGAGATACCCGAGAGAATAAATCTCATAAACCTCAAGGCCGGCCGCTTGCCCGAAAAAGGCAATGAGTGCCTTGCCGATCCAGAAATGTATACCGAGGACGATATCGGCAAGACCATTAAGCTGTCTAAGCAGAACTCCGAACAGACCATGGACACCTTCGCGTATGACGAGTACACCATAGTCGGCCTGACGGAGACCGTTTTGTATATAAATCTCGAGCGCGGCTCGAGCACCCTTGGCAGCGGCAGCGTCGAAGGCTATATCTACCTGCCGTCCGACGGCTTCTCGGTCGATTACTTCACCGATATCTACGTTACCGTCGACGCTGAGGGCTATGTTTACTCGGATGAATATAAGGATAACGCCGAAACGTATGTAAAGCCGCTTGAGCAGTTCATGAAAGATCGGGCGGTCATCCGCTATGGCAGCATCATCGACGAGGCAAACGCAAAGCTTGCCGACGCAAGGGCGCAGTATCAGGCGGGGCTTAACGAGTACGAGCCTGCAAGGGCGGAGTATGAAAACGGCGTAAAGCAGCTCAAGACCGAGAAGACCAACGCCGAAGCTAAGCTTACCGAAGCTAAAAAGCAGCTGGACGAGGCGGAAAAAATGCTGCAAGACCCGTCTATCCTTGATGAAAAGCAGGCAGAGCTCGATGCCGCGAAAGCGAAGTTGGAAAAGGGCAAGGCCGAGTACGAAAGCGGCCTTAAGCAGTTCGAGACCCGCAGCAAGAGCGCTTATCTTGTCGTTGACCGGCAGATTGAGATATACACCAATAGAGTCGAGACCAGTAAGGCAAACATTGCGCAGCTGAACGCCGAGCTTGAAGATCTAAGCGCCCAGCTTGACGAGGCAGTGGCAAACGGACAGACCATCAGGGCTGCAAGCCTCAGAACGCAGATACGCCTAAAGCAGTCGCAGCTCGAGACGAACGAAAGTGCTCTCCGGCGCGCAGAAAATAACCTCGCCGCAGCTCAGATGAGAAAAGCAGAGATAGACGCCGAGCTTGCTCCATACAAGCAGCAGCTTGACAATGCCAAGGCCGAGCTTGACAGCGGCTATGCTCAGGTAAACGCCGGTCAGGCCGAGCTCGATAAGGCGAGAAAACAGCTTGAAGACGCACCGAAGCAGATAGCACAGGGCAGGGCGCAGTACGAAAAGTCCAAACAGCAGATGGAGACCGAGTTTGCCAAGGCAGAAAAGAAGCTTGCCGACGGCAAGAAGCAGCTTGATGCGGCCAAGTCTCAGCTTGACTACGCCAAGGCTCAGCTCACTGCCGCCGAGAAGCAGATAAAGAACATGGAGCATGCCGACACCTATGTGCTCGGTCGCGACACTAATATCGGATATGTCTGCTTGTTAAACGATATAGATGTAGTGCAGAGCGTTGCGGGTGTATTTCCGGTGTTCTTCTTCCTCGTTGCGGCACTTGTGTGCCTTACGACCATGACCCGCATGATAGACGATCAGCGCACGCAGATAGGCATCATGAAGGCCCTCGGCTACAGCTCGTCGTCAATAATGCTCAAGTACATGGTTTATTCCGGAAGTGCAACGCTGTTCGGCAGCATCTTCGGTATAGCTGTAGGTGCTTTTGCGTTTCCTGCCATCATTTGGTTCGGCTATGACATAATCTACAATTTTTCAAGCCTTGTTTTCACCATGGATTGGGCGCTTGCGTTCGGTATGGTGTGTGTGAACCTGCTTGGTATGCTCTTAGTGACATGGTTCTGCTGCGTGAAGGAACTCAGGTGCGCACCCTCGGATCTTATAAGACCCAAAGCACCCGAAGCCGGCAAGCGTATACTTTTAGAGCGCATCGGTTTTATCTGGAACCGCCTCAGCTTTATGCAGAAGGTCTCCGCGCGTAATATTTTCCGCTATAAGAAGCGTATATTTATGATGCTCCTCGGCATCGGCGGCTGCACCGCCCTTGTCCTTACGGCGCTCGGCCTCAACGACACGATACAAGGCGTTGTCGATAAGCAGTACAGCGATATTATCCTGTACGACTACGAGGTCTCACTTGCCTATGACATGACCGCCGACGAGCAGAAGATATTCCTTGATGACTGCGGCGATAATGTTGCTGAGTCAATGTTCCTGTACCGCACGAGCGCCGATGTCAGCGCAAACGGCTCGACAAAGTCCGTGACGCTCACGGCAAGCGACGGGCGGGGGATAGGCGATTTTATTAATCTCGTGAACGACGGCGAAACGGTCGCATACCCCAAAGCGGGCGAAGCGATAATTAACTGTAATCTTGCGAGGATGATGGACATAGGTATAGGCGATGAGATAAAGCTCACCACCGCCGACATGGACACACTCACCGTTAAGGTCAGCGGCATTTTCGATAACTATGTCGAAAACCTTGTGTTTGTGAACCTTGATACCTGCACAGAGCAGTGGGGCAGCGCGCCCGAACTCAAGGCGGCGCTTTTAAAAGCTCCCGAGGGCGCTGATATTTCTGCCTGCGGAGAGAAGATATCCGCTGTTGACGGCGTGCGCACCATGCAGATGAGCATAAGCTCAAGAGACAGGATAAGCAACATGATGTCGAGCCTTCTGTTTGTCGTTGCGATGATCATCCTCTGTGCCGGACTTCTTGCCTTCATCGTGCTGTATAACCTCACGAATATTAACATTTCAGAGCGCATACGCGAGATTGCAACTATAAAGGTGCTGGGCTTCTACCCGCATGAGGCGGCAAGCTATGTCTTTAGGGAAAACCTTGTGCTTACAGGCATGGGCGGGCTGTTCGGCCTGCTGCTCGGCGTGGTGTTCCATGCATTTGTCATGAATGCTATAAAGGTCGACATGATGTACTTTAAGCCTATGATATCGCCCCTAAGCTTCGCCTTTTCCATCGTGCTCACCTTTGTTTTTGCACTAATCGTAAATGCCATCATGCGCCGCAGGATAGACAACATCGACATGGCCGGTGCGCTCAAGTCCATTGAGTGATTTGACATTCAGCGCAAAATGCATTATATTGATAACTATATAACATTCCAATACATATTAGGATCGGGTCAAAAATGGAGAATTTGCAGGTCTTTTTGCCCGGCTGGGAGACTGTGCGCTGCATCGGCAGCGGCAGCTCCGGCAAGGTCTACGAACTGAAAAAGAAAGATGAATACGGCGGCGATTTCCATTCGGCACTCAAGGTGATATCCATCCCCTCAACTCAAAAGGAGTACGAAGAGATGGAGAGTACCATGAGCGAGTTTGCCATGCGCTCAAAGCTGCGTGACAAGGTCGAGGAGATCAGCGGCGAATACCGCCTCATGGGCGTTCTGCGCGGCCACCCGAACATCGTCAACTGCGAGGATCAGATGATAATCCCGCACGAAAACGATCTCGGCTGGGATATCTACATCCGCATGGAGCTTTTGACCTCGCTGCCAGACTATGTTCATGAAAACGGTATGACCGTGAGCGAGGTAATAAAGCTCGGCATCGACATTTGCAGCGCGCTTGAGCTTTGCCGTCAGAACAATATCATTCACCGTGATATCAAGCCTCAGAACATTTTCGTCAGCAAGTACGGCGGCTTTAAGCTCGGCGACTTCGGTGTTGCCAAGGTTTCCAAGATAAATGATCGCGCCGACATGGTAGGGACATATTCTTACATGGCACCCGAGGTGTACAAGGGTAAGACATATGACGGCAGGGTGGATATCTACTCGCTCGGCATGGTGCTTTATTGGCTTTTGAACGAGCGCAAGGGGCCGTTCTTGCCGCTCGGTGAGACACCGACCTCGGCTAAGCTTGCCGATGCTCAGCTGTTAAGGTACCGCGGCGAGCCTCTGCCGCCGCCGAAAAACGGCAACCAGGCACTTAAAAAGCTCGTCCTGAAGGCAACCTCGTATGATATGGCAGACCGCTTTTTGACCCCGTCGGAGATGAAGCAGGCGCTCGTTTTGGCTGCCAGCGGACAAACGGTGTTTGAAGCACCGAAGCCGGGACTTGACAGCGATTCGACCGTTCGTGAGGAGCTTCCGAGGCGCGAGCCGGTGCGTCAGCCTGCGCAGCCCGTGCAGGAAAAGCCAAAGCCTCAGCCGCAGGTAAAAAAGCCCGAGCCTCCCAAAAAGGATATAGAAAAAAGCGACAGCAAGACCGTGTCGCAGTTTGTGATAGCCATATCCGTGACCGTTGTTGCGATGATAGCGGCGGTGCTCATCTTCCTTGGCATCAGCAAGGGCTGGTTCAGCTCTGACCCGAGTGATAAACCCGGCCCGACAGACAGCGCAGCACCCACGCCGACAGCAACCGTTGAGCCGACTAAAAAGCCCGAAATAACCTCTGTAGTAGTCAGCTCGCCGAGGCTTATCATGACCGAGGGCGACTCCGCAACGCTCAACGTAAGCTGCATGCCCGAGCCCGACTCTGCGGCCGATATGCCCGAGTATATCTGGAAAAGCAGCGACTCCTCCGTTGCCATCGTTGACGACAGGGGCAATGTCGAGGCAATAAGCGAGGGTACGGCGACTATAATGGTCTATATCAAGGACAAAATGGAGCTTCACGATGAGTGCATGGTCATTGTTGAGGCACCGATCGTGACAGAACTCAAGATAGAGACCATGCCAACAAAGACAGTTTACACGGTCGGCGAGGAGCTTGACACAACGGGCCTTGTCCTGCGCGCCTATTACAATAACGGCACGGCTGAGCGCATAACTAACCCCGAGGAGTACACCGCCGAATGCGACATGGACGGCTTCGGTAGCAAGACCGTCACCGTCACCTACGGCGGACAGACGACGGAATACACGATAAGAATAAGCATATTCGGACAATTTGATTAAAAAAGATAAGCTCATCATTTGATGAGCTTATCTTTTTTTTGATCTTAATTATTTTTACCGAGTTTGGCGAAGAATTTGAATGTCAGCGGCCATATAAGACCGGCAAAGAGGATGACGATAAAATACCGCACGCCATGAGCGACGCTGTGTCCGCCGAATAGTGCCAGCAGCGGAGCCTTGAGCGCAGCCTTTATGCCGACTGTCACACCGAGACCAACAGCGACCTTTATGATCTGCGCCCACCAGACTGCCTCGGTGGGGAAGCTAATATACTTCCTGTCAAGATGGAACACCAGAAGCAGGCCAACGGCGCAAAACAGTATCATATACGCGTTTTTAAGACCGGATTCGTAGTTTCCCATGTCGAGGTCGGCAGGGAAGCTGTAAAGCTCCACAAAGGCAACGAATGTGCCCGCAAGCACAATGAATGCCGCAAACAGAGCGTAGATCCTCTTGGGCTTTTCATCCATATCGCGGAAAAACGGGTACAGCACAAACATGAGAACTAGACCGATGCCGAGCGAAACGCCCACATCCAGCGGCGTGTGAACGCCCACATACATCCTCGAAAATGCCGTCAGCACGATAAGCAGCGCAAGCACTATCCGCAGCACGGCGTTTTTCGTGTACCTCGCCGGTGCACCGAGCGTCGCAAAGGCGTTTTGCGTGTGGCCGCTCGGGAATGAGTAGCCGGTAGCCTCGGCACGCGCGCTTTCGACTATCGTAAAGTTCGGATCCTTGACCCACGGTCTCGGTATCCTGAACCACAGCTTCAAAAACTGGTTGATGATAGTTCCGGCAAAGCCGACAGTCATCATGTAGTAGCCGCATTTTTTGCTGATGCACCAAAAGACGATGATCGCTGCAGCGATAAACACGGTCTCGCCGCCTAGATTCGTCACAAGTGCCATGAGCTTGTCAAGAAACGGAGTTCTAATGCGCTCAAGAGAGTAAAGCAATTCCATAAAACACCTCGATGTTGTTGAAAGAGCGCCTGCAAGACAGACGCTCCGGTATATATTTTTGATTATGCCTCGTCGATTATTCTGTTGATGACCTTTATCATGCGGGCCTTGTTGTACAGAACGGGGACGGGGTAGGTGGGGTTAGCCTCTTTAAGCGCCCACTCGGCCATCTGCGGGATATCCTCCTGCTTTATGTTGTCAAAGCCGGTGGGGATATTCATGCGCTTGTTCATCGCGCGTATTTCGGCGATAAACGCCTTGGCCTTTTCCTCGTCCGTGCCGGTGGTCTTGGTACCGGTGAGCTCGGCAAGGCGGGCAAGGTCTTTATAAACGGCAGAACCGTAATCTTCTAGAACGATGGGGAGAATGACTGCGTTTGCGAGGCCGTGCGGGGTGTTGTACAGGCCACCGAGGGTGTGCGCAATTGCGTGGACATTGCCGACACCTGCGCGGGTAAAGGCAAATCCTGCCTTGTAGGCCGCCATGAGCATTTCCTGACGAGCCTCCATGTCGTTACCATCGTTGTACGCTCTCTCGAGGTACTTGAATATCGCAACAGTCGCCTCCTCGGCGAGCTGGTCGGTCTCCTTGGTGGTGAGCTTAACGGAAACATAAGCCTCAACGGCGTGGGTCAGAGCGTCCATGCCGGTTGTAGAGGTGGTCTTGGGCGGAAGATTGCGGGTAAGCTCAGGGTCGAGTATCGCATATTTCGGGACAAGGCACAGATCCATGATGGCGTACTTGTGGTGCGTCTCCTGATCGGTGATGACCGCGGCAATCGTGGTCTCGGAGCCCGTGCCAGCGGTAGTGGGAACGGCAACAAAGGTGGGTATCTTGTGCATGACCTTGAACAGACCGGCCATCTTGTTGACGGGCTTGTGGGGGTGAACTACACGGGCAGCTGCGCCCTTTGCTGCGTCCATGGGCGAACCGCCGCCTATCGCGAGAAAGCCGTCGCAATTGTTGCTAAGGAACATATCCTGAATCTCGTCGACGACCTTGACGGTGGGGTTAGCAGAGACCTCGCTGTAGTGGACATAGGCGATGCCGGCCTTGTCGAGGGCCTCCATAGCAATGGGGGCGATGGTCTTACCGACGGTGCGACCGGTGACGATCATGACCTTTTTGACGCCGTTTTTCTTAAAAAGCTCGGGAGCCTTGGCAAGTGATCCTTCGCCGGTTACGGTAATGGGCTTGCGCCAATATAAGAAGCGAGCGCCGATATCGAAAAAGAACTGATAAGTGCGGTAATATGCATTTTTCACTGCATCCATGAGTGTTTCCCCTTTCAAATTGCTGCCTTAATTTTAATATATTGATTAATTTTAGTCAAGAGAAAAACACGCTTGACAATATCGATATTCGATGTATAATAAAATCGAACATCGAATATCGATATAATGGAGGGATGAAAATGGCACGACGGAAGTTTCAAACCCTGACCGAGCCGATGTTTTATATCCTGATGAGCCTGCAAAGAGATGACCGCTGCGGCATAGACATAAGCGCCTACATTGCGCAAAAGAGCGCAGGGCGGGTCGCCATCGGTCCGGGGACGCTTTACGCTCTTCTCGGCGACTTTGAGCAGGAGAGCGTCATACACTGCATAGGGGTCGAGGGTAAGAGAAAGATATACAGAATAAGCGAGCTTGGCCGCAGTCTGTATGCCGAGGAGCTTAACAGGCTCAAAAGATGCATAAGCGATGCGGAGGGAGGAGACGATAATGAGTAACTTCGTAAAAAGGCTGATACCGTTTGAATCCTGCGACATTCCGGCGATACAAAGCTGGCTCGAGGATATGGCAGCACAGGGACTGTTCTATGTCGACTGCGGCTTTTTCTGCGCCCGATTTGAAAGGGGATAGCCTAAAAAGCAGCGCTACAGACTTGATTTCTGCGATGTGTCACTTGGAAAGATACCCGAGGAAAAAGCGGAGATATATGAGCGCAGCTCGTGGCGTGTCGTGGGTGAGCTCAAAGACGATCTTGTCGTGCTTACGACCGACGACCCCGATGCACCTGAGATATTCAGCGAGCCCGAGCATCTGATAAAGCCCCTCAAGCGTCTTGCCAAAAAGCACACGGCGTATTGGATATTGTTCCTTATCATGTTCATGCTGTCCCGTGTGGGCTCGCCCTTTATGTATAGCATGCTCGGAATGGCTACCTTCGTTGAGGGAATATTAGACATCGGCACGGCGTATTATATTCTGCTTTGCCTCATGGCGGTGCTCTTGCTGCTGGAGTTTGTAGTGCATCTTAGAAGCTGCCGTCATCTAAAAAAGCTGATTAAACATATAGAACGGGGCGGCGAGCTGCCGACGGGGGAGCACTATAAGGCCAAGTCCAAGATCGGCGCAGTTCTCATCCCGCTGTCTATCCCCGTCATCATCCTGTGGTTTGTGCATCTTGCAATCCCGATGGGAGAGGTGTACCTGCACGGCACAAATGATTTGTCCGGCCTGCCGTTCCCGACGATGCAGGAGATAAACATTGACGAGTATAATTACTATGTCGACGGCCTTAAAAAGGTGGAGGGAGCCAGCTTGGCCAATATTTCCAAGAGCCACGATCTGCTTGCACCTACGATGATCGATTTTTCGCAGGATTGCTCTTTGTTTGAAAATATTACGGGCGAGGACGAAAACTCCTTTGAGTACAATGTCTGGTATTATCAGATGCGCTTTGAAAAGGATGCAAAGGCGGCCGTCGACCGGATGATATACAATTTTGAGCACTTTGATGCCGACGAGTACCACCAAAATGCCCGTGCGCTGGCAGAGAGCATATCCGAAAACTTCGAGGAGTACGAGATTGATTACGACGGCTACACTCCGACCTATGATATCCGAAATCTCAGCCGAGACGGGGGCGAGATAAAGCTCGTGAATGAAAAATACGGCTACGGCGAGGACGACACCAGACAGTGGCTTATAATGCGGTTTGGGAGCAAGTATATCAGGGTATCCTACTCCGGCAGCAGCGATTTGGGCGAATATACAGATTTGTATATCACAAAGCTTAAAGCGTAAAATAAGTTTTAGTTAGTTTCACGATTGACTTTTTTGGCAGATGTAATACAATATTTGCATACAAAAAAGTGAGGTACACGAAGTGAAAAAGATGACACGAGTGGCGCTCATCACCTCCGGCGGCGATTGCCAGGGCTTGAACGCTGCTATGCGGGGCATAGGTAAGGCTCTGTATAATAAAATCGAAAACCTTGAGATATTCGGAATGTACGACGGCTACCGCGGCCTCATCGACGGCGACTACATGTACATGGAGCCTAAGGATTTCTCCGGCATCCTAACGCAGGGCGGCACTATCCTCGGCACCTCCCGTCAGCGCTATGTCCCGGGTAAGGACATCGTCGACGAGGATGGCAACAGCCTCATTCCGGCCATGAATGACACCTACAACAGGCTAAATCTCGACTGCCTTGTGATAATGGGCGGAAACGGCACGCAGAAAAGCGCAAAGCTTTTGATGGATGCTGGCATGAATGTTGTTACCCTGCCAAAGACGATTGATAACGACATTTTCGGCACCGACACGACCTTCGGCTTCCAGAGCGCCGTTGATATTGCGACGAATGTTATTGACTATATCCATTCCACCGCAAGCTCTCATGGACGCATTTTCCTTGTCGAGCTCATGGGCAGGGACGCGGGCTGGCTGACGCTGCACGCCGGCATCGGCAGCGGCGCGGATATCATCCTCATCCCCGAGATAGCCTATGATATAAACAAGGTTATTGAGGCTATCGAGCATCGCCGCCGCCACGGCAGAAGCTTCTCTATCTTAGCTGTCGCCGAGGGCGCGAGGTCTGTTGACGACAGGCTGCTCACCGAGGAGGAGAGTCGCAAAAAGCTTGAAAACTCAAAGCATTCCACGGTGTCGTATAAAATAGCCGCTCAGATAGAGGCCGCACTCGGCCAGGAGGCGAGAGTCACCGTGCCCGGGCACTATCAGCGCGGCGGCCCTCCGTGCCCGTATGACCGTGTGCTGGCAACACAGTTCGGCACGGCTGCGGCAGAGCTCATCGCAAACAAGCAGTACGGTCGAATGGTCGCCATCCACGGCGGCAACATCGTGTCCATTCCGCTTGAGGAGGCTGCGAGCAAAACGAAATTCCTCCCGACCGACCACCCGCTCATCCAGGTCGCAAGAGATATCGGAATATCGTTCGGAGACTGAAAAAACTCGGTAATGCATTGCATTACCGAGCTTTTTTGTCATATTTATTCCTTCATAACGCCTTTAAGGCCGCCCATCAGCATGTCGCACAGCGAACGGGCGAGCACATCGGGCTCCGCCTTTATATCGTCGGCCATCCAGTTGTTGTACACATGCATCATGCCGCCGGAAATGAAACGGGCATATATCCTCGCCTGGTCAACGCCGCCGAGCTTATTAACAAGCTCCTCATCCGACAGAATGTACCCCGTCAGCCAGGTCTTGAGGTTCCTGCCGATATCATATGCGTTGATGAACTTAAAAAGCCTCTTGGTGGGGTCGGCGCTCTTTGTCATGAGGTCTGCCATCAAAAACAGGACAGGGTAGGGGTCATTTGCAAGCTCGCTGGGCTTATAGTTTGCACCGATGGAGTCGGCATAGGCAAAAAGGTCGTCTACAAGCTGCTGTCGGACATCCTCAAGATTGGCAAAGTGCGCATAGAAGGTGCCGCGGCTGATACCGGCTCTGATAAGCAGCTCATTAACCGTGATGCGGCTGAACTCCTTTTCGTACATCAGCTCAAGCATGGCGTCTTTGATATTCTTTTTTGATCGTTCAACTATTCTGCTGCTTCCGCTCATATTCTTTTCCCCCAAACTGAACAATATTTCTTCTTTTATTTATTATTATACATTATATCCGAAAAAACCTCAACAATAAATTGTGGAAAAAAAGAATTAATTGCGGTCAGCTTATCTGCCTTGCGACAACGACAAAGCGCCCGTCGGTCGTGTGGTACGCGCAGGTCGACAGAGTAAGCAGCTTATCGCCGGGGTTTATCTCAACGCCCGTGTCGTAGAGCTTGTTTTTCTCGATAAAGTCAGCGTAATCAAGGAAGGTCTCCTCGTCGTTCGAGCTTGTATACTCGTAATAGCGGAACACGTCCTCGTCCTTTGCGGGGATGCTTGTGCTTATCGCCGCAACGACCTCGTAGCTGTGCTTTTCATAGATCGTGTCAAACCGGATGATCTTATGTTCGGCGTAAAAGCTCTCATCTGCGTAGCTGTCGAGCGTACCGAACATTGAGCCGTCCTTCATGTTGTGGCCGTATATGATGATGTTGTCGGAGTTAAAAATATCGCAGTATTCGTCGACGAACAGGCAGCCTCGGGTCGAGTCCTTGCCGTAAAAGTCATGGCGCAGGTACTTGTTTATCTCATCGGGAGCCTGCATGACGACGTAATCGATGGTCATGCCGTCAATTTTCAGCCAGCCAATCGTGTCGCTGTTTTCGGCATATAGACCGGCGTACTCATCCAGCACCTCCGGCACCTTGACATCGTTGCCCTTGAGCCCCTTTATATCATCCTCTGTCTTGGCATCGCGCAGATCACCGATTATATACACCGCGAGCACGCACAGCGACGCGATGAGAACGATGAGCGAGATTACCCTGACGATTTTTCTGGTATCAATATTCATGTCTTATCCCTGCATTCGAGCATTCCGTATTCGACAAGCTTGTCGTAGTTTTTGTAGTACAGGTAGAAGCCGCCGACGCTGTGCTGCACGTCGTCTATCCTTATGCGGTAGCCGTCGTGACGCACCATAAAGGTGTCAAGCACTCTGTTGGGGTTTGCCATGTACATTGCGTATTCGGGGTAGAAGTAGCCGTTGAGCATATGGTCTGCGCGCATATAGATGGTCTTGAGGAAATACTCTAGGTCAAAGCCGTTGTCGAGATAATCAACATGTATGCCGCGCTCGATCATCCTGTCGTACAGCTCAAAGGTGCTCGTAAGAAGCTCAAAATAGGTGTGATAGGTCGTATCACGGTTATAGATTGTGTCGAGGTTTTCCTGAGCGTTGCGCAGTGCGAAGGTGTAGTAGCGCTCATCGTTTACATACTTTGTCAGCTCGTTTAACGAGTATGCTACCCAGTGATCCTTAAACTGCACATAGTCTGCGTCTATAAAGTGCTCGACCGCAGCCTTTGCGGCGTTGAGCCACTTTTCGTCGCCTGTGAGTGAATACAGCCTGCACAGAGCAAACGTCGCCTCACCGTCGTAATATATGACCCTGAACTGCTCCTTGCGCGAACAGTCGCCGTTTAATACATGGTAGTATTCGCCGGTCTCCTCGTTGAGCATGGTCAGAATGCCGTTGCCGAGCTTGACTGCCACGTCCTTATACTTATCAGAGCCGAACGCATCCATATACTCTGTCAGAGCAACCACCGCAACGCCACAGCCGCCGAGCTTTATCTCATCCGACTTCGTTTCAACCAAATATGCAATATCGTCGTCGGGGGTGATGATCGAGGTATCTATCATGTAGTCAATCGCTTTGTCGATGACCGAAACAAGCTCGTCGTTGCCGGTCATCCTGTACTGGCAGACAAGACTCCAAAGTGTGCTGGCGTGGCGGACTATGTTGTAGCTGTCGATCTCCCTGTCAAAGCGGGGGTACATTCCGTATACAAAGCTGCCGTCGTCGTTGACCTGATCGATAAGGAACGACGAAGCATTATTGACGACCATCGCGGCGTAATCCTTGTCGACGAGATCTATCTTGCGCCTGCCGTAGTTGGCATCGTCGCTTCTGAGCTCATAAACCTTGCTGTTCTCGTCACATATCCAGCCGACACAGTTAAAGACTATATACTCGTCGGGGAGGGAGACGATGGGAGTTCTGCCTGCCTTGTTGAGGTAATTGCGCAGGTAGGTGGTGTTTATGCACTCCGTGTCGTAGTCAAGTATCTTTGCGCCGTTGAGCTCGGCCTCAAGAAGTGCGGTGTCAAAATTTCTGTCAAAAGCAATACCCTTGCGGAAAAAGTTCTCTCTGTAATGGTGCAGCTCGGTGGGGAACTCCAGGCTGCTGAGCGTTTTTGCCTCGCCCATAAGATCAGCCTTGACCCACAGGCAGTCATAGCTGTTTTCTTCAACAAAGGCGTGCGCCTCGTTGTATGCGTCGTCCCATGCAGCCTGCTTGTCGGCACCCGTGCCGGTGAACACCCTGGCGCGCTCGTCGCCGTTGGATATCGAGATGAACACGGCACTTTTCGGAAGACCGTCTTCGATCTCACCGGAAAGCTCATTGTCCCTGTCGCCTGAGAGCACCTGCTGCATAAGAAGCTCGGCCTTGCTTTCAAAAAGCTCGGTGTTGCTGAGCTTTTTGTCCTGCGAGATGATGTAGCCGATAACAACGGTGGCGACTATAACAACGACTATCGAGCAAAGAGTAATAAGACTGCGCTTTGCCCGTGCCTTTTTCTGCGCTTCGGTCTCCTTCGGCTTTCGTATAAACTTTTTGCGCCTGGTTTTTCTGCTCATGAAACACCTCAAATTTTTAAATAGACATATGGGTAACTAAATTTGCTTATTCTGACTGTCAACGAAAATATAAAAAGTACACGTAACAGGCTTAACGCTAATACGCAGCAGGGGGGAGTGTGAGGGGGTAACGAAGTGTCGGTGCTGTAGTGAATGACATGCCGGGGGCATGTCAGAGCCGCACCGTGACCGAGCCGCAGCGAGAAAGGTCCCGCCTCAAATTAGATAAATAGCTATCAAAAACGCCTGTTAAGGCTTTTTGACGAGCATAGCGAGATTTTTTGTGAAGCTGCGCTCCACAAAAAATAGGAGCGGTATAACCACTCCTATTTTATATTCACTTAAGCAATAAGTCAACCGATCGCCCACACATGATCAGTTTTCTCTCTTTTTGCGATAAGTTGATGCCAGAACGACCAGGCTGGAAATAGCCACGATCGTTACGAGCATGTAGTCTCTTGTGTCACCTGTCTTAGGCGGATCCTTAGTAGGATTGTCGTAATCCTTGTCGACATCTGCGTCGGCATCCGCGTCAGCGTCGGCATCCGCATCGGCATCCGCGTCTGCATCGGCGTCTGCATCGGCATCCGCGTCAGCGTCAGCGTCGGCATCGGCATCCGCGTCAGCATCGGCGTCGGCATCTGCGTCGGCGTCGGCATCTGCGTCGGCGTCTGCATCGGCATCGGCGTCGGCATCTGCGTCGGCATCGGCGTCTGCATCGGCGTCGGCATCCGCGTCAGCGTCGGCATCGGCATCTGCGTCTGCATCTGCATCGGCGTCTCCGTTGTCTATACCGACCCACAGTCCGAGAACATGACCGCCAACGGGGAGACCCTGAATGCCGCATACATCACTGTAAACTTCCTGATGGTTGTTGTGATAAACACCGAGAACGGGAACAGTAGCAGAGCAATCATACAGGAATGCACCCTCAATGGTGGCACTCAGCATACGCCAGCAATCCATGTCGTAATTGGTCTTGACATATACCATAGGACCGGCAGGGATACGGATGTAGCCCAGACGCTGAATAAGGTTTGCCTTGTCCAGTACCTGATAGTAATGAGGTGCGGAAGTATTAGACCAGAGAGTGATCTCAAAGTCATCGGGCAGGAACATGTAGTTCTCGATGAGAAGATACCAGTGGAAGCCGCCCTTGTAGTTCTCGCCTTCCTTGGAAGCAAAGTCGTCATCAACAATAGAGGGAAGACCGGCTACTGTCTTCACGGAATTCTCATCCTCAGCGGGGAGAACATCCTTTACAGCATCAACAACATCATTAAGCGCTGCATTCTCAGTTGCCTCAACGACTTCGGCATCATCGAGCTCATCGGCGTTAGCCGTAGTTCCGAACGCGAAAGCCATAAGCAGGAAAACCACAAGTATCAGGCCGAGAGATATCGACAGTTTACCGAGTTTTTCTGTTTTAATCATATTTAGTTTTCCTCCTTTCTCCAATGATGCGATACTGAAGCCTGAGACTGAACGAAATTTACCGGTTGCACCAAGCAATTATTACTCGGTAAAGAACGCATGGATGGTGCGCACGGTAGCAATCATTCAACTAATTTTCCAATATACGAATTTACTATATTACATGATTGGCAAAAATGCAATAACTTTTTGTCGAATTTGTAATCAAATGAAACAGATTTTATCATTACTTTATACGACATTTTATGCCATATGAACCAAACCAAATGAATTTGTATAATAATTATCGGCAAGTCCTGTTGTACTTGAATTTGGAACCGGATTGTGCTATTCTTATTTTAATAAATATAAGGAGGCAGAAAAATGTTTACTGCTGTTGTATACAATTCCTGCACCGGCTCGTGCAAAAAGTATGCTGAGCTCATTGCCGAGCAGCTTGGCATCAATGCTGTTGAGTTTGGCAAGGCAAAGGGGCTGGGTGACGGCAAGGTTGTCTATGTTGGTTGGCTTTTCGCCGGTAAGATTATGGGCTTGGATAAGGCCTTTGATATGTACGATATCGGCGCTGTCTGCCAGGTCGGCATGGGTGCTGTAAATGAGGATAGCGAGAAGATCGGCAGAGAAAAGAACGGCATCAAACCCGAAATGCCTTTGTTCTGCCTCCAGGGCGGATTTGACCTCAAGAAGCTCCCGCTGCATTACAGACTAATGATGACGCTTATGAATAAGAATATTGCCAAGCGACTCAATGAAAAGGGCGAGCTCAACGAGCAGGAGAAGGCAACGCTCAAGATGGCGGAGACCGGCTGCGGTGAGCCTGCTTCCTGGGATGTTGACGATGTTGTTGCATGGTGCAAGGAGCACTGATAAGCTTGTATTTCATTTAATGGAAGGGCTCAGCCCAACCTATTATTGAGATAGCTGCCAAGCAGCGCAAAAAACCGTTTCGGACTGTGACGGACGGCCCACACCCGTTTGTCAGCTTCCCTTTCCGAAAGGGCGTATTCGCTGCAAGGCAAAACTCGTTCCAACGGCTCTTACAAATGCTGACGCAGACGGCATTTTATCCGCCAACGGAACCGATAGCTGCCGTACGGCAGGCTGCGCTTCGGAATTGAGCACTCCGCGGTGTATCGAGCCGAACGGCAAAAACCAAGGCAGGAGTTTCAATAAAAACTCCTGCCTTTACTAAAGTGTGATGTATGAATACTAAAAAAAGCAAAAACAAAACCGTACGGATAGTCGCAATTGCGCTGGCATTCCTCATAGCGTCGGCAGCATTCAGCTTTCTGACGACTCCGTTCAGCAAGGATTATTATGTCGAGCCGACTCTAAACGGCAAAAAGCAGATCGCACTTACCTTTGACGACGGCCCGGGCAAGTACACCGAGCAGCTGCTTGACGGCCTGCGTGAGCGCAATATCAAGGTGAGCTTCTTTCTCATGGGCAGAAAGGCCGAAAAGCGGCAGAAGATAGTCAAGACCATGTACGACGACGGCCATCTTGTCGGCGTGCACACCTGGTCACATATAGACTTCTTCAAAAGCAGCAAGGAAGAGATATGCGGCGAACTTGACCGCACAAATGACCTCCTCGAGAGCATCACCGGCGAAAGACCGAAATTTTTCCGCCCGCCATACGGCCACTATCTCGGCTCGCAGCTTAATAGAATTGACCAGATCGCGGTGCTGTGGTCGGATACGCCGAGAGATTGGGTGTATATTGATGAGGACTACATCTGCAATTACCTCGTCAAGCACGCCAAGGACGGCGATATCATCCTCCTGCATGATACCAAGGATGCGACCGTGCCGGCGGTCTTGAAGGCAATAGATATCCTCACCGAGCAGGGCTTTGAGTTTGTAAGAGTCGATGAGCTTCTTTGCCGCAGCGGCGATAAGCTCGCCCCGGGACTTGCGTACAGATACTCGCCCTACAACGGCAGAGCATGGTATATATGAAAAAGACGGACTTCAAGTCCGTCTTTTTTCGTTAGAAGTACAGCTTTTTAACTCTCTTGCCCATCTGCTCAAGGCAATCGGCAAGCTCGTTTATTATCTGCATCTTTACATTAAAATTGATAGGCATATCCTGATGCGCCGGATTCTCGGCTCGGCCGATGAACATGTTTATATCCGTCGCCTCCTCAAAGAGCTTCCTTGCCGCCAGGGAAGCACCGTCCTTTTTGTAGTTCCACTGCTCAAAGGACTTGTTGTCGGCAAGGTAATCCTTTGCATAGATGAGCACCTTGTCAAGCGTGATGATGCCCTCCGTTGCAAGGTCAACGCCTTTGATGGTCGAAATCGGCGGGATATCCGGATCGGGGGAGTAGGCACTCACCTCAACCTTTTCACCGAGGTAATCGGCGGCTATCTTCGAGGTTGTGCCGCCGCATACGACATGCTGTCCCTCCTTGGCAAAGAACAGCGCCATCATTCGCTGCTCGTCGTTCTTGTGAGAGGGAGGGCCGATAGCGATATTCAGTGGCTCGCGCTTAATGATCTTCAAAACGCAGACCGTTGCATCGTCAAAGGGCTTGCCGCCGTAGAGACTGTTTGTCTCGTCAAGGATGATCGACGCCAGCACCTTGGCGGTGAAGTTTGCAGCCACCAGAGGCTCGACAAACTCTATGAGCTTTGCTCTGTTCCAGTTTTCGTTCAATACCCCGTCCTCGCTAGCATAGAGAACGCCGTCGGACATGGCGATGAACACATCGCCCTCGGCAAGCTCGATAGACGAGCGGTAAATGGTCTTTTCACCAATGTGCATTGTCGACATTGGAAACTCATAGTGCACGCCGTTTCTAAGCAGCACGACATTGGGGTTTTCATACTGGATGATATCCGCATGCTCGTTTCCGACTATTCTTATAATAGTAAATGTCGAGAATGCGGCCTTGCGCTCGGCACAAATGGGGAGCGTTGCTGCAATAGTCTCAACAGCGTCGCGGATGCCGAGTCCGGCGGCGAGCATGGTGGAGATTATCTTTGAGGTCAGAGTTGAGAGAATACTGGCCTTAACCCCGCTTCCCATGCCGTCGGCAAGCACGATTATCGTCGTGTCGCCCTCCTCGACGGTGTCAACATGGTCGCCGCAAAGCTGTTCGCCGTAGTGGTTCAGGCTCAGGTGGCCTATATCGCAGCTAAGATTATTCTTCTTCATCATCATTCAGACTCAGTGACTCCTTCAGCCTTGTCAGAGCGATCTTTGTCTCAGCGGTCGTTTCGCCGAGCAAGGATGCAATTTCCTGCACTATTCGCATCTGGTTTTCGATGACATTGTTCGTTATCTCCGCGGTCTGGCGGCTAATGGCCTTGTTACGGGCGGCCTCCTCCTCTTCCTCGGTGACGTCGTGGAAAATGTCGATGAGTATCCTTGACGAGCGATCGTAAACGATGGTCTGCTCAAAATATCTGCCGTAATCTGAGAAATAGCTGCGCAGATTTTTGACAGATTTTCCGGTCTCGAGCGCTGTAAAGAACGGAGCCGTGTCGAGTATGCGCACAACGCAGTCGCCAAGGATATCCGACTCGTGGCTGATGTTCAAAAGCGCGAGGGCGGAGCGGTTTATCTGCTGCACCTCAAGGTTCTCGTTGACAACGATAAGGCCGCTGGGCATGTTGTTGAGCACCTTGTTGCTTATGCGCTCGGATCTATCCATGATAAACGGCAGGCACATGCTGTAATCGGCGGTGCCTCTGTAAATGGCGATAGCCTTGTCGCGGCAGGAGTCGTACCCGCACGAACCGCAGTTAAGCTCATCCGAGGGGTTGGGCTTGCCAATCCTTGCAAGTATCTCGCGTATCTCCTTTTCACTGGGTGTCGGCAGGTTCAGCGGAGTGCCGATATGATCCATGTGCAGACTCTCGGGGCTCGGCTGCTCAACAGGGAAATCCTCCTTGCCGACGTGCTTGAGAACCGAGCAGATGTGTCGCACAGGCGAGTTTATGTATTTTTCCATGATAGGGCCATCGATGCAGCCGCCCGAACAGGCGTGCATTTCGACAAAGCACCTGTCTATCTTGCCGTTTCTTATGTCACGCAGTGCGTTCATGCAGTTTTTTGTGCCGTCGACTGTTATGGCGAAATAGCCTGTGTCCGGCATATCCATGCTGTTTGTTATGCCACCTGCGACGGAGAAGCCCGTGGCTCTGCCCTTGAAGCTTTCGCCGAATTCGGGTTCGACCTCGATGCCCTTTGAGTGACACATCTGGTCAAATTCCTCAAAGGTCAAAACAGCGTCAACGCAGGTGCCGACATATTCGTCCTTCTTTGCAACGCAGGGGCCGATGAACACGACCTTGGCCTCGGGGAAGCGGCGCTTGATGTCCATTGCGTGCGCGACCATTGGCGACACGGTAGGGGACAGGAACTTGCGCAGCTCGGGGAAATGCTTTTCTACCAGCAGGTTTACCGAGTGGCAGGCCGAGGATATGATGATATCCTGTGTGCCCTCTCTTATCTGCCGCTCATACTCGCGCTTGACGATCGTTGCGCCGATAGCAGCCTCCTCAGCATCGGTAAAGCCGAGCTGTTTTAGAGCTTTTCGCACGGAGTTTATGCCGCAGTTATCCCACACGGCAAAAAATGATGGGGAAACGCTTGCGATAACGGGCGCGCCGCTATCAATAAGCGCACGCACCGTGCCGCGGTCGTCTACTATCTCCTTTGCCTCCTGCGGACAGACGACGAAGCACTGGCCGCAGAGGATGCACTGGTCGCTTATGATGTGTGCCTGGTGACCTGAAAAGCGGATGGACTTGACAGGGCATTTTCTAATACATCTGTGACAGTTCTTGCAGTTTGATTTTTTCAGACTGAGAACACTTGGCATGGTGACCGACCTCCCATTATATGTTCAGACTCATTGTAGCATAATCGGGGGCTTGCGGCAAGACGGATGAGCGTGTATAATGAGAAAAAAAGCGAAACGGGGAAGGCAAAATGCTTCAGGAAGCGATAATCACCAAGATAAGGGATGACGGCCTTGCCGAGGTCGTTGTCGAGCGGCTGGGCATCTGCGGCGGCGACTGCAACGGCTGTGAGGGCTGCAAGTATGATCATCTCATGAAGTCGGTCGTTCAGAATCCAATAGATGCGCACCGCGGCCAGCACGTCATGATAGAAACGCCGACCGTGGGTGTTGTGAAAGGCGCACTTGCGATATATGTTCTGCCGCTTATTCTGCTCTTTGTCGGCTATGCCGTCGGCGCAATACTGTCGCTCACCGAGGGTATGTGTATTTTGGCAGCCTTCATCGGAGCCGTCGTCGGCGTTATCATCGCCGTTATCGTCAGCAAAAAGCGCCATGCAGCAGATCCCACGCCGACTAAGATAGTCAGCGTTATATACGATCAGGAAAACTGACGGGTTATCCCGTCAGTTTTTCATTGATTTTCGGGCATTATTATGATAACATACCATTTTGTGAAATTGATTACGGAGAGAAGCATATATGTCTGAAATGCAAAAGCAGATTGAGCGCCGCCGCACGTTTGCGATAATCTCGCACCCCGACGCCGGTAAAACAACGTTAACCGAAAAGCTCCTGCTCTACGGCGGAGCGATACAGCTTGCAGGCTCAGTAAAAGGTAAGGCCACCGCAAGGCACGCCGTGTCAGATTGGATGGAGCTTGAAAAGCAGCGTGGTATATCCATAAGCTCGTCGGTCATGCAGTTTGAGTACGAGGGCTATTGCATCAATATCCTTGACACCCCCGGCCACCAGGACTTTTCCGAGGATACCTACCGCACGCTCATGGCAGCAGACTCAGCAGTCATGGTCATCGATGCCGCAAAGGGCATCGAGCCGCAGACCAGAAAGCTCTTTAAGATATGTGCAATGCGCAATATCCCTATCTTTACATTTATAAATAAGCTCGACCGCGAGGCTCGCAGTCCCTACGACCTCATGGAGGAGCTTGAAAACGAATTCGGCATCGGCACTTATCCGATGAACTGGCCTATCGGCTGCGGCATCGACTTCAAGGGCGTTTATGACCGCGAAAAGCGCGAGATACTCGCATTCAACGAGTTTCACCGCGGCCAGAACAAGATTAAGGCGATAGAGTGCACGCTCGATGAGACTGAAAAGCTCGATGAGCTCATCGGCCCCAGACTTCGTGAGACGCTCTCGGACGATATTGAGCTTCTTGACGGCGCAGGCTATGAGTTTGATATCGAGCAGGTGCGCCGCGGCAAACTCAGCCCCGTGTTCTTCGGCTCGGCTCTCAACAATTTCGGCATCGAGCCGTTTCTGGAAAGCTTCCTTAAAATGACCATGCCGCCGCTGCCGAGGATAGCAGGCGACGAGATAGTCGACCCGTTTAACGAGAAGTTCTCCGCATTTGTTTTTAAAATTCAGGCGAACATGAACAAAGCGCATCGAGACAGGATCGCATTCATGCGCATCTGCTCGGGCAAGTTCGAGCGCGACAAGGAGTATTACCATGTGCAGGGCGGAAAGGCGATAAGACTTGCCCAGCCGCAGCAGCTCATGGCCTCCGAGCGCGCCATAATTAACGAGGCGTATGCCGGCGATATCATCGGCGTGTTCGACCCGGGCATTTTCTCCATCGGCGACACTATCTGCGACAAGACTATGAAGGTGGAGTTTGAAGGCATTCCGACCTTTGCACCCGAAATATTCGCCGCTGTTGAGCGTATCGACACCATGAAGCGCAAGCAATTTGAAAAGGGAATCATGCAGATAGCGCAGGAGGGCGCGATACAGATATTCCACGAGCCGTATACCGGTGTTGAGGAGATAATCGTCGGCGTTGTCGGCGTTTTGCAGCTTGAGGTTTTGGAGTACAGACTCAAGAACGAGTACGGCGTTGATGTCCGCCGCCGCAGCCTGCCGTTCGAGGTCATCCGTTGGATCGATAACGAGGGCTTAAACCCCAATGATCTGAACCTCACGAGCGACACCAAGTGGGTGCAGGACTTTAGGGGAAATAACCTTCTTCTGTTCACCTCAGAATGGTGCGTCAACTGGGCGCTGAACAAAAACGAGGGACTCATCCTCCGCGAGTTTAATAAGGACTGATTTTACACAATATTCTTTTATTATCCGCAATAGTATGCTATAATAATAGTGCAAAAGGGAGGTGAGCTTATGCCGAAGCAGACGGGCGTAAAGCAGATAGCGGCAAATCGCAAGGCGTTTCACGATTATTTCGTGCTCGAGCGCTTTGAAGCGGGCATAGAGCTTGCCGGTACGGAGGTCAAGTCGCTAAGAGCAGGCACGGTCAATATGAAAGATTCGTACTGCACGATAAAAAACGGCGAGATCTTCATCCGTTCGCTGCACATAAGCCCCTACGAAAAGGGCAATATCTTCAACAAAGACCCTGTCAGACCACGCAGACTGCTCATGCATAAGCGAGAGATAATGAAGCTCAACGCCCGTATTATGCAGGACGGCGTTGCACTCATCCCACTGTCGATGTATTTTAAAGACAGCAGGGCAAAGGTCGAGCTTGGACTGTGCAAAGGCAAAAAGCTTTACGATAAGCGAAATGACGACGCAAAGCGTGAAGCGATGCGAGACATTGAAAGAACAATGAAGGAGAGAAACTAATGAGCAATCCTATCGTGACCATCGAAATGGAAAACGGCGACATCATCAAGGCCGAGCTGTACCCCGAGATAGCTCCCAACACCGTTAATAATTTCATTTCACTCGTAAAGAACAAGTTCTATGACGGCGTTATATTCCACCGCGTCATCAGAGGCTTCATGATCCAGGGCGGCGACCCTCAGGGTATCGGCATCGGCGGCCCGGGCTACAGCATCAAGGGCGAGTTTGCAATGAACGGCGTGAAAAACGACCTCAAGCATACCAGAGGTGTTCTGAGCATGGCTCGTTCCATGGCGCCCAACTCCGCCGGCAGCCAGTTTTTCATCATGCATGAGGATGCACCGCACCTTGACGGCCAGTATGCCGCCTTCGGCAAGGTCATCGAGGGCATGGAGAATGTTGACAAGATCGCAAAGTGCATGACCGGCCGCAACGACAAGCCCATCCACAGACAGGCGATGAAGAAGGTAACTGTTGACACCTTCGGCGTTGACTATCCCGAACCCGTAAAGGCATAAGATCTTTTGGTAATGTTGGGTGTGGCTTTCGCCACACCCCAGCGCCGCAGCCTCACCAGTCAAGCTACCGCAAAATCACAACCGCACTAATTCGTTGATTGCCGCACCCCGACTAGTACAATACTATCGGTCGGGATACCGCAGTAATAATTAAGACAAATCCCAAAAGCGTATTGAAAACGGGGATGTACCGGTTTCGACGGGGATGTGGAGGCAGGAATAGCGAGCAGATGCGCCTACCATCTTTAAAATGGGCACCTTATAAATTAAAGAACAACAATAACACTGTTCTTCTCGCTGCTTAATTAGCGAGCGTTCTGCCTCGGAGGACCACGGCCGGGGACAGAGCGTCGACTAGTGGTGAACATGAGTGCGCAAAGCTTTGAGCGCACCATGCATAATGAAGCTACCAAGCCCTTGAGCATGTCGGCCTGCGCAGAGGCAAGGGAATGTAAATGACCGCCTGCGCTCGGAGAAGTTCCTGTTAAAGCGTTTTCGGACAGGGGTTCAACTCCCCTCATCTCCACCAAATAAGGTAGTAGATTTTGATAGAAAGTCTACTACCTTTTTTCTTTGCAAAAATCCTTAAAAATCAAGGCTTTCAAGGCATAGAGGTTTACTTTATCCCGCTGTAGGAGCATTTCCACGGCGGGATTTTTTCGTTTCTGGGGCGTTTTATTGTACTGCCTATATGGTAGGGTTTACTTTGTGGGGTATGGGTTTACTTTGTACCCATAAAGTAAACCCGTTGGAAGTTGCCCTCCTTCGTGGTAAAATGAAATTGTAAATTATTACCATTTAGCAAAAGGAGGAATTATGAGATTCAAAGAAAAACGCAGCATGAAGGTCTATGCCGGAAACGATCAGAACTATAAGCCTGTTGTCCAGATTCGCTTGCAAGGCAAATGGCTCGAAGAGATAGGCTTCGTCCCAGGCACACCGATTGAAGTTAAATGCGAGGACGGCAGGATGGTAATAGAAAAGGCGAGGAGAATAAATCAAGATTATTAACGCACAAACAAACATAAACAAACAACAGAAAAACGCAATAAACAACAACAACAAACATATTGCATTCTTTACTTTTCTGTGATATTGTTATAATGACTGTTTATAGGCTAAATTCGATGCAATTGGAGGTAAATGTATGTCTGATGCAATCAATGATAAATGGACATGTATGAGATACTGCTCAAATTGCGGTAAGGAACTCCAAGATGATATGCAGTTTTGTCCAAGCTGCGGTACTCCCGTGCAGATGACCGCCGAGGAACCAAGGATGAATGAGGCAGTCTTTATCGAGGATACGGTTCCAAAGAAAAAGCATAAAGGCATTGTAGCCATCATTATTGTTCTTGTACTTCTCGCAGGTGCCGCGTTCTTATACTCTAACGTCGCTTCGGTCAATACCTATAATAAGTTCGCTGAATTGTATAACACGATGGCCGAGGGTGCAGGAAAAGCCGAAACCGCGAACATCCTTATTACGGATGTTTGGAGAAACAGCATTTTCCAGACTGCCGATGCAAAAACTGATAAATACACAAAAGCTAATGCTGGCGGTGGGCAGTTCTACGATGACTTTAATGATGCCCTCGCAAGCCTGTTCGATGATCAAGGCTTTATCGATGACCTTGCCGAAATCTATTCTCTACAGAATGAAGCAGAAACACTGATAAAAGATTTGGCAAAGCATCCGAAGTCCTTTGATGAAGAATACTCGGATTTTAAGGAATGTTATAACCTGTTCGTAAGATTTACAGATATGTCTCTAACCGCTGAAGGCAGCTTGAATTCTTTTACGGACGATCATAACGAACTTGATAAGGAAATCGCAGACAAACTAAAGGAACTCGACATATATTTTGACTAAAAGTAAACCTATGGGTTGAAATTCACTGTTTGAACCCACGGACATCAATTTGAACCCATCTGCCTATTTTCTATCAATATATGATTTCTAATCCAAAAAAGCCAAGTCATTTGACTTGGCTTTTTTAACTAAGTAGATCCCTTTTGGATCATCTAACTTCACTTTTGCAAAGCAAAAACTTCACAGTGAGCTCCAGCGAACGACTTCACTGACGATAATTAATGAATAATCTAATCGAAATATCAATTTTTGCATTGAATATTGATGATTTGTGCTCCATAATCAATTTGTATAAATAAATTTAAGTGTTTGACGGAGACGCCGTTATGGGTGAGAATAGTTCAAAACGCAATGTTGTGAGGACGGCCGTATATGCTGCTATTCTGGCTGCAACTGCAATTTTGTGCATCTCGACCGGAGCTGTCGATCTGGCGAAGCTTAAAACGAATGTTGCAGTTGATATGGCCTCAATTGCAAGACTTGTGCTGATGATCTTCGGTGTTCTGCTTGAAGGCGGCAACTCCCTGTTTGTCGGCAACGCCGAAGGGTATATCCGCCTTAACCTCGCAATGCCCCGCTCGATAATAAAAACCGGCCTAGACCGCATGACCGACGCCATCGAAAAGCACAACTCAAAATAAACTGAAACCGGAGGAGCTCAGCGCTCCTCCGGTTTTTATCATCTTATGAAGTTTGTGAATACAACATCCTCTTTTTCCGGCGGACCAAACTGCTCTTTGCCGAGGGCAATGCTCTTCATCAGAAACACCATGTTGCGTGCAACATAACGGGCATTTTGCATACCCTCTGCGTCCTGCACCGATTCACCGGGGGCTCTGCCGTAGACATTATTCCAGTATCTGCCCGACACGACGGGCATCTGGGAGATGGTAAAGAACTTGTTGAGCTCATCAAATGTGGCCGTCGTGCCCGAACGCCTTGCGCTGACCATGACAGCGCCGACCTTCATGGACTTGTCCACGGCCCATGTGCTGTAAAACAGGCGGGACACGAACGCGGTGAGCGCACCGGGCGCCTGCGCAAAGTGTACGGGACTTCCGATGACCACACCGTCACACTCATTGAGCAGGGGAGCGGTCTTGTTGACCTCATCATCAAAAACACATTTGCCGGTATTGAAGCAGCTTCCGCAGGAAATGCAGCTGTGAAGCTCAAGCAGACCTACATGCACTTCCTCAAATTCAACACCCTCGGCGGTAAAAATCTTCTTCATCTCATCGAGAGCTGCGGCAGTGTTCCCGTGCGCTCTGGGACTTCCGTTGATAATTAAAACCTTCATCTTCATACCTCCGTAATTGATCTTTTGTTTCTTTTATAAGCAATGGCAGTGCACAGCGGGACAAGCCATAGATAAAACGCCATGGGGACGGCAGCAGCGCCGACATTCATCATGGCAAGCGGCACCGAGCAGGCAATGCACCACGGAACGAGCCCTGCAATGACAATGACCGAGTTTTCTATATCTATCATCTTGCTGCAACGCTCGGCATCGCTCGTACCGTACAAGCCCTCGGACAGCTGACTGAGCATGATAACGCCAATAGTCTGATTGCAGAACACGATGCTGACCGCAAACGACAGAAGTACCATGACGGGAAAGCGTCCGACCTTACCACTTGATATTATAAGCTTTTCCGAGAGCCCGTCAAGCATACCCGTGCCGTGGAAAATACCGCCGTAGGTGCCGGAGAGCAGCAAAATGCCGCACACCTCTAGCATTGATCTCACACCGCCGCCCGAGAGCATGGTCGAAAGAGCGGCGTTTTGCGGCTCAAAGCCGAGCAGCATGGTCTTAAGGCAATCAGCAAAGCTTGCGTTCTGTGTCACCATGGCAAGCACGAACGATACGACGATATCTATCGCCATTGCCCACTTGACCTTGACCTTGCAAAACGGCAGAACTATCATCAATATCGCGGGGATAAGGCACAGCCACGAAAGCTTAAACTCATCGCTGAGCTCCCAGAGCACCTGCGAATCGGTGCTTTGCATGGGGCAGAATACCGAGAGTACGCCGTAGATAACGCAGCAGAGCAAAAACGGTATAGCGCCGCTTTTGAGCATGATCTTTATATTCTTTTCAATATCCGTACCCGTGACGGCGGCGACTAAATTCGCAGCCGACGATGCCGGTGAGCCGCGGTCGCCGACATAAACGCCCGACAGCACAGCGCCCGCAACGGGTATCGGCGATATGCCGCCTGCGTGGGCGATGCTCATGATGATAACGCCAGCCGTTGCGGTAACACCGAAGCTCGTTCCGATGGCAAAGGACATGACGGCCGAGAGCAGAAATGCCGCCAGCAGGAAAAACGACGGCGGCATGACCGATACACCGAGCGTGACAAAATACGCCACCGTTCCGCTTGATCGCCAAAGTCCCGTAAGGCAACCTATGAGCAGCAGTATGCCCACGACTATAAATGACTCCTTGAAGCTTCCAACAGTCATCTTGAGCACGGATTTTAGCTCAAACCCCTTCATGACGGCAAGGACTGTAAACAGAACAAAGCCGACGAGCAGGGGAGCGAGCATGGATATATCCAGTATCAGCGATACGGCGACACATATTATAAATATGATAAACGCAGCAGCAAGCTCCATAAGCGCCTCCCAAAAATTGCATCGATTATACCACTGCACCTTTAAATATTCAATCTCAGAAAATGAACGGGGAAATTTTTTGTTGTCATTGACTTTTTAGGATTTATTATCTAAACTAAATTCAGCAAAGCTGACAAGAGGTGCATAATGAAACGAAAAAAGTGCTCAGAGAATGTTTTTACGAACCTGAGTTATGTGTTTATAGTGCTCATGCTGACTGTGTTCCTGTTCTGCTTCGACTCATCGGGCTACAGCGGCATCACCGAGGCAAAGCTCACGGTGTTCAACATAATATGCGGCGGCTATGTTATCCTGACACTTATCCTGATACCGGCAAGCCTTGCGACCGAGGTGATAACAAAGCAGGAACTCAAGGCATATATAAAGGAAAGCACTTGGGTGCAGCGTCTGCTGCTTCTCTTCCTGCTGCTGACGGTCGTATCTGCACTGGTTTCGCCGTACAAAAGCGAAACTTGGGTCGGCGCAACCCGCTATGAGGGCGTGCGCAGCATCGCCTTGTATGTGCTGTCTGCCGTGTTCCTGTCGAGCTTCGGCAAGGTCAAGCCATGGATGGCCTATCTTCTCGGCGGCTCGGTGCTGTGCTTCAGTGTTATCAGCATCATTCAGCTGTACGGCGGCAACCCCTTTAGCCTGTACCCGGGTGATCTGAACTACTTCGGAGCGGGCATTGATTATTCAGGCGAATATCTCGGCACCATCGGAAACACCGATCTTGTTGCGGCCTTTCTGTGCATTGCGATAACGCTTTTGTGGGTCGCAGTTGTGCGCATGAAGGGCAAATGGCGCTATCTGCTTCTAATCCCAACGGCGGCTGCACTGTTCGTGCTGCTAAAAATGTCCGTTATGGCGGGCCTCGTCGGTGTGTTCTGCGGTGCGGTGCTTGCATTGCCCATCGTCCTGCCGGTTTCAGCAAGGACTAGAAAGATAATTGCGATCGCGATACTTGTCGTTTTCGTTCTCACACTTGTATTCCTCTATGTTGCCGATATCGGCGGCGGGATGCTGCACGAGGCGCACGAGCTCCTGCACGGCAACGTCAGCGACACCTTCGGCTCGGGCAGGATACACATTTGGAAAAGCGTTCTTGAGAAGATACCAGATAACCTATGGCTCGGCACGGGGCCTGACACTATGAGCCACGCACAGCTCAAGGCGTTCACCCGCTATGACCCCGACAAGGGCATCGAGCTTGTTGCCGAGATCGACACGGCGCATAACGAGTATTTGAACATACTGTTCCATCAGGGTGTTTTTGCGCTATTTACATACCTTGCGGCGCTCGTTCTCGCGGCTGCAAAGTGGATAAAGCGGGGAAACGCCGAGCCGGCTGCCGCAGCATGCGGAGCAGCAGTGCTGTGCTATTGCATCCAGGCGCTTTTCGGCATCAGCATGTTTCTGACCGCGCCGTTTTTCTGGATGACGCTCGGCCTTCTCGACGGCTCACTCAGGCCAAAAGTAAAATAACAAAAAGACTATGCTCACCGCCGGTAAAAATGAACAGCACCCCATTTGTTAGACAGTATGGTATACTACTAACGAATGGGGTGTTGCTTTATGCCAAAAGGGAAGCCAAACAAGAGATACACAGGGGAGTTTAAGCAGATGGTAGTAGAGACGATGAGAAAAGAAGGTC
>JALFUQ010000076.1 GCA_022784505.1 Bacillota bacterium
TGCCTAGGCAGATATAATCATTTATGATTGCTTTCTAGCTCTCAAAGAAATTTTTATAGTCATTTCTGACTTTAAAGAACCCTTTTCTGGTGCTTATTTAGCATAAGCTTTGTTCTTACATTATCTAATTTTCAAGGTACACTCTTGCTCACCGCTCACACGGTTAGCTTTTATATAATAGCAAATTCATCACACTTTGTCAAGAACTTTTTGCAAAACTTTTTAAGTTTTTTCGTTCGTTCTTTTACGCCGTTTTCCGAATTGCTTTGATAGAATAGCACCGCAAAAGCCAATTGTCAAGCGATTTTTGCAACTTTTTCGTATCCTTTTTATAATCGTTTTGACGGCTCTAAATCTTGTGTTCAATCATCAAACCGAGCCCAAGATATGAGCCGCCGAAGACAGTGCTCCGGCGGCGGTCTATTTTCAGCCTATCGTGTTTTCAAGAACACCTATCCCATCTATCTCGCAGCGGACGACATCACCGCGCTTGAGGTATTGCCTAACGGCGGGATCCATACCGAGAGCAACGCCGCTGGGTGTGCCGGTGGCAATTACGGTGCCGGCCTTGAGCGTCATTCCGGCAGACAGCTCCTCGATGATAAAGGGAATGTCGAAAATCATCATTCGGGTATTGCTGTTTTGGCGCAACTTACCGTTTACATAGCAGCGGATATCAAGCTCGGGCATTGCACCGAGCTCCTCTGCCGACAGGATGCACGGGCCCATGGGTGTAAAGCCGTCAAGGCTTTTGCCGAAGTACCACTGCTTGTGGCGGGTTTGGAGATTGCGGGCGGAGACATCGTTGATTATGGTATAGCCGAAAATGTACTCGGCTGCGTCGGCAGCCTTGACATTTTTTGCGTCCTTACCGAGAACGACACCGAGCTCGACCTCGTAATCGAGGCTGTCGCAGATATCGAAGTGACCGTCGATGGTGTCGCCCGATGCAACGGCTTTGTTCAGGCGCTTTGCAAAATACACGGCATCGCCGCGCTGGACATCGAAGACCGCGTCCGCTCGAGTGGCCTCCTCGGCGTGGTCGCGGTAGTTGAGGCCGAGGCAGATGATATCCTGTTTGGGCTCGGGGATAGGCGCATCGAGCTTCACCGCGTCGAGTGATATTTCTTTTGCGCCGTTCGATACGACCGGCATGGCGCCGTTTAGCTCATCTATGAGTTCGTTCATGCTCTGTGCCTTGAGCCCCAGCTCTGATGCAGGGATAACGGCAGTCTCGGCAGCGTTGAGGACGCCTACGGCGGACTTGCCTTCTTTTTTATATGTAACGAACTTCACTTTAGAATACCTCCAGCAGCTTTGAGAAGAGCTGGCCGACATAGGGTACGGGCTCCTTCTTGCCGAAATAAGCGTTGCGCGCGCCGAGGAATGCGAGCACGACGAGTATTGCAGTGTTTATCTTCTTGACGGGCTTTCCGACATAGGGCACGACGGCGACAACGCTGTTGAGCGCATGGAGTGCAAGCAGCATCGCCGACTGCTTGGCGTGGTATCTTATGAGCTCAGAGCCGCTGTTTTTGATGAGCGAATAGATAAACAGCGGGCCGATATAGCCGGTTGCGGCGAGGTCGCGCTCACGAAACTCGTCGGGGATCTTGTCGTCGCCCGTCATCTGGGGGCCGGCCTTTTCAAAGGCGTCCTGCATATATTGAAAAATCGGATTATCAAAAATGCCGTCGCCGCCCTCGGGCTTCCAGCCGCAGCTGATGCACATTCTGCCACCGTCGGGGATGTAGGCCCCGCATTGAGGACACTTATTCATTCGTATCACCTTTCTATGTACGGCGGCGAACCGCCGGAGTTTTTCTTTATTTTATTATCATTGCCATACCAAGTCAAGCGCAAAATCTGTGGCTGCCTATAACGAGCAGCAGCGGGCGTGACCATATCCACTTGCTTGTTGCGGTAGCGGGGTTAAAGTAATATATCGCGCCGCCGGTGGGGTCGTAGCCGCTGAGTGCTTCACGAGCGGCTCGGTAGGCGCTGTCGGTGATGGGCTGGTCAAACTGGCCATCGTCAAGGCAGGAAAATGCACCGGACTGATAGATAACACCGGACAGGCTGTTCGGAAACGACGGGTGGTCTATCCTGTTCATGACGACCGCACCGACAGCGACCTGCCCGACATATGGCTCGCCACGGGCTTCGGCGGAGATCAGGCGTGCAAGAAGATAGACATCGCCGTCGCTTTGGGTCGAGCTTTGCCCTGCAAAGATGCCCATGGCGGCGAGGGTCTTGTCCCCTGCCTGACCGTCAACGGCAAGGCCGTTCTGCCGCTGAAAAAACTTGACGGCTTTTTCCGTTCGGCTGCCGTAAATGCCGTCGACGGTGTAATCATAATACCCCCAGCTTTTGAGGCGGGTCTGAATTTCCGTCACGGTCGCGCCGGTAGAGCCGCGCTTATAAAGCGCCGCATCAGCCGACTGCGCGAGGGCAATAATAAGTATATTAACGGCAAATATTAATGCTATGGCAAGGATAATCTTTTTTCGCTTTACGCTCATTTGCACCACTCCTTTTGAGTAGTTTTGCGCAAAGAAAAATTCTGTATGCAAAGAAAAAAATACCTGAGCGGTTTCCCGTTCAGGTATTTTTGAAAATTTGCTGTCAGTTCTGAACCTTGATGATGTGTCTCGGGCAGATATCAGAGCAATGTCCGCACTGCACGCACTTGGTGACATCGATCTTGGCCAGATTGTCAACAACGACGATCGCGTCTGCGGGGCACTCGCGCTGGCATTTCATGCAGCCGATGCAGCCAGCATCACAGATCTTGTTGACAGCTGCGCCCTTATCATGGCTGGAGCATGCGACTTCGACATGCTGGTCATAGGGAACGAGTCTGACTATATTCTTGGGGCAGGCTTCGACGCAAGCGCCGCAGCCGACACACTGCTCACGGTCGACCTTTGCAACACCGTCAACGATGTGCATTGCGCCGAACTGGCAAGCGTCAGCACAGTTGCCGAGGCCGATGCAGGCGAAGCGGCAGTCCATGTTGCTCTTGCCGCCGAACAGCATTGCTGCCTGGCAGTTTTTCGGGCCGGAGTAATTAAAGCGCTTGAGCGCATGTCCTTCCGTGCCGGAGCAGGGAACAAAAGCGACCTGGCGAACAGCCTCGCCGGCGGAAACGCCCATGATCTCCGCGATCTTTTCGGCAGCGGCAGGGCCTGCGGCAACACACTTGTTAACGGGAGCTTTGCCCTTTGCGACTGCGGCAGCATAACCGTCACAGCCGGGGAAGCCGCAGCCGCCGCAGTTTGCACCGGCAAGGCACTCACGCACAGCAGCCTGCTTGGGGTCAACTTCGACTGCGAAGATCTTAGATGCGACAGCGAGGATGGCGCCGAAAACTGCGCCGAGAACGCCGAGAACGATTACAGCATAAAGTACTAATTCCATTTCATCGTCCTCCTAATCAAAAGATCTTCATGCCGCTGAAGCCCATGAAAGCCAAAGCGAGCAGCGAAGCGGTAACGAGGCAAATGGGGAACCCCTCAAAGCTCTTGGGGTACTCTGCAAACTCAACACGCTCACGAACGGACGCAAACAGCACGATAGCAAGCAGGAAGCCGAGGCCGCCGGTGATACCGTAAACAGTAGACTCGAGGAAGTTGTAGTTATTCTGAACATTCAGAAGGACAACGCCGAGAACTGCGCAATTGGTGGTGATGAGGGGCAGGTAAATACCCAGTGCCGAGTACAGGGAAGGGATTGCCTTCTTGAGGAACATCTCGACGAACTGAACCAGAGCAGCGATGACCAGAATGAAGGTCAGGGTCTGGAGGAAACCGAGGTTGAGTGCCTGAAGGACATAGGTGTCGACCACCCAGCAGATGGCGGACGCAAGACCCATAACAAAGGTGACGGCAAGACCCATACCGACAGCGGTATCGACCTTACTCGAGCAGCCGAGGAACGGGCAGCAGCCGAGGAACTGGGAAAAGATAAAGTTGTTTATCAGGATCGCACCGAGGGATATCGAAAGAATACTTGTAAGCATTACTTATTACCCTCCTTTTCTTTCTTCTCAGCAGACTTGCGCAGTGCAAACTGCATTGCGGCGATCAGGCAGCCGAGAGTGAGGAAGCCGCCGAAGGGCATGGTGAGTACCTTAGCGCCGAGGTCAGCGGAGAATATCTGCAGGCCGTCGCCGGTGCCGATGACACCGTTAACAGTGTTGATAAGGCCCTTGCCGAACGAGCCGGAGCCGAGGAACTCACGAATGATGCACATGATGGTCAGGACGATGGTATAGCCAAGGCCCTGGAAAATACCGTCGAGTGCGGATGCGCCGATGGTGTTCTTTGCTGCGAACGCTTCGGCACGGCCAATGATGATGCAGTTAACAACGATCAGGGGGATGAAAACACCGAGAGACTCGCTCAGTGCGGGTATGTAAGCCTGCAGCAGAAGGTCAACGATGGTAACAAAGCCTGCGATGATAACTACGAAAACTGCGATACGGATATCGTTGGGGATAACCTTACGCATTGCGGAGATAACTACATTGCAGCATGTGAGGATGATGAGAACGGACACGCCCATACCGATGCCGTTGAAGAGCATGGTGGTGATAGCCATTGTCGAGCACATGCCCAGAAGCTGTACCAGAACGGGGTTATTGGTAATAAGGCCGTCCTTGAATTGTTTCTTGATATTCATGTTCTGACCTCCTTAACCCAGCGTTCCAACGGCTGCGATAGCCGCCCGAACGGCGGAGCAGACAGCCTTGGAGGTGATAGTTGCACCGGTGATAGCCTCAACAGAGCCGCCGTCCTTGGTGACCTTGGCGGTATCGGCAGTCAGGCCGGGGAACTGATCCTTGAAGAAATCATCATTTGCCTTGGAGCCGAGGCCGGAGGTCTCGGAGCTGGAAATGATGGAGATGCCGTTGCATGTAAGGTCGGAATTTACGCCGACAGCGACGGTGATCATGCCCTGGGAGCCGGACACCTCAGCTTCGACGATCCAGTTGCCGTCGTTGGTCTTGTAGACCTTCTTGACTGCGGACTGGTCGCCTTCGTATTTGACCTCGTCGTAGGACTCAAACTTCATGACCGCACTGTAAGCCTCTGCGGTCTTCTGTGCCGCGAGCTCTGCGATACGGTCCTTGGTCACATAGTCGGTCAGGCCGAGAACACCTGCGACTATTGCAGAAACGAGGAACAGGATGAGCGAAAGCTTTACTACTTTATTCATGCCTTTGCCTCCTTTGCTGCCTTCTTGGCTGCCTTGAGATCTTCCTTGGTCACGCCGAACTGGCGGCCGCGGGTACCCTTATCGATAGCCCATGCGCACAGGTTCATGATGAGGATGGCGAAGGAAACGCCCTCGGGGAAGCCGCCGAAGTAACGGATCAGAACGGTCAGAGCGCCGCAGCCGAAGCCGTACAGCAGCTGGCCGTTGAGAGTTACGGGGCTGGAGGAGTAATCGGTCGCCATGAAGATAGCTCCGAGGAACAGGCCGCCGGAGAGCAGGTTGTAGAGCATCCAATCAACATTGGAGTAGCCGTTTCTCGGGAAAATGACGGTCAGGATGGCGACGGTGCCGATGAAGGCAACGGGGATGCGCCAGTTGATGACCTTGCGGATAAGCAGGTAAACGCCGCCGACAAGCAGAGCCAGAGTGCTGATCTCGCCGATGGAGCCGGGCATTATGCCGAGGAACATGTTGCCGAAATCAAAATACTCGGGCATTGCGGAGCCTTCCTTGAGGATGCTCAGCGGAGTTGCCATGGTCTCGGCATCGATGCCGTTTATGAAGTTAGGCACTGCCCACTTGGTCATAACGGAGGTCCATGAGAAGAACATGAACGCACGGCCTGCAAGTGCAGGGTTGACGAAGTTCTTGCCGATGCCGCCGTAAAGCTGCTTGACAATGACTATTGCGAAGAAGGTGCCGACAACGGGCATCCACAGCGGAGTACCTACGGGCAGGCACAGAACCAGCAGGATGCCGGTGACGCATGCCGAAAGGTCGCCGAGGGAGTTCGGCTTCTTCATGAGCTTGCGGTAGCCCCACTCCCAGAAGCAGGCGGAGGCTACGGAGATGACGAGCAGAGCCAGAGCTCTTGCACCGAACATCAGAACGCCGACGACCATTGCGGGAACGAGTGCAATGATGACATCGAGCATAATGCGGGATGTGTCGGTATTCGTCCTTACCTGAGGCTGGTAGGAGGCGTCAAAGGTATATTCTTTTGCTTTCATTTATTCTCCGCCTCCTTTGCTGCCGCTTCTGCACGAGCCTTCTCGTCCGCAGCCTTCTTGGCAAACAGAAGCTTTGCGGTCTTGAAGGAGTGAGTAAGGGGCATTCTGCCGGGGCAGTTGTAGGAACAGCTGCCGCACTCGAAACAATCAAGAATGTGGTACTTCTTCATATTCTCGAAGTCGCCCTTCTTGAAGTACATGTACATGTAGACAGGCTCAAGTCCCATCGGGCACACGGTAATGCACTTACCGCAGCGGATGCAGGTGGGATTCTCAACCGTCTTGTCCTCTTCCTCGGTGAAGAACAGGATGCCTGCGGTACCCTTGATGTTGACCGCATCGAGGCTGGTTGCGATAAGGCCCATCATAGGTCCGCCGAGAACGATCTTCTTGGGGGTCTTGATGAAGCCGCCGCAGTGCTCTGCGATGTAGCTGAAGGGAGTACCGATACGGCACTGGAGATTGTGGGGCTTATCCACCGCCGAGCCGCCTACGGTGAGTATACGCTCAATGCAGGGGATGCCGAGGTAGCATGCCTGATAGATAGCATAGGCAGTCTGAGTGCTGATGACATTGCAGCCTACGCCTGCGGGCAGCCCGCCGGGCTTGACCTCACGGTTGGTAATTGCCTTGATCTGCATTTTCTCAGCACCCTGGGGGTACTTGACCTCTTCGGGCACGATCTCAACACCGTACTGAGCAGGGTTCTTGGAGTTGAGAAGCTCGATGGCGTCCATCTTGTTCTTCTCAATGCCGTAGTAAGCCTTGTCCAGACCGCTTGCGATGCGTGCAAGCTCTATACCCTTGAGCAGCTCCTCCGGATGAAGCTTCATCGTCCAGTGGTCGCCGTTGAGGTAGGGCTCACACTCTGCACCGTTGATGATGAGAGTATCGACCTTTCCCAGACCGCCGCGGATCTTGAATGCGGTCGGGAACATTGCACCGCCCATGCCGACGATACCGGCCTCACGCAGTCGTGCGAGGATGGCTTCGGGGTCCTTGAGCTGCTCCTCGGTCAGAGGAGCCATATCGGTGCAGGGGGTATCCTGGTAGTCGTTCTCAATGACGACTGCCATGATCATATCGCCCAAAGGATGGGGTCTGGGCTCGATTTTCACGACCTTGCCAGATACGGGAGAATGAATAGGAGCAGAAACAGGGGCAGGGTTATCGCCGATCTTCTGACCCATAGTTACATAATCACCGACCGCGACCAGCGGCTGGCAGGGTGCGCCGATGTGCTGTGCCATCGGAACAATGACCTGAGGCGGCGGGGTTACGACGACTACCGGTTCTTCCGGAGCCTTCATATAATTGGGATGTACGCCGCCACGAAACTTATAGGGCATTTGCATCACCTCTCTATTTTATGACAAAGTTAAATATAACATAAACTATGTTTGGTGTCTACATTCAATGACTCGATTTTTATCAATTTTTCGTTCATTTTGGCATGAAAACCTGACAAATGATTAACGATTGTGTGCAAATCAACGCAAAATCCGCCACTTTGTTCATCTTTTGTCAAAACATAAAGCATTTGCCGCGTTCGCAAAATTGGGGCTTATCAAAAGGGAAAGTATATTGTATAATCATATTATATTTATTGTATGGAGGACGCAGTATGTTGACAACTTGGGGTGAACGCCTTGATAAAAACAATATCCTTCCCGAATATCCCCGTCCGCAGATGCGCAGGGGTTCGTATTATAACCTCAACGGCGAGTGGGATTATGCCATCACCGCCGCCGGCGAAAAGCAGCCGGAAAAGTGGGACGGCAAGATACTTGTGCCCTTCTCCCCCGAGTGCGAGCTGTCGGGCGTTGGGCGTGTTTTAAAGCCCGACGAGTATCTGTGGTACCGCCGTGATTGGGAGTGTCCCGAGCACGAGGGCAGAGTGCTGCTGCACTTCGGTGCGGTCGATCAGTCGTGCACTGTGTACATAAACGGTCTGCGGGCTTTTCGCCACAGCGGCGGCTACCTGCCGTTTGAGTTTGACGCAACGGGCTTCCTGCGCAAGGGCGTGAATGAGATATCCGTCAGTGTTCGTGACCTGTCCGACACCGCGCACGAGGCAAGAGGCAAGCAGAAGTTTGAGCGCGGCGGCATTTGGTACACCCCGCAGAGCGGCATATGGCAGACCGTGTGGGCAGAGTGCGTCCCCGAGGACTGCATCAAGAAATTAAAGATAACGCCGAATTTTGATGAAAGCTTTGTCGAGGTCTCGGCCGAGACCGTCGGCGGCAACACGGCCTACGCCGAGTTTAACGGCGAGCGATATCCCCTGCCGGCAAAAATTCCCGTCCCCGACTTTGAGGCCTGGTCGCCTGAGCACCCGAAGCTTTACGACTTTGCGGTCGTCTACGGCGAGGACAGGGTCGAAAGCTACTTTGCCATGCGCAAGTTCTCCGTGGAAAAGGACGGCAAGGGCGTAAAGCGCCTGTTTTTGAACGGAAAGCCGTATTTCCACAACGGTCTGCTCGATCAGGGCTATTGGTCCGACGGCATGTACACCGCGCCGAGCGACGAGGCGCTCATTTTCGACATTCAGACGGCCAAGGACATGGGCTTTAACATGCTGCGCAAGCATATAAAGGTCGAGCCGCTGCGCTGGTACTATCACTGCGACAGGCTGGGCATGCTCGTGTGGCAGGACATGATAAACGGCGGCGGGCAGTATAACCCCGTCATCATCTCCGCCCCGCTCGTCACCGGCGTGCATCTGAGCGACAAAAACTACAAGCTGTTTGCCCGCGACGACATGGAGGGCCGCGCTCATTATGAGGCTGAGCTCAATGAGATGATCGGAACGCTTTACAACTGTCCGTGCATTGCAATGTGGGTGCCCTTTAACGAGGGCTGGGGGCAGTTTGACGCAGCGAGGATAGCCGCAAAGGTCATGCAGATGGACCCGACCCGCACGGTCGACCACGCCTCCGGTTGGCACGATCAGAAGATCGGCGAGACAAAGAGCCTGCATGTGTATTTTAAAAAGTATAACTTCAAGCCCGACAAGCTCGGCAGAGCCGTGCTCCTGTCCGAGTTCGGCGGCTACAATCTGCGCTGCGAGGGGCACTGCTTCAACGCCCGAGATTTCGGCTACAAGCGCCTTAAATCCGCAGACGAGCTGCAAAGGTCGCTCGAAAAGCTCTACAAGGGCGAAATTTGCCCCGCATACGAGCAGGGGCTTGCCGCAGCGGTATATACGCAGCTGAGCGATGTGGAGGACGAAGTCAACGGGCTCATCACATATGACCGCAAAGTGGTGAAGCTAAAGCCCGAAGTCGTGCAAAAAATCATCAAAGTGGATTAAAGCGCAAAAATCCCGCTCAAAGAGCGGGATTTTTTTATTATATTTATTCCTTTTCAACCGGCACATCGACGATGGACTTGAAGGCTTCAAGCTCGTACTCGGGGAAGAAAATCTCATACTCGCCGAAAACATCGGCAAATTGCAGGGCGTAATACTTGCAGAATATCGTATCGTAATCATTCGCGGTTATCTTATACTGCTTGTACTGACCCTTGTTGAACGGCACATCCTTGTTCCACTCGTCCATATCGGCTTTCTTTTTCTTGAGCACATACTTTTTAAAGCCGGATATCGGGAAGGAGTACACGTACTCGAGATCGGCAAGGCAAAGATCATCGTTATCCCTGAACAGCTTCATCTCGTTGTTGGAATACTTGCTGAACAGCTCCTCTTTGATCTTGATCTTGCCATTTTTTTCGATGTACCGGAACGACAGCACATCGACGGCCTTGCGGTCGTGCGGGATACCAAGCAGCTCCTCGGAACGCCTGTCGAGCTGCTCCATTTTTTCTGTCGTCTTGTCGATCTCGCCGGTCGACTCGACCTTTTTATATCTCGCCTTTTCGGCAATATGTAAGGCCGCCCAAAGCACTATGCACACGCCGCCGCCGTAGAATATTGCCGGTGCGTTGCCATACATCTCGGCAAGCGTAAGGTCGCCCAAGTTTCTCAGAAGCGAAATGACAACAATGGCGGCACCGACATAGCATATGAGCTGCAGCGTCTGAAGCCAACCGGGCAGGCTTGCCTTGCTGCCGGTCTCAAGCACTTTGCCGAAAACATCGTCAATTTCCTTTTTTAGTGCGGCATCGGCTCTGTTCGTTATAAAGCGAGCGCCGTCGCAGGGCGTGTCGCCATCCTTGCTGTACGGATATCCGAAAACATTTTTCATAGCTCACCTCAGAACATATACGTTTGGTCTTCCTGCTGGCGGATGCTCTTTTTCCAGCAGCGGTGGCACATGGCGACATAGCTGTCGTTACCGCCGAGAAAAACCTGATCGCCATGGGTGATGACCCTGCCGTTTTCGTCGATTCTCGCATTGACGGTGGCTTTCCTGCCGCAGGCGCAGACGGTCTTTATCTCGGTTATGGAGTCGGCAAGCTCAAGCAGGCGCTTTGAGCCCGGGAACACATGGGTGAGAAAGTCGGTGCGCAGGCCGAAGCACAAAACGGGGATATCCTCAAAATCGACGAGCTCACGAAGCTGGTCTATCTGCTCAGGCGTGAAAAACTGCGCCTCGTCGGAGATTATGACATCGTGCCGGCCGGCCTTGGCGTACTCCTTGACGATATCCTGCTCGGGCGTGATGATCTGTGCGCTGCGGGCAAGTCCGATGCGGCTTTTTATGATATCCGCGCCGTCGCGGGTGTCGATGCTGGGCTTAATGAGCCACACGGTCATGCCCAGCTCCTCATAGTTAAATTGGGTTATCAGTGCCTGGGCAGACTTGGACGAGCCCATTGCACCGTATTTAAAATACAGCTTTGCCATAGTTTTCTCCTACATTAGTATATTACTTCGTTATATGCGCTCTTACCCGCTCGAGCACCATCTCAAGCGCCACCTGATTGTGGCCGCCCTCGGGGATGATGATATCCGCCTTGCGCTTTGACGGCTCGACAAACTGCTCGTGCATGGGCTTTACGGTCGTCAGATACTGGTTCACGACGCTTTCAAGGCTCCTGCCCCTGTCGCGCACATCACGCACGATGCGGCGCAGGATGCGCACGTCGGCATCGGTATCAACATAAATTTTAATGTCCATGAGCTTGCACAGCTCCTCGCTCTGGAAAATGAGTATGCCCTCTACGACGATGACCTTGGCAGGCTTCACCGTCACGGTCTTGCTCGACCGGTCATGGGCCGTGTAGTCATAAACAGGGCACTGGATAGTCTCCCCCCTGCGCAGCTTCTTAAGATCGGCGATGAGAAGATCCGTGTCAAATGCGTCCGGATGGTCATAATTGAGCTTCGTGCGCTCAGCGTAGCTCATATTATGATGCGCCTTGTAATAATTATCGTGATACACGACGCTCACATCACCGCCGAAATGCTGCATTATCTTGCGCGTGATGGTGGTTTTTCCGCTGCCCGTGCCGCCTGCAATACCGATTACGATTATGTTGTTCATCCCTCAAACACCCCTGTCAATTTTTATCTGATTTTGATGATACCATAAATAATCGCGTCTTGCAATTTGACTTTTGAAATTTGTTTGTTATAATTTGCTTTAGAATAAACAAAATAAACACAGGAGGAATTATTATGCCTATTCCCACTCCGCATATCTCCGCCAAAAAGGAGGATATCGCAAAGACCGTGCTCATGCCCGGCGATCCCCTGCGTGCAAAGTTCATCGCAGAGACCTTTTTGGAGAATCCCGTGCTCGTGAACAATGTCCGCGGCGTTCAGGGTCACACCGGCACCTGGAAGGGTGTTCCCGTGACCGTCATGGCCTCCGGCATGGGCATCCCCGCCATCGGCATCTACAGCTGGGAGCTGTATAATTTCTACGATGTCGACAACATCATCCGCATAGGCTCGGCAGGCGCAATGCGCGACGACCTCAAGCTCATGGACATCGTCGCCGGTCAGGGTGCGTGCACAGACTCCAACTTTGCACACCAGTTTGAGCTCAACGGCACATTTGCCCCCATCGCAGACTACACGCTGCTCAGTAACGCCGTAGAGGCCGCCAAGGAAAAGGGCATCGACATGAAGGTCGGCAACATTCTGTCGTCTGACAACTTCTACTCCCCCGCAAATTGCGACGACAGCACCAAGTGGCGCGACATGGGCGTTATGGCAGTCGAGATGGAGGCCGCAGGCCTTTACATGAATGCCGCCCGTGCCGGCAAGCGTGCTCTGTGCATCTGCACGATATCCGATCACCTGTACCGCAGCGAGGCTCTTTCATCCGAGCAGCGCCAGCTTTCGCTGACCCAGATGATAGAAATTGCCCTCGATACCGCCGTTAAGATGGCCAAGCTCGGCTGATAGACTATGCTTTTTTAGCTAAAATGACAAATAGTGCTTGCCTGTTTGGCATGACAATGGTATAATATCCACGGTATGACGATATGAAGAGCATATCGCCTAAATTTGTATGCACAAATTTAAAAAATACGGAGGAAAAATCATGAAAAGATTTCTCGCAATCGTCCTCGCTCTTGCTATGGTCTTTGCTCTCTGCGCATGCGGCGGCAACGACAAGGCCAATGAGACGGACAAGCCCGACACCGCTGCTTATAAAGTAGCAATGATCACCGACTACGGCGACATAACCGACCAGTCCTTCAACCAGACCACCTACGAAGCTTGCAAGGCTTTCTGCGACAAGAATTCTGTCGAGTTCAAGTACTACAAGCCCACCGCAGACAGCACCGCTGCCCGTGTTGAGATGGTCGAGCAGGCTGTTGCAGAAGGCTTCAATGTCATCGTAATGCCCGGCTTTGCATTCGCAGGCACCATTGCAGAGTGCCAGGACACCTACCCCGATGTCAAATTCATCGCTCTGGATGTTTCCGAGTTCGACCTGTATGATTCCTTCTACAATCACGACAAGGACGGCAACCGCACCGATCTTAAGGATCCGAACAATAAAGAGCACATAAGCAAGAATGTTTACTGCGCTGTTTACCAGGAAGAGCTGTGCGGCTACATGGCCGGTTACGCAGCAGTTAAGCTCGGCTACACCAAGCTCGGCTTCCTCGGCGGCATGGCAGTTCCCGCAGTTGTCCGTTACGGCTTTGGCTTTGTCCAGGGTGCAGATGCAGCTGCTAAGGAGCTCGACACCAAGATCGAGATCAACTATGTTTACGGCGGTCAGTTCAGCGGCAACGCTGACATCACCGCAAAGATGGATACTTGGTACGCAGCAGGCACCGAGGTCGTCTTTGCTTGCGGCGGCTCTATCTACACCTCCGCAGCCGAGGCTGCTCAGAAGGTAAACGCAAAGGTCATCGGCGTCGATGTCGACCAGAAGGGCATCATCGACGGCGGCTATGGCGAAGGCATGACCGTTACTTCCGCAATGAAGGGTCTTGCAGCAACCGTTAACACCATGCTCACCGAAGTTTTCGCAGGTAACTGGGATAACTACGGCGGCAAGATCGACACCCTCGGTCTCATTTCCGATAACCCGACCGAGAACTATGTCCAGATCCCCATGGAGAGCACTCAGTGGGCAGACGGCAAGTTCACTCAGGACGACTACAAGGCACTCGTTGCTTCAATGCACAAGGGCGATGTTAAGGTCTCCAACGACACCACCGCAATGCCCGCAGTTGACGCAGGTCACACCACCGTTGACGATCAGGGCTCCATCAAGTAATTTAAACCCTAAAACCTTAAAACAGACAGGCTTTTGCCTGTCTGTTTTTCATTTTCACGGCAAAGTGCTGCCAATTTTTATTTCTCGTCGATTTTTTCGCAAAAAAATTTGAAATTAATTAATTTATATAGTATGATGTTGCTATGATTAAAAAACAGGGGGAGGCAGATAAACTTGGATGAGCAGTTTGCAATAGAAATGCTGAACATCACTAAGATTTTTCCCGGTATAATCGCAAACGACAACATTACCCTGCAGCTGAAAAAAGGCGAGATCCACGCCCTGCTCGGCGAAAACGGCGCAGGCAAATCCACGCTTATGAGCGTGCTTTTCGGCCTGTATCAGCCCGAACACGGCATTATCAAGAAAGACGGCGTTGAGGTCAAGATAAACGACCCTAACGACGCAAATGCGCTCGGCATCGGCATGGTGCACCAGCACTTCAAGCTGGTCGAGTGCTTCTCGGTCCTTGATAACATCATCCTCGGCGTTGAGCCGACTAATAAGCTCGGCGTTCTCAAAAAGGACGAGGCAAGAAAAAGGATACTCGAGCTCAGCGAAAAGTACGGCCTGCATGTTGAGCCGGACGCTATCATCGAGGATATCACCGTCGGTATGCAGCAGCGCACCGAGATTCTCAAGATGCTCTACCGTGAAAACGAGATACTCATTTTTGACGAGCCGACCGCAGTTCTGACCCCGCAGGAGATCGATGACCTCATGCAGATCATGAAAAACCTCGCGGCTGAGGGCAAGAGCATTCTGTTTATCTCCCACAAGCTCAACGAGATCATGGCGGTCGCAGACCGCTGCACCGTCCTGCGCAAGGGCAAGTGCGTCGGCACGGTCGAGACGAAGAACACCACCGCTGAGGAGCTTTCCTCCATGATGGTCGGCAGAAATGTCAGCTTCCATGTTGACAAAAAGCCTGCCGAGCCCGGTGATGTCGTCCTCGAGGTTGAAAACCTCACAGTCGCTTCGAGACTGCACAAAAACGATGCGGTCAAGAATGTGTCGTTCAAGGTGCGCAAGGGCGAGATCGTCTGCATCGCAGGCATCGACGGCAACGGCCAGACCGAGCTCGTTTACGGCATTACCGGCCTTGAGCATGCAAAGTCGGGCTCCGTGAAGCTTAACGGCGTGGACATAACCAATGCCTCCATCCGCAAGAGAAACACCTCCGGCATGAGCCACATTCCCGAGGACAGGCACAAGCATGGCCTGGTGCTGGATTACTCGCTGGAGTATAACCTCATTCTTCAGACCTATTTCGGCGACGAGTTCACCGATAAGGCGGGCTTTTTAAAGCGCAAGGCCATCCGTGAATACGCCGACAAGCTCATCGGAATGTACGATATCCGCTCCGGCCAGGGCGCAGTCACCTCCGCCCGCAGCATGTCCGGCGGCAACCAGCAGAAGGCGATAATCGCCCGTGAGATAGACAAGAGCCCCGACCTGCTCGTCGCCGTTCAGCCGACAAGAGGTCTCGACGTAGGCGCTATCGAATACATCCACAAGCAGCTTATTGCTCAGCGTGACGCAGGCAAGGCGTGTCTGCTCATTTCGCTCGAGCTTGACGAGGTCATGGATATACCCGACCGCATTCTCGTCATGTACGAGGGCGAGATAGTCGGCGAGTTTGACCCGAAGAAGACCACCGAGGACGAGCTCGGCCTGTACATGGCCGGTGCAAAGAGAAGCGAGGTGCACGATGAAAACTAAATCCTCCCTGCTCAAGAACAATGCGGTGCAGTCGCTGCTGTGCTCGCTCATCTGCGTCGTGCTCGGCCTTCTCATCGGCTACATAGTCTTGCTGTTCATAAACCCCAACGGCGCAGGCAAGGCGATCCTCGCAGTTATAAAGAACTTCTTCTTCTACCCCGAAGGCCCAGCAAGAGCCAAGTATTTCGGAGGCACACTCGTCAAGGCAGCGCCGCTTGTCATGTGCTCGCTGTCTATCCTGTTTGCATATAAGGTCGGCCTGTTCAACATCGGTGTCGCCGGTCAGTATGTCGCAGGTGCAGGCGCTTGCCTTTACGCCGGTCTTGCCTGGCAGTGTCCTTGGTATGTATGCCTCCTGCTCGCTGTCGCAGCAGGCGCTGTGTTCGGCGCATTCTCCGGTGTTTTGAAGGCCTACTGCAATGTCAACGAGGTCATTTCCGGCATCATGCTCAACTGGATCGGCCTTTACACGGTGAATATTCTGCTGACCAATGTCAAAGAGGACGCAAGCCCCTATACGAATAACCTTGCCAGCTTCAACTCCTCCGCCATTCTCCCCACGCTGGGCTTGGATAAGCTGTTCGGCAACAACCAGTATGTGACCATTGCCGTTCCGCTTGCGATCCTCGCCGCAATAGTCATTGCGGTAATTCTGGAAAAGACCAAGTTCGGCTATGAGCTCAAGGCAACCGGCAACAACAAAAACGCCGCAAAATACTGCGGTATGAGAGAAAAGCAGAACATCATCGTCACGCTGATAATCGGCGGCGGACTTGCCGGTATGGGTGCTGCTCTGCTGTATCTGACGGGTATGGAGCAGTGGTCCTGCTCGCAGTCGTCGGTCCCCGGCATGGGCTTTAACGGCATCGCCGCAGCCTTCCTCGGCTGCCTCGATCCGCTCGGCTCGTTGCTGTCCTCGTTCTTCATCCAGCACATTACCAACGGCGGCGGCTATGTCGACAAGACGATGTACTGCTCGCAGATCTCCGATCTTATCTCTTCGATAATCATTTATCTCTGCGGCTTCGTTCTGTTCCTCAGGGAGTTTATCAATTCCCGCATCGCAAAGGCCGAGGAACGCAAGGCTGAGCTTGCAATCGGGAAAGAAGCCGAAAATGCAGTAGGAGGTGACGAGTAATGTTATTGCTTATTCAGTATACTTTGATATTTGCATCCGTCCTCATCCTCGTCGCCCTCGGCGGCTGCATTTCCGAGCATTCGGGTGTCATCAACCTCGGTCTTGAGGGTATAATGGTCATCGGCGCACTGGGCGGCGCACTCATGATGAAGTACATGCCCGAGGGCGCTTCCCCGTTTGTGCTCATCGTCTGCACCGTTTTAATGGCTATCATCGCCGGCGTTGTGTACTCGTCGCTGCTTGCGGTAGCGTGCATAAACTTCAAGGCCGACCAGACCATCATAGGTACAGCGCTGAATATGCTCGGCGTTGCGGTGGCAACAGTCATCGTCAAGGCAATAAACACCGCAGAAAATCCCGACAATGTCTCGTCCGAGATACAGTATATTGCTCAGAAGAAGGCATTTCTTGTGAACATCGGCAGCTTTGAGTTCAACTGGTTTATGCTGCTGGCACTCATTGCGCTGCTCCTCGTTGCGTTCATGCTCTACCGCACACGCTTCGGTCTGCGGCTCATGGCATGCGGCGAGCATCCGCAGGCGGCAGCCTCCGTCGGCATCGATGTTTACAAGATGCGCTGGGCAGGCGTGCTGCTCTCCGGCGCACTCGGCGGTCTCGGCGGTCTTGTGTATATCACCGCAGGCGTCAGCCAGTGGAAATTTGAAGTCGGCGTTGCGGGCTTCGGCTTCCTCGCTTTGGCGGTCATGATATTCGGTCAGTGGAAGCCCAAGCACATCGCATGGGCAGCGCTCCTGTTCGGTCTGTTCCGTGCTCTGTCGAATGTCTACTCAGGCTTCGACTTCCTTGCGGCTATGAATATCCCGAGCGGCGTGTACAACATGATGCCTTACATTATCTCGCTTCTCGTCCTCGCCCTCACTTCGAAGAACTCCCGGGCTCCGAAGGCAGAAGGCATTCCCTACGAGAAAGGCATGCGCTGAATTTAATATCTTAATAACAGAAAGCTTCCGATTTCAAAATCGGAAGCTTTTTTCATTATATGAGCGAGCCTGCGGAGATGACGCCGTAGGTGACTAATAATACTATCAGGCCGGCGACGGCAACGCCCATGGCGATGGCCGGAAGTGCCCTTTTTAGGCGCATATCCAAAAGCGAGGCGACCAGCGCGCCCGTCCACGCGCCCGTGCCCGGAAGCGGTATCGCAACGAGGATAAAAAGTCCCCAAAAGCTATACTTCTGCACCTTTTGCGCACCCTTTGAGCCCTTATTTTCAAGCCATGCGGTGAGCTTAACGAGCATATTGTGCTTTTTGAGCCACTCGATGACCTTGCGGGTCAGCAGTATCAAAATGGGTATCGGCAGCATATTGCCGACAAAGCCGACGGCAAAAGCAAGCCACGGGTCGAGCCCCGATGCCACACCCACGGGTATTGCACCCCGTATCTCGAGTATTGGAAGCATTGCGGTGACTAGTGTTTTCAGCATAGTTCACTCCGTGGTTTTAAAATTTCGCCATCGCCTCACGGCAATAGTGGTTAAAGCGGCGCTCCCGCTCCAAGGTGGAGCTGTCCATGTGGCCGGGATAGACCTCGTAGTCGCCCGGGAGAGCGCACAGTCGCTTGAGCGATGCCATCTCCATGCGCATGCTACCGCCGGGCAGGTCAGTTCTGCCGCAGCTTCCTCTGAACAGCGTGTCGCCCGTGAACAGCGCATTGCCGCAGATAAGGCACACGCCGCCCGGGGTGTGCCCCGGGGTCGCAATCACCTTGAACTCAAACCCTGCCGCGGTAATGACATCGCCCTCGTCGTAATACTTGCCGCCCTCGGGCATCTTGAACTTCATGCCGCTCATGCCGGGCTCGTAGCCCTCGTCACGGGGGTTAATGTACATTTCGCAGCCGGTCTGCTCCATGATCTCCTTGACCGCGCCCACATGGTCATAGTGACCGTGGGTGAGCAGGATGGCGCAGCACTTGAGCTTGTTTTCCTCAATGTAATCCAAAATGGTGTTGCTCTCGTCGCCCGGGTCGATGACAACGCACTCAAGGCGCTGCTCGTTGACGACGACATAGCAGTTTGTTTCAAGCTGGCCTACCGGCAGTGTTTTTATATTCATGCTCAAAGCTCCCTTGTGTCAAGAATTATAGTAACAGGTCCGTCGTTAACAGACTCCACCTTCATTTCCGCGCCGAACTCGCCCGTTCCGACCGTGAAGCCACGCTCACGGCACAGGGCTATGACCTTTTCGTACAGCGGTATTGCCTTTTCGGGTCTTGCCGCCTTGGAAAAGCCCGGGCGACGTGACTTGCAGTCGGCAAAGAGCGTAAATTGGCTTATGATAAGCAGCTGCGCCCCAGCATCCGAGGGGTTCACATTCATTTTTCCGGCCTCGTCCTCGAAAATTCTAAGGCCGCATATCTTATCGGCTATCTTCTCGGCCTGCGCCTCGGTATCGTCCTCGTGGACGCCCAGCAGGATGAGAAAGCCCTTGCCGATACTGTCCTTTACCTTGCCGCCTATCGAGACGGACGCACTGTCAACTCTCGTTAAAACTGCTCTCATCGTTTACCTCCGTTTCTGTTGACCTCGACCACTCCGCTGATGCACTGGAGCCTGTTGATGACTGTTTTGAGCTCATCCAGCCCCTTGGTCTCAAGCGTAATGACAACGATGCTCTTGTCGCCCGTGTCACGGGCATTTATTGAGCGCACCTTGGTGTTGAGCGCATTCATGACGGTGGCGATATCCATAACGAGGCCGCCGCGCTCGCGCGAGACCACGGTGAGCGTTGTCGTGTACGACTCATGTATCTCGTCAGCCCAGCTGACATTGAGCCAGCGCCCCTCGTCCTCGGGACGTTCGGCGCGCCGCCGCGCGTTTTCGCAGTCGGTGCGATGTATCGACACGCCCTGACCACGGGTTATATAGCCGATTATATCGTCGCCCGGGACGGGCGTACAGCAGCGCGAGAACTTGATAAGGCAATTATCAAGACCCTCGACTAAAACGCCGTGCACGGGCTTTATCGCCTTTTTCGCCATCTGCTCGCGCCGCTCGGCAGCCTCTGTGACCTTGTCGAGCACAGTGCGCTTGTCCACGGCGTGCTGCTGGCGGGCAAGCTCGTCCTTTATGCGGTTGACCGCCCTTGTGGCCGCCATGCCGCCGTAGCCGATGGCGGCGTACATCTCGTCGAGCGAGGTGTACGACACCTTTTTAAGAAGCTGCGGCAGGATATCCTCGCCGGTGATATCGTCCATGCACAAGCCCTTGTTGCGAAGCTCTGCTTCGAACATTTCCTTTCCTCGGGCGATGTTCTCCTCCCGGCGCTCTTTCTTGAACCACTGTTTTATCTTCGTTCGCGCAGAGCCGCTTTTTGCGATGTTCAGCCAATCACGGCTCGGCCCGGGGGCGTTTTTCGCCGTGCGCACCTCGACGATATCGCCGTTTTGCAGCACATGGTCAAAAGTCACGATGCGGCCGTTTACCGATGCGCCGACCATGCTGTTGCCGACGGCGGAGTGGATAGAATACGCAAAATCTATAGGCGTTGCGCCGGCGGGTAGGTTTATGACATCGCCCTTGGGTGAGAACACGAAAACCTCGTCGGCAAACATGTCTATCTTGAGATTGTGGAAAAAGTCCGTTGCATCGGACTCCTGCTGGCTTTCCAGCAGCCTGCGCACCCAGGCGAATTTCTCCTCGTCGCCGGTCTTTACGCCGCTGTCGCCTATCTTATACTTCCAGTGCGCAGCGATGCCGTATTCGGCGGTTCGGTGCATCTCCCAAGTCCTTATCTGCACCTCGAACGGGATGCCCTGCGAGCCGATGACGGTCGTGTGCACACTCTGGTACATGTTGGGCTTTGGCGTTGAGATGTAGTCCTTGAATCTGCCCGGGACGGGCTTGAACATATCGTGGATAATGCCAAGCACATTGTAGCAATCGGGTATGGTGTCCACGATGACGCGGAAGGCGCACAGGTCAAAAATCCCGTTTATATCGAGCTTTTGGGCATACATTTTGCGGTAAATGCTGTAGATATGCTTAATGCGGCTGTAGACCGATGCGTGCATCCCATCTTCTTCGAGGCGGCGCTTTATCTGTCCCTCAACATCGTTCATGAATGCTTCGAGGGTCGGCATGCGCTCTTGAAGGGTCTGCATTATCTCGTTGTATCCCGTGGGGTCAAGGTACATGAGTGCCAGGTCCTCAAGCTCCCACTTGGCCTTCTGCATACCCAAGCGGTGCGCAATGGGAGCGTAGATCTCCATCGTCTCAAGCGACTTTATGCGCTGTTTTTCCTCGGTCTGATATGCCATGGTGCGCATATTGTGCAGACGGTCGGCGATCTTGATGAGGATAACGCGGATATCCTTCGCCATCGCCATCAGCATCTTGCGCAGGTTTTCCATCTGCTCGTCTTCCTTGCTGGTGTACTGCACGCGCGTAAGCTTCGTGACACCCTCGACGATGTTCGCGACCGGTTCTCCGAACTGGCGGGCGATATCGTGGTGCGTAAGCTGCGTGTCCTCTATGACATCATGCAGGAGCGCCGCGACGATGGAGTCCTCGTCAAGACCCATGTCCACCGAGATATCCGCCGCCGCCACGCAATGCGTCACATACGGTGAGCCGTCCCTGCGCAGCTGGCCGGAGTGGGCAAGGCGCGCCATGTCGTAGGCCGCGCGGATCCTTCCCATGTCCATCTCAACGCCGCTGTTTTTGATTTTCTCCTCGAGTGCGGCAAACATCTTGTCCGGGTCGAGGGGCTGTCTGTTTAAATTTACGGAGCTTTTATCTGCATCCATTATTTAAATCTCGCTTTCAAGCTTTTGATTATCGTTGAATCCTCTAAGTTGACCTTTGCGCAGCCGGAGACTATTCTTGCACCGAACACGCTGTCCGGCCGCAGCTTATGCAGAAGTCCCAGCTCGCAAAGCGCAAGCACGCATATGCAAAAGCGCTCCGGCTCAAGATTTCTCGGGCACTGGCGCAGTATGCCGTCGAGGTCTGCCGCCACCGCGCCTCCCGCGGCCTTCAGGCTACGCCACACACGCACGAATGCCTCACGGTCGGGGATAAACGCCACTGCCTCGCTCTCGGGGAGCTTTTTGCCCGCCTCCAGCATCATACGGCACAACGGTCTCGGATCGTGCCTGCGCACCGCCGTGACCTGAAGCTGAACGGAGCTTCTAAAGCGAAACTCGTTTATCTGCGGCGTGAAGGCAAGATCGATGCGATCGCCGACATTCACGCCAAGGTCGCTTTCCGTGTGCGAGAAGAACACGCATTCAAAGCCCACTCCGCCGAAACTCACGCTCAGACGCAGGTGTCTGCCGCCGCCGATGGGGGTCACGCGGTCGAGCTTTGCGCTTTGAATGCACATGAGTGGCTTGGGATTGCCGCTGCCATAGGGCTCGAGCTGCTCAAGCGAGCGTACACCGTCCATGTCGAGCGTCGATGGGTCGGTTATCTCGATATCACAATTCAGCGTCGGCAGCTCCTCGGGCTTGTTTTCCCGGTAGTAGCTGTCAAACGCCTCGCAGAATTTCTTCAGATTTTCACGGCGAATATTTAGTCCCGCCGCCAGTGCATGGCCGCCAAAGCCCTCAAGGTGCTCAGAGCAGGCCGACAGTGCGTCAAACAGGTTAAAGCCCGCATAGCTGCGGCACGAGCCCTTGCCCTTATCGCCATCGAGGCATATCATGACCGTCGGCAGCGAATACTGTTCTGCGAGCTTGGATGCCGCAATACCGATAACGCCCTGATGCCAGTTCTCGCTGGCGAGGACTATCGGCGTTTCGGGTGCCGTGCCGGACATCATTTTAGATGCATCATCCCAGATATCCGTCTCCAGTGCCTGACGGCGGCGGTTTAATTCGCACAGCTCGTTGGCAAGTCTGGCGGCCTCGGCCTTGTCCTCGGTCATGAGAAGCTTCCCCGCTATTGATACGCAGCCGAGCCTGCCTGCGGCGTTGAGCCTCGGCGCGAGGGAAAAGCCGATGGTCGAGGACGATATTCTGCGATCCTCTGCGCCCGATTCGTGCAGAAGTGCCGCAATGCCCGGGCGCTTGGTGTTCTCGAGCATGGCAAGTCCCGTTCGCACGATGTAACGATTTTCGCCCGTGAGCGGCACGACATCGGCAACAGTGCCTATCGCGGCGAGATCGGCATACTCCTTGATGACCGTATCGCTTCTGCCCTCGACGGCGCACACGAGCTTGAGCGCAACGCCCACGCCGGCAAGATCCTTGTTCGGGTAGCGGCACTGCTCCTGCTTGGGATCGATGACCGCCACAGCATCAGGGATGGTCTGCTCGCGGCACTCGTGATGGTCGGTGATGATAAGGTCAACGCCTATCTCCTTGGCAAACTCCGCCTCTTTGGCGGCGGTGATGCCGCAGTCGACACTGATAATAAGGCTGACACCCTTATCCTTGAGAAGCTTGATCGCCCCCGTGTTCAGACCGTAGCCCTCCTCGATGCGGTCGGGGATGTACGGGTGGCAGTCAACACCGCGGCTGCGCAGCCAATCTGTCAAAAGGCAAGTCGAGGTGATGCCGTCGACATCGTAGTCGCCGTAGACGGCAACTGTCTCATGGGCAGACAGCGCAGTCCTTATCCTCTCGACGGCCTTGTCCATATCCTTCATGAGCATGGGGTCGCAGAGTGTTTCCGCCCCGCCATGCAGAAATTTTTCCGCCTCAGCCGCCGTGTTTATCCCACGCACATCAAGCATCGCCGCCAGCAGCGGGGTATACCCCGCCCTGCGCAATTCGCTGCCGGAGCTGCATCCTATCTTTGTAATCTTCCATTTACTGTAATTCATATCCCAACACTTTTCAATATAAATATTATAATAGAATATGATATCAAAATTTGCCCTGATGTGCAAGGGCTATCTATGGCTTAGTTAATAATATTGACAGAATAGCAATGCAATGTTAAAATATTGGTCTGTAAAAGCGAATATGCCGGTGTGGTGGAATGGTAGACACGGCGGACTTAAAATCCTCTGATGCTTGCGTCGTGCCGGTTCGAGTCCGGCCACCGGCACCAAAAACCCGTCCCCTTTTGGGGGACGGGTTTTGGCGTTGGTGGTCCATTACAAGAAACGGAGAAATCAAGGGCTCCCGTTGAAGCGTGCTTCAATGGGAGAAGGAAGAAAAATCGTAATCGAGTCGGCGAAGCTGCCCGCAGTTTTGTCGGCTCTCATTACGACTTTTCTGACGTAGTCCGGCCACCGGCACCAAAAGCCCGTCCCCTTTTGGGGGACGGGTTTTTGGCGCCGCGCTTTGTTTGATGTGCGTATTCTACAAACGCCGGGCGGCACAATCCTCTACTTTGCACATGAGCAGCTTGAGATGCTGACAGTCGACAAGGATACACTGCACGAAAAGCAAAAGCTCGCCATCGTCATGGCTGACCGGATATACAACGGCAAGTGGTACTCCGCCCTCACCGACGCGCTCGTCACCTTCGGCGGGAGCGACTACGATCAGGCACAGGCGGCAGGTTTCATAAATCTCTGGGGCATGCCGACCAAAGTTGAGGATCTCCTCGGTGACGCGACCGAAGTCTATCGCGGCAGCTTTGAATATTGACAGCAAAACAAGCCATCCCCTGCAGGGGATGGCTTGTTTCATCGTGTAAAAAAAAGCAGCGGCGTGAGCCGCTGCTTGAATGCTTTGATTAGAAGAAGTAAGAGGTGATCTGGCCGTAGAGAACGACGAGCATACCGATCGGGGTGATGAACTTATAGCAGATGTTGAAGAAGGCCTTGCCCCAGAACTTGCATCCGGATGACTCACACTCTTCAACCACAAAGTCCATCTTCCAGATCCAGCCTATCGCAAACGCCATGATCATTGCGCCGACAGGCATCAGAATACCCTCGGACAGCATATCATAGAAGTCGAGCCAGCAGTCGTTCCAGCCCTTTACTGCGTCGGTCATGCCGAACAGCTCAGCGGGAGTGGGGAGCGTTGCACCGCCTGCAACACCGGCACCGATACCGTCAAGTGCGTTGGGCAGAGCAAAGATGGCAACGAGGATAGCGAAGACGATAACGATCTTGCGGCGGTTGGGAGCCTTGCCTGCCTCAACATTGCGGTCAACACGGGAGGAGGTCAGAGCCTCGAGCAGGGACATGGAGGAAGAAATTGCTGCGATGAAAACGAGGAAGTAGAACAGGAAGCCCATGAGATTGCCGATGAAGCCGCCCATGTTGTGGAATACCATCTGCATGGACTGGAACAGCAGGCCGGGGCCGCCTTTGGTGTTGCCATCGAGGAATGCGTAGCATGCGGGCATAACGATCATGCCGGCCATGATTGCAACGAGGGTATCCATGACGACGATGATGACTGCGTTCTTCTGGATCTTTTCCTTCTTGTTCAGGTAAGAGCCGTAGGTGATTATAGCGCCCATGCCGAGCGACAGCGAGAAGAACATCTGACCTGCCGCAGTCTTGAGAACGGTGAGGAAGTCAGTCTTGAGAGGCTCAATGTTGAAGCCGAACATGAACTGGTAGCCGCCCATTGCGCCGGGCTGAACAGCGACATAAACGATAACAATGAGGAGGATAACGAACAGGCAGGGCATACCGATGTTGCAGAACTTCTCGATACCGCCGCCGATGCCTGCCGCAACGATGACTGCATTGATTACGATGAAGATGAGGGTCCAAATGACCATCGAGGTTCCGTTGGTAGTAAAGACGCCGAAGTAGGTGGAAATGTCGGCAACACCCCAGGTGTCAACGCCGAACATAGCAAGCAGGTAGCCGCATGCGTAACGCATGACCATGCCGCCGAGAACCATGTAGAAGCAGAGGATCAGGAACGGGCAGGCAAGCGCCATGTAGCCGAGGAAGGTGAACTTCTTGCTGAGCTTGCGGTATGCTGCGATGGGGCTCAGGCCGGTCTTACGACCGATGACGAGCTCGCCGACCATGACTGCAATGCCGATGAAGATTGCGAGAACGAGATAGATGAGAAGGAATGCGAAGCCGCCATTCATACCCATTTTGTACGGGAAGCCCCAAATATTGCCCAAACCGACTGCGGAACCGACAGCAGCCATGATAAAGCCAAAATTGGAAGCAAATCCCTCACGATTTGTTTTTTCCATTGCTTTCTCTCCTTTTGTGATTTAAATACCTTTACCCGTGATGCCACGGAAGCAACCCGGTGCATGTTAATTCCAAATCAACAAGCCACCAAATTTATAAATAGACTTTACACTATATTCACACTTTTTTCAATACTTTTGAGCTGTTTAAATATTAACTTTCGCTTTACTTCGATAAAGTTTTATGCACTTTTGACAACATTAACGCTTTTCATATGGGTATTATGACTAATTATGACGCTTTTGTACTTTACATCGTATCATCTTTGCCAATTTATTGTTGAAATTCTCGACTCAAATGTTAACGAAAATTCACACTTGTGTTAAGCGTCTTTGCACTCCGCACATCGTTCGTATTAAGATTTTTTATGAATTATTTCTTGCCGCACTTGATTTTTTGAATTTATATTGTAAAATAATAATGTTTTTACTACGGTCGCCGTGTCCGCTAATCACGGCAGGCTGCCATGCAGCAGAATGGAGATATATAATGACTTACGAAATGGACATTGCCGGCTTAAAGCGCGAGCTTCCCCTGTGCAAGGTCACCGACGACCTGTACATCGGAGCATTTGTCATGTTCGGTGATGTTGAGCTCACTGTACACTGCGCAGCAGAACTTTTAAAGCGCGCACCCGAGTATGACTACATAATTGCTCCCGAGGCAAAGGCCATTCCCCTGCTTTACGAGATGGCTCGTCAGAGCGGCGCAGAGAAGTACTTCCTCGCAAGAAAGGTCCCCAAGGCCTACATGACCGGAGTTTTTGAGGTCTCCGTCAAGTCCATCACCACCATGAGCGTGCAGAGACTTATCATCGACACCGCAGATGCGGAGCTTATAAAGGGCAAGCGTATGCTCATCGTCGACGATGTCATTTCCACCGGTGAGAGCCTGCGCGCGATGGAAAAGCTCGTCACCGCAGCCGGCGGCATCATCGTCGGCAGAATGGCGGTTCTCGCCGAGGGCGACGCTGCCGACAGAGACGATATCATCACCCTCGCTCCCCTGCCCGTGTTCAATCCCGACGGCACGGTCAAGGAAAGAAAGTAATTTTATGCTTAATGAAAAAGGACTTCCTATTTGGAAGTCCTTTTTTCATTAAAAAAGTTTTTTAATAATTCTGCCGACTGCTGCGCCTTCACGCCACCGAACACGGCCGGCTTGTGCCCGTAGCGCTCCTCAAAGAGGTTTATGACGCTGCCGCACGAGCCTGTGTTCTCGTCCTTTGTGCCGAACACGACCGTCGGTATCCGTGAATTTATGATCCCGCCTGCGCACATTGGGCAAGGCTCGAGCGTAACGAATATCGTACAGCCGCTCAAGCGCCAGTCGCCGACCGCATCACAAGCCATACGGATGGCCTCGATCTCGGCATGAGCCGAAGCGTCGTGCTCCTCCTCGCGGCGATTTCGCCCGCTGCCGATAATTTTGCCGTTTGCGTCAGCTATCACGCAGCCGACCGGCACCTCGCCTGCGTTGCCTGCCTCGCGGGCAAGAGCGAGCGCTAGCTCCATGTATTCTTCCCTGTCCATCCGTTACTCCTTGCAAAACAGGCAGAGCATCGGCTCTGCCTGTTTTCATTATTATAATTGTATCTATTACTTGAGTGCTGCGGTGATGATGGACATCTGGTAAACGTCCTCAGCATTGCAGCCGCGGCTCAGGTCATTGATAGGAGCATTCAGGCCCTGGAGAATAGGACCGTATGCTGCAAAGCCGCCAAGGCGTGCTGCGATCTTATAGCCGATGTTGCCGGACTGGATCTCGGGGAAGATGAAGGTGTTTGCATAGCCTGCAACGGGGCTGCCGGGGAACTTGAGCTGGCCGACAACAGGAGAAACGGCAGCGTCAAACTGCATCTCGCCGTCGAGCTTGAGCTCGGGAGCGAGCTTCTTTGCTTCCTCGGTGGCGTTGCGAACGAGGTCGACATTTGGGCCCTTGCCGCTGCCCTTGGTGGAGTAAGACAGCATCGCGACCTTCGGATCGATGCCAAAGACCTTTGCGGTCTCGGCGGTTGCAACTGCGACCTCTGCAAGCTTCTGCGCTGCGGTAAAGGTGACATTGCCTTCCTTGTCGACGGTGTCCTGATAGTCGATGTTGATGGCGCAGTCGCCCATTGCGAGGGTCTCGTCGCCGCGGATCATGATAAAGCAGGAGGACACGAGGTGTGCGCCCTTCTTGGTCTTGACAAGCTGAAGTGCGGGACGAACCGTGTCAGCGGTGGAGTAAGTTGCGCCGCCGAGCAGGCAGTCAGCAACGCCCATCTTGACGAGCATGGTGCCGAAGTAGTTGCCCTTTCTAAGAGCTGCTCGGCAATCCTCAGCGCTCATCTTGCCCTTGCGCAGAGCGACCATTTCCTCGACCATTGCGTCCATGCCCTCGTAGGTCAGGGGATCAAGGATCTCAAGGCCGTCGATATCGAAGCCGCCCTTTGCGGCAGCTGCCTTGACCTCATCGACATTGCCGACGAGAATGGGGGTCAGAAAGCCTTCCTTCTTGAGCCTTGCAGCAGACTCGAGTATGCGTGCATCGTGACCTTCGGTGTAAACGATCTTGCGGGGATCATTCTTCAGAATTTCAACGAGATTTTCAAACATTTTAAATTTTCCTCCATATTCGCATCTTGTGCTAATATTACCTCTAAACTTTATCACTACTGCGAAAATTTTTCAAGTATTTAGACCTATTTCTATTTACAAACTGCAAAATGGCAGATATAATATACAAACTGTAATCACTTGTACGGAGAAATATAAATGGAGAATCAGAAAACTTTCGCAAAAAACCTGTCCGAATTAAGACGCAGAAGCGGGCTGAGTCAGCGCAAAGCAGCCGCCGACCTTAAAATCAGTCAGGCGCTGCTGAGCCACTACGAAAACGGTGCACGCGAGCCGGGGCTGGGCTTTGTGTGCCGCGTCTGCGATTATTATAATGTTACCGCCGACTATCTGCTCGGCCGCTCGTCCAACCCCAACGGCATCGACCGCAGTGCCGACGTCACCAAGGCGTTTATCGGCGAGCTGAGGGTGCTTGCAAACAAGGCTGAGGCTGCTCTGGAGGAATTGCTGTGATAAATCAGGATCATATAAGGAACTTTTCGATAATCGCTCACATCGACCACGGCAAGTCCACGCTTTCCGACAGGCTCATCGAGCTGTGCGGTGCGGTCGAGGAGCGCATCATGGAGGATCAGATCCTCGACAACATGGATCTTGAGCGTGAGCGCGGCATCACCATCAAGGCACGGGCCGTCGGTCTTAACTACAAAGCCAAGGACGGTGAGACCTATGTGCTGAACCTCATCGACACCCCGGGCCATGTCGACTTCAACTATGAGGTCAGCCGCTCGCTGGCGGCGTGCGAGGGTGCGGTGCTCGTTGTCGACGCCTCACAAGGCGTTGAGGCGCAGACGCTCGCAAACACCTACCTTGCGCTGGATGCCGACCTTGAGATACTGCCCGTCATTAACAAGATAGACCTCCCTGCCGCCGACCCCGAGCGGGTCAAGCACGAGATCGAGGATATCATCGGCATTCCCGCCATGGATGCGCCCGAAATCAGCGCAAAAAACGGCATCAACGTCGAGGCCGTGCTTGACGATATCGTGAATAATGTCCCCGCCCCCAGCGGTGACCCCGATGCGCCCCTGAAAGCGCTCATCTTCGACAGTATATATGATAGCTACCGCGGCGTCATCGTGTTCATGCGCCTTGTTGACGGCAAGGTGCGTAAGGACACGGAGGTGCTGTTGAAGTCCACCGGCGCACGCTATAAGGTGCTCGAGGTCGGGCATATGCGTCCGATCGGTCTTGAGCCCTGTGCCGAGCTTTCCGCAGGCGATGTCGGATATTTCACCGCCAGCATCAAAAATGTCGCCGACACGCAGGTGGGCGACACCGTGACCGAGGCATCGAGGCCCTGCGCCGATGCTCTGCCCGGCTACCGCCCCGCCCGTGCGATGGTCTACTGCGGCATATACACCGAGGACGGCAGCAAGTACCCCGACCTGCGTGATGCGCTGGAAAAGCTTCAGCTCAACGACGCTTCCCTGTCGTTTGAGCCGGAAAGCTCGGTCGCACTCGGCTTCGGCTTTCGCTGCGGCTTCCTCGGAATGCTGCACATGGAGGTCATTCAGGAGCGCCTGGAGCGTGAGTTTGACCTTGAGCTCGTCACCACCCTGCCGAGCGTAATTTATAAAGTCATCAAAACCGACGGCAGCGTTGTCATGGTCGACAACCCGCACAATTACCCCGATCCTGCGAACATTGAGCACGCCGAGGAGCCGTATGTCAAGGTGTCGATCATCACGCCCAACGACTATGTCGGCAATATCATGCCCCTGTGTCAGGACAGGCGCGGCGAGTACAAGGACATGCAGTATCTTGACTCGAACCTTGTCGAGCTGCGCTACGACATGCCGCTAAACGAGATAATCTACGACTTTTTCGATACCCTCAAGGCACGCACCAAGGGCTACGCCTCGCTCGACTATGAGCTGAGCGAGTATAAGCCGTCCGAGCTTGTGAAGGTCGATCTGCTGCTTAACGGCGATCAGGTCGATGCGCTCAGCTTCATTGCGCACAAGGACAAAGCCTACGCCCGCGCAAGGAAGCTTTGCGAAAAGCTCAAGGACAACATCCCCCGCCAACTGTTCGAGGTACCCATTCAGGCGGCCATCGGCGGCAAGATAATCGCCCGCGAGACGGTCAAGGCCATGCGCAAGGATGTTCTTGCCAAGTGCTACGGCGGCGATATCACCCGTAAAAAGAAGCTTTTGGAAAAGCAGAAAGAGGGCAAAAAGAAGATGCGCCAGCTCGGCACGGTCTCAATCCCGACCGAAGCCTTCCTCGCCGTCCTCAAGCTCGATGAATAAAGTTTTCGCCCACCGTGCAAACGCACGGTGGGCATTGTTATGTCTTAAATTGTATGTTAAGCTGAATTTGAAAAAAGTTTGATCCTTTTTGCGATAGCTGCGTTTATATATTCGAAGGCAGGAGGTGAGCAGGTGGAGGACGCAATACTGATACGGCGGATAAAGCAGGGCGACGAGTCGGCGTTTGGCGCTCTTGTGCGGCGGCACTATCGGAACATTTACGCCTTTTGCTATCGCCGCTGCGGTGATGCCGCCCTTGCCGCCGACCTCACGCAGGAGGTGTTTCTCAGGCTCGTCACCGCCGTGGGACGCTACTCGGTGACCGGCAAATTTACAAACTACCTGTTTACTATCGCTGTCAACGTCTGCAACGACCATTACCGCCGCAAAAAGCCCGAGAGTGTGCCGCTCACGGAGGACACCGCCGTGTCCGACGGAGCGGAGACGCAGGCGCTCAAAAACGACAGTGTGGAAAATATCCGCCGCGCACTTGCGCTGCTGCCGGACGAGCAGCGGGACGCCGTAATACTGCGCTACTGGCACGACATGAAGCTTCGTGACATTGCCGCCGTCACCGGCGTTTCGACGGCAACGGCGAAATCCCGCCTGCGGCTGGGGATGGAAAAGCTGCGCAGACTGCTTGAATCGGAGGGAGAAGGCTATGGATATTAAATACGATGTGCCCGCACCGCCTGCCGGTGCGCTTGAGCGCACGATAAGCCTCGGACAGCGCAAAATGCGTAGTATGCGCTTAGCCAAAATGCCGCTCGGCCGACTGCTCGGCTTACAGCTTGCGCATTTTTCGCCGCTGTACTGGGCGGTACAGCTCGTTATCATTGTGTGCATAATTTTAAGCACCGGCAGCGGCACGGAAAGCGCACGGTTTGCGGTGCTCGTCTACGCCGGAGCTGCAAATGCGCTCGGCTGTCCGGAGCTGCTGCGTGACATTTCTTGCAGCATGAGCGAGATTGAGCTCAGCTGCCGCATAAGCGGGGCAAAGCTCCTTGCCGCACGCTTACTCATCATTGCCTGCGCCGACCTTTTGGGGCTGACGCTCACGGCTGGCATTGCTGCAAGCAAGTTTGGCGCAGAGCTTACACTGCCGCTGATCATGGGCGCTGCGCTGCTGTTCTCGTCAAGCTTCTTGACACTGCTTGCGCTTCGGCTGCTGCCGTTTGTGCGCAGCCGAGCGGGCGCACTTTCGCTGTCGCTCGTTATATCGGCAGCCCTCGGCATCGTGTGCCTGTCGGTATTGTGGAGTACCGGCGTGTGGGCGCTTGTGTGCATTGTGAGCCTTGTGCTGCTGACAGCTCAGACTTGGCGTGAGCTTTCGAGCATCGAAAGCAGAAAGGAAAAAAGCATATGGAACTATCTATAAACGGCGTTTCAAAGAAGTATAAAGACAAGCTTGCCGTGAACGCCTTGTCACTTGAGCTTCACGACGGCATTTACGGGCTTTTAGGTCCGAACGGTTCGGGCAAGACAACGCTCATGCGCATGCTCACCACCGTCTCAAACCCGACCGGCGGCAGCATCACCCTTGACGGCGAGGACATTTTCGCCCTCGGCGAGAGCTACCGTGACCTGTTGGGCTATCTGCCGCAGAACTTTGGCTACTACCCTAACTTCACGGGGCGTGACTTTCTTATGTACTTTGCCGCTCTAAAGGGCATGACGAGGTTTCAGGCTGAGGAGCGCTGTGACGAGCTTTTGGAGCTCACGGGGCTGAGCCATGCGGCAAGCAAAAAGCTGCGGACATACTCCGGCGGCATGCGGCAGCGCATAGGCATTGCGCAGGCGCTCTTAAACGACCCGAAAATTCTCATTCTCGACGAGCCGACAAGCGGTCTCGATCCCGCCGAGCGGGTGAAATTCCGCAACATCATAAGCAGTCTTTCCGACGGACGCATCATACTTTTGTCAACGCACATCGTCTCCGATGTCGAATACATTGCCGACCGCATCGTTCTGATGAAAAACGGCTCTGCAATGCTCAACGATGCTGCCGACAGCATCTGCTCTGCCATTGACGGCATGGTCTGGGAGTGTACCGTTTCGCCCAATGTCTCCGACGAACTCGCAGCAAAGCATGTCGTAACAAATCTGCACAACACACATGACGGAGACGGAGCGGTGCTGCGCATAGTGTCGGAAGCTCGCCCGGTCGAGAACGCCACCCCCGCCGAGCCGAAGCTTGAGGACCTGTACCTTTACTATTTCAGAAAGGAGTTATCGGATGAGCCTGACAAAGCTTGAGTTCAGAAAGATCTTCACGCCCATGACCTTCATCACGCTTGCTGTTATGCTCGTTGTGAATGTATACGCCGTGTTCCAGCAGCAGGGTGCTATTTATGCCGAAAGTGACGGCAAAATGCAGCGGCTGTATGAAATGAGAGACGCTGCGATCGAGCGAAGCGGTGTGATAGATGACGAGTGGATCGCCGCTCGCAAGGCGGAGGCTCAGGTCATTTTTGACGATCCACAGTACCGTGAGTCTGATGAGATGCTCGAACAGTTCCGCACCGCACTGGCAGATGAGGGCTGGTCTCCCAAGGAGATCGAAGTGCGGATGTCAAATCCGACCATGTTTCTCAACACGGAGGGAAGTCTCAAATACGGTGTGATCGAGGCCGCCGTTGAGGCTGCAGGCTTCAAGGAGCATGCAGCGGCCATTCGGGATAGACTGCTTGAGGCAAACCGCTCGGATGCCGAGGTTTGCGCCGACATAAGCGCACGCTACGACTGCCTTATAAACGACTACACCGCCTATTATGACTACGACTGGGCGTACTCGAACATACAAAACGGCATAGAGGAGTTTGCCCCTTTTACCGTTGGCATCCCCGTGCTCGTCGGGCTTGCGCCGCTGTTTGCCCGTGAACGGAACAGGAAAACCGATTCGCTGATACTCTCGTCAAAGCGGGGCAGGCGCTCGGTCGCAGCGGCAAAGCTTTATGCCGGTATGCTGTACTGCCTTCTCGTTTGGTTTGTGATGTCGGTAAGCACCATCATCTACGCTCTTTCGTTTTTCGGCACTCACGGCTTTAGCTCGATCTGGCAGGCATCCGGCAGCAATATCACCTCGCCGTATCTGTGGACATTCGGTCAGGCGGTCATCGTTGAGCTCGGCACCTGCCTTGTCGGTGCGCTGCTTTTCGGCTTTATCGCCATGCTGTTCTCAGAGCTTACGAAAAGTATGTTCGTAACAGTCATTTTGGGTGCTGCCGCCCTTATTGTGCCGATGATCGTGCACTTCAAGACGAATGTCTGCTTGTTCCTGCCGACATATATCATACGTGGCGTTCCGATTTGGAGCGAATACTTCCCCGCAAAGCTTTTCGGCGGAGTCGTTCCGATGGCGTACCTCTCGATCGCCGTGTCGTGCATCCTATGCATTGTATTTGGCCTTGCCGCCGTGGGAGTTTTCTCAAAGCGGCAGGTCGCATAAGCACAAAAAATCCGACTTCAGGTGAAGTCGGATTTTTCTATATTTATTACTTAGTGCCAAAGATGCGGTCGCCGGCATCGCCGAGGCCGGGGACTATATAGCCGTGCTCGTTGAGGTGGTCGTCAAGAGCTGCAACGAAGATATCCACATCGGGGTGATCCTCCTGCATACGCTTTACGCCCTCGGGAGCGCCGATGATGCACATGAGCTTGATGTGCTTGACGCCGTCGTCCTTGAGGAACTGGATGGCTGCGGATGCCGAGCCGCCGGTTGCGAGCATGGGGTCAACAACGATGACATCACGCTCATCGATATCGGGGGGCATCTTGAAGTAGTACTTCACGGGTTCGAGCGTCTCGGGGTCACGGAACAGGCCGATGTGACCGACCTTGACATTGGGCATCATGCTGACCATGCCGTCGACCATGCCGAGGCCGGCACGGAGGATGGGGACTATCGCCAGCTTCTTACCGGCAATGTGCTTGACCTTTGCCTTTGCAACGGGGGTCTCGATCTCGATCTCCTCAAGGGGAAGATCCCTTGTTGCCTCGTAGCACATCAGCATCGCTATCTCGGAGATAAGCTCGCGGAACTCCTTAACTGAGGTGCTCTTCTCTCTGAGGATGGACAGCTTATGCTGGATAAGGGGATGGTCGAATACGCAAACCTTGCTCATGTTTTTTCTCCTAACAATATATTAAATTTCTTATTGACTGATTACTCTTTGCGCAGGCGCTCCTGACGCTCCCGCTCGGCCTGCGACAGACGCAGATACACCGGCAGCAGATCATCAGCCGTGCCGGGCTTTGAGCGCAGCGCCTCCATGCCCACGCCCCATGCACTTTGATACAAGAGATTCTGCGGTGCGACACGACAGGCTATGCCCTCGTTATCAAGATACTCATAGCTGAGAGCCGCGCCGTCACCGACGAGTAACACCTCGCGGTTCATCGCTTTGAGCTCTGCTGCAAGCTCCGAGAGCGCTATCGCCCTGTCGGCGCACAGTCTTTCGGGGCAGCCGTCCTTAATTTCAAACAGCGCATTATACACCTGCGAACGCCGCGCATCCATCACGGGGCAGATAAGCCCACCGGCGGACACGCCGTGCCACGCCATAGCCGCAAGCGTAGAAACGCCGACGCATTTTTTATCCGACGCCCACGCAAGGCCCTTTACGGTGGATACCCCAATACGGATACCCGTAAACGAGCCCGGGCCGTGAGCGACAGCGATAAGGTCAACATCGGCAAGCAAAGTATCTGTATTTTTAAGCATGTCCTCCACCATAGGCAGCAGCGTGCGGCTATGGGTAAGGCCGCTGCACTGGCTGTACTGGCAGATAAGTGTGTCATCCTGCATGAGGGCAACGGACGCAGCCTTTGCAGAAGATTCAAGCGCAAGAACAAGCATTACTTTCCGCCCTCCTCAATGGTTATTTTTCTCTCGGTATCGCCGAGCTTTTCGATGCGCACGATGGTCTCGTCGCCGTAAAAAGCATCATCGACCTTCTCCGACCACTCAACTGCGCACACTGCGCCTCTGGCAAGATAGTCCTCCCAGCCGATATCAAAAAGCTCGTCCGAGTCGTTGAGCCGGTACATATCAAAATGGATAAGCTCACGCTCGCCGCAATACTCGTTGACGATGGTGAAGGTCGGGCTGGAGACACGGTTTGTCAGCCCCATGCCTCGCGCCATACCGCGGACAAAGGCGGTCTTGCCCGCGCCGAGGTCGCCGTACATGGCAACGACCGTTCCGTCGGCAAGGTTTTTTGCAAACTGCTCGCCGATAGCCTCGGTCTGCGCCTCGCTGCGGCTTATGAATGTCTGCATCTGCCTCACCTCGAAAAAGTCGTTTTCTGAATTTGCATTATACCATAAGATAGCTCATTGCGTAAAGGGGAATTATGTGCTAAAATACAGAATGTACTCGTGCGATATTTGTGTATGCTTAATGAAAGGCGGTGGGTCTGATAAAGAAATTCTCCCCGTATATCAAAAACTTTTTCAAGCGGGCGGACACGTTCCTGCTCGTTGTGTGTCTTATATGCACCCTGTTCGGTATCTACGCCATCCAAGGCGTAACTATGAGCGAGCATACGAGTAAGTATGTCATCGTACAGGGCTTTGCAATGGTCCTCGGCGTCATCGCATTCGTCATCTTCACAGTCATCGACCCCGACCTTATCGCCGACAAGTGGATATACCTGACGATATTCAACATCGCCATAATCTGCGGCCTTATCTTCTTCGGTCACGACGATGGCACCGGCAATAAAGCCTGGTACCGCTTCATGGGCATCGGCCTTCAGCCGTCGGAGATCGTCAAGGTCATATTTATCGTACTTCTGGCAAAGCAGATGACGGTGTATAAAGAGCAGCACACGCTAAACAAATTCGGCTCTATCTTAAAGCTTGCGCTGCACTGGGCGCTCATCTTCGGCCTTATCGTCATCGTTTCCAAGGATCTGGGCAGTGCGATCATCTTCCTTGCGATATTCATCATTATGCTCATCGTCTCCGGCGTTGCATGGTACTGGCTGGGCTTAGCGGCTGCGGCGGTCGCCGCGATGATACCGCTGTTTTGGAACTTCATCCTCGCGGATTATCAGAAAAACAGGATCCTCGCGCCGTACATTCCCGATGTCATTGACCCCTCGGGCACGGGCATCACATGGCAGACCCGCAGAACCCAGGAGGCGCTGGCCTCCGGCCGTCTGACCGGTGTGGGGCGAGGCAACGGTCTGTTTGCGCAGGGCAACTTTGACGCGAAGCACACTGACTGTATCTTCGCCTCCATCGGCGAGGAGATGGGCATGATAGCCTGCATTATCATCATCGTTCTGCTGTCGATAATCATCATCCGCTGCTGCGTCATCGGCGTGCGCTCAGGCTCGAACTTCGGTATGCTCATCTGCTTCGGCGTTGCCGCGGCGCTGGCGTTCCAGACCTTTATAAATATCGGCATGTGCATGGGCATCTCCCCTGTTATCGGTATAACGCTCCCGTTTTTCAGCTACGGCGGCTCGTCTATAGTCGCGATGTTCTCGGCTGTCGGACTTGTGTCGGGCGTTAAATACCGACCAAAGCCAAAGCAGCACTTCATACAATATTGATAGGAAAAAACTCCGTCCTCTTGAACAGCACCCCATTTGTTAGACAGTATGGTATACTACTAACGAATGGGGTGTTGCTTTATGCCAAAAGGGAAGCCAAACAAGAGATACACAGGGGAGTTTAAGCAGATGGTAGTAGAGACG
>JALFUQ010000078.1 GCA_022784505.1 Bacillota bacterium
GACCTTCTTTTCTCATCGTCTCTACTACCATCTGCTTAAACTCCCCTGTGTATCTCTTGTTTGGCTTCCCTTTTGGCATAAAGCAACACCCCATTCGTTAGTAGTATACCATACTGTCTAACAAATGGGGTGCTGTTCATCAATGCGGAGCTTTTTCTTGACTTTCGGAAGTATGTATAGTATAATCAGTAATACAAATCATACTTATCATACGGAGATGGTCATATGAAAGCACCAAAGGGTTGCTACGCATGGATGGCAACCGTCGGAGAAAAAGGACAGATAGTTATACCCAAGCAGGCGAGGGAAATCTTCGGCATCGAGCCGGGCGACACGCTCATTCTGCTGGGCGATGTTAAGCGCGGCATCGCCATCCCGCCTAAATCGACATTTACGAGCCTCGCCAGCCGGGTTTTCGAGGAGGAAGAGTAATGAACTGTGTTTTGCAGGTCAGGAACCTTTGCAAGGAGTATCCCAAGTTTAAGCTCCAAAATGTTTCATTTTCCATCGAAAAGGGCTCGATTATGGGCTTTATCGGCAGAAACGGTGCAGGTAAGAGCACAACGCTCAAATCCATTTTAAACCTCGTTCACCCTACATCGGGCGAAATTCGTTTCTTTGACATGGACATAGCGCAGCACGAGGGCGAGATCAAGCAGCGCATCGGCTTTGCCGGCGGCGCGGTCGACTACTATAAAAAGAAAAAGATATCTTCCATCGTCGCCGTCACCAAACAGTTTTACGACAATTGGGACGATGCTGCGTATGAAAAGTACATGAAGCTTTTTAACATCGACGAGGACAAGACCCCGGGCGAGCTGTCCGAGGGGATGAAGGTGAAGCTCAATTTAGTGCTTGCGCTGTCGCACGGAGCTGAGCTTCTTATTCTTGACGAACCGACGAGCGGTCTCGACCCCGTGTCGAGGGAGGAACTTCTTGAGGTGTTCGAGTATCTGGCGAGCAAGGGCATATCCATCCTGTTTTCCACGCACATCACCTCCGACCTTGATAAATGCGCAGATCAGATCACATACATCAAGGACGGGCAAATAGTTGCCTCGGAGAACAAGCAGGCTTTTCTCGACCGCTGCCGCGAGAACGGCTGGGGCAATAACATCGAGGAAATTATGGTGCACTTTGAAAAGAGGTCTATATATGAACAGATTGCTGACTAAGGAGCTCAAGCTTTTCGCCGCTCCGCTGACATATTTCTTTCTTGCCTTTTCGCTCATGACGCTCATCCCGGGCTATCCCATTTTAATGGGTGCATTCTTCGTCTGCTTCGGCATATTCCAGTCTTTCCAGCTCGGGCGTGAGACAAACGATGTGCTGTACACGGTGCTTCTGCCGATAAAGAAAAGCGATGCCGTCAAGGCGAGATTTGAGTTTGTTGTGCTCATAGAGCTTGCTGCCTTCGTGCTCATGGCGATACTCACTGCCCTTCGCATGACGGTACTCAGCGACGCAGCGCCATATGTGCAAAATCCGCTCATGAGCGCAAATCCCGTGTATCTTGCGTTCGTGCTGATAATTTACGCGGCCTTCAATCTCATCTTTGTCCGCCGGTTTTACAAAACTGCATATAAGATAGGCAGGCCCTTTATCTTTTTCATTATTGCGGCGCTCATCATAACCGGCGTTGCCGAGGCTGCACACTATATACCGGGACTTGCGTATTTAAACGCAGTGAGCGGGGAGGGGATGACGAAAAACTACCTCATCCTTGCCGCAGCTGCAGTTGTGTACGCTCTCGTGACCTATTTGTCCTACAAAGCCTCCTGTCAAAGCTTTGAAAGCGTGGATTTTTGAAAATTCCACTCGTATTCTCCCTCCGGGGGATGTATAATGTGGTTTAAGCGAGCTATTATTGAGCCATCAAATGTAGGAGGCGGCATATGAATCAGATAGCCATCGGAAACTTCATCGAGAAAAAGAGAAAAGAACAAAACCTCACGCAGGCTCAGCTTGCCGAAAAGCTCGGCGTGTCAAATAAGACCGTGTCTAAGTGGGAAAACGGCAAATGCATGCCCGATTACGGCGTTATCCAGCCGCTGTGCACCGAACTCGGCGTTACCGTGTCCGAGCTTATGGACGGCGAAGAGCAGGCACCCGACAGCATCCGAGCCTACGACGATGAGCAGATACTCGATCTTCTTAAACGCACGCAGGCACTCGAAAGCCAGCGGGAAACGCTTGTCGGCATACTGCTTATAGTCATGGGCATGGCATTAGGTGCAATGTCCTTTACCCTCGGCGGCAGCGATGTCAAGGACTTTTTCTCCGGCCTCATGATGGGACTTTCCTGCGCAACGATGCTCGTCGGCGTGTTCGTCGCCGTGAGATCAATTGCAAAACGGGGATAAATCGACAAAATATTGCGGCTAATGCTTGACATTGAGAAGTTTACTGCTATAATACTATACGAAAACTGAACACCTTATCAAGAGTGGTGGAGGGAACGGCCCTGTGAAGCCCGGCAACCTGCGTGAGCGTGGTGCCAAATCCGGCGGTGATTATCGAGAGATGAGGCTAATGACCAAGAAACAAAATCCGTCGGCAACGACGGATTTTTTCGTTGTAATGACCAGAAGTGTGTTCGGCAAAAATTTAGGAGGAAAAGAAAAATGAGCAAAAGATTGTTTACATCCGAATCCGTGACCGAGGGACATCCCGATAAGATCTGCGACCAGATCTCCGACGCTGTCCTTGACGCAATTCTGGAAAAGGACCCCGAGGGTCGTGTCGCCTGTGAGACCACCGTGTCCACCGGTCTTGTCCACATCATGGGCGAGATAAGCACCGACTGCTACATCGACATTCCCAAGATAGCCCGCGATGTTATCCGCGAGATCGGCTATGACAGAGCAAAGTACGGCTTTGACTGCGAGACCTGCGGCATCATCTCCAACATCGACGAGCAGTCGGCGGATATTGCTCTCGGCGTTGACAAGTCGCTTGAGATGAAGAACGGTGAGGATGCCGAGCTTCAGAACGGAGCGGGCGACCAGGGCATGATGTTCGGCTACGCCTGCAACGAGACCCCCGAGCTCATGCCACTTGCCATCAGCCTGTCGCACAAGATCGCAAAGCGCCTTGCCGATGTCAGAAAGCAGGGCCTTGTCGATTACCTGCGTCCGGACGGCAAAACTCAGATCACCGTCGAGTATGACGATGCAGGCAAGCCTGTGAGAGTTGACACCGTTGTTCTCTCGACCCAGCATGCTCCCGAGGCAGAGCTTGAGCAGATAAGAAACGATATGATAAACCTCGTCATCAAGCCAAGCATCCCCGCAGAGCTGCTTGACAAGGACACTAAGTATTATGTAAACCCGACCGGCCGCTTCGTCATTGGCGGACCGCAGGGCGACTCCGGCCTGACCGGCAGAAAGATCATTGTCGACACCTACGGCGGCAGCGCGCCTCACGGCGGCGGCGCATTCTCCGGCAAGGACCCCACCAAGGTCGACCGCAGCGCTGCCTACGCTTCCCGTTATGTCGCAAAGAACATCGTGGCCGCCGGCCTTGCAGACAAGTGCCTTGTTCAGCTTGCCTACGCCATCGGCATTGCAAGACCCGTCTCCGTCATGGTCGACACCTACGGCACCGGCAAGGTCTCCGATGAGAAGCTCGCTGAAGCCGTCAACAAGGTCTTTGACCTGCGCCCGACCGCAATCATCCGTGACCTCGACCTCAGAAAGCCCATTTACCGCAAGCTCGCAGCCTACGGCCACATGGGCAGAACAGATCTCGGCGTTCGCTGGGAGGACACCGACAGAGTTGACGCACTGCTCGAGGCAGTAAAGTAATGCATATCCCGACCTGCGAAAGCTCGGAGCTTGACATTTTGAGCTTTGACGAGGCATTAAAAAACTCCGGCAGCAGGGGAGACTACGATGCCGATAAGTGGCTGTATGTGCCCGATTACTACGCCGATTACCGTTACATTCTCGGTACCCGAGGCAATGATCCGCTTATCTGCATCGGTATAAACCCCTCGACCGCTGCTCCCGACGACCTTGATAATACGCTCAAAAGCGTTGCCCGCATCGCCGACGCAAACGGGTATGACAGCTGGATAATGTTCAATGTCTATGCTCAGCGGGCTACAAACCCCGACGACATGGACACCGTGCTAAACGAAAAGCTGCACCGTGAGAATATGCGGGCTTTCGAGTACATATTAAATAATGTAGGCGAGGGCATTTCCCCGGCAATATGGGCTGCATGGGGCACCATCATCGAAAAGCGACCGTATCTCAGGGACTGCGTCCTCGACATGGTTAGGATAGGGCAAAGCTACGGCGCAAATTGGTTCTCGGCAGGCAAGCGGTCAAAGAAGGGGCACCCGCATCATCCGCTGTACCTGCGCAAGGACGCCGTCACCGAGCCCTTTGACATAGAAGAATATCTCGAGGTGATAAAATGAGCGATCATGCTTTTAAGCTTGCCATTTGTCAGATAAGAACGGAGCTGGATAAGGCAGTAACCATGGAAAAGGCCAGGTGCATGGTGCGTGAGGCGGCCGAGAATGGCGCTAATGTCGTTGTTCTGCCGGAAATGTACAACTGCCCGTACTCAAAGGAGTATTTTAAGCCCTTTGCCGATGCCGAAAACGGCGAAAGTCTGGAGCAAATGTCTGCCTGGGCAAGGGATAACGGCGTTATCCTCGTCGGTGGAACTATCCCCGAAAAGGACGGCGATAAGCTGTATAACACCTGCTTTGTGTTCGATGAGGCCGGCAAGGTCATTGCCCGCCACCGCAAAATGCACCTGTTTGATGTCGATATTGAGGGCGGCATCCGCTTTAAGGAGTCAAACCACTTTGCCGCCGGCAACGAGATAACCACATTCGACACCAAGTACGGCAAAATGGGCGTTTTAGTCTGCTTTGACATGCGTTTTCCCGAGCTCGTGCGTGCTATGGCACGCCGCGGTGCCGAAGTTGTTTTCTGCCCTGCGCAGTTTAACATGACCACCGGCCCCAAGCACTGGGAGCTGACCATAAGAGCCAGAGCCATGGATAACGAAATTTTCTATGTCGGTGCGTCGGCTGCCCGCTACACAGGCTTCCACTACGAATGCTGGGGTCACTCGACTGTCGCCGACCCCTTCGGTCAGGTCATAGCAACCTGCGACGAGACCGAGCAGATACTCTACGCCGACATTGACCTTAACATGGTCGACAAGGTGCGCCGTGAGCTCCCCACATTCCTGCACCTGCGTGACGATATCTACAAGGTCGCGGACTGATTTGACTGCTAAACCCGTCAAATTCAATAAAAGTTCACAAATATAAAAAAAGGGCTTGCCAAACTGACGGCAAGCCCTTATAATATGCAGGAAAAGATTTTTAAGTATCGGTACAGAGAGACCGGCAAAATCGCTGATATGGTATAGCTGCGCTGTGCGCAGTAATAAATGTTGTGCGTCTTGTCGGTTTTCGACAAGACTTTTTTGCTGTTGAGGTGAAGATATGAAGCTCAAGGCAAGACTCATGGACGAGGCCGCGATGAACCGTGCGCTCATGAGAATATCCCACGAAATAATCGAAAAGAACAAGGGCGTTGAAAACGTCGTGCTCGTCGGCATCCGCCGCCGTGGCGTGCCCATTGCCGAGCGCATCTGCCGTAATATAAAAAAGATAGAGGATACCGAAGTGCCCTGCGGCAGTGCCGATATCAGCTTTTACCGTGACGATCTTACGCACGCAAGTGACTCGCCGGTGCTGGCAAAGGCAGACCTCGGCATATCGGTGAACGATAAAAATGTCGTGCTCGTCGATGATGTGCTGTACACCGGCCGCACGGCCAGAGCCGCCATAGAAGCCGTGTTTTCAGTTGGCCGTCCTAGAAGTATCCAGTTTGCGGTGCTTGTCGACCGTGGGCATAGGGAGCTGCCCATAAGAGCCGATTATGTCGGCAAAAATGTTCCCACATCACGCTCGGAGCTCATCGAGGTCAGACTTCCCGAATACGATGACGACACCGGCGTGTACTTAATGGCGCAAGACCAATAAATATAAAAAATTACACAAAGAGAGGTACAATCACCAAATGAAAGAAAAAACCGTGATTAATGGACCCGTGTATGACGCACGCACCCTTGGCAAGCCCAGAATGATGGTTCTCGGCCTTCAGCACATGTTTGCAATGTTCGGCGCGACCGTGCTCGTCCCGATGCTGACCGGCCTTGACATCGCAACGACCCTGCTGTTTGCAGGTCTCGGCACTCTGCTGTTCCACTTCATCACCGGCGGTAAGGTTCCCGCATTCCTCGGCTCGTCCTTCGCCTTCATCGGCGGCTACAACGCCGTTCGCACTGTCGGCATCGACGCTGCCGGCCAGCCCATATATAACAACGACCTGCTCGTGTACGCCTGCTTCGGCGTTGCCTGTGCCGGACTTATGTATGTCATTCTGTCGGCACTGTTCAAAGCCTTCGGCGTCAACAAGGTCATGCGCTTCTTCCCGCCGATAGTTACAGGCCCCATCATCATCTCCATCGGCCTTATCCTTTCAAGCTCCGCAATAACCAACTGCTCGGCTAACTGGCTGATCGCAGTTTCCGCAATAGTCATCGTCGTCTGCTTCAACATCTGGGGCAAGGGCATGACCAAGATCATCCCCATCCTCCTCGGCGTACTCGGCTCTTACCTCATTGCAGTCATCGTTGACCCCTCCGCAAGAGAAAAGGTCGTTGAGACCGTCTCGGCCGCAAAGTGGATCGGCCTGCCCATCGTATGGGAAAACAGCGTATTCCACCTGTTTAACATGGATGTCGACACCGGCATGCTCTGGTCGGCTGTGTTTACGATAGTACCTCTGTCTCTGGCCACCATGGTCGAGCACATCGGCGATATCTGCGCCATCTCCTCCACCTGCGGCAAGAACTACATGGCTGATCCCGGCTTCCACCGCACCCTGCTTGGCGACGGCCTCGCAACCACCCTTGCATCCCTCTTCGGTGCACCTGCAAACACCACCTACGGCGAGAACACCGGCGTTCTGGCCCTGTCTAGAGTCTACGACCCCCGTGTCATCCGCATCGCAGCGGTCTTTGCAATAATCTTCTCCTTCTGCCCGAAGTTTGCAGCACTCATCACCGCAATTCCCACTGCAACCATCGGCGGCGTATCCCTCATCCTCTACGGTATGATCTCCGCAGTCGGTGTCCGCAATGTCGTTGAGAATCAGGTCAACTTCTCCAACACCCGCAATGTCATCGTAGCTGCACTCATCCTCGTCCTCGCGATCGGCATCAACTACTCTGTCGGCAGCATCAAGATCGGCATCGTGTCCCTGTCCGGCTTAGCAGTAGCATCCATCGTTGGCATTGCAGTCAATGCCATCCTGCCCGGCAAGGACTATGTTTTCCAGCAGGAGGACAAGGGCGCAACCTCCGTCGACTTCAGCGTCTGATATACAAGCATCGTAAAGGCAATGGGTAAAACCATTGCCTTTTTTCTTAAAATAAGTATTGACAACAGGCAAAAAACGAGTATAATATTTCTTGCGCTTAGCGGATTTGTGTAATGGTAGCACACCGGACTCTGACTCCGTTTGTGAGGGTTCGAATCCTTCATCCGCTGCCAAATAGATTGCCTGATTTGTCTACCGGATAAATCAGGCAATTTTCTTGTTTTCAGGGTAAAAACGGCCCCAAATACTGTAAAACCAGAGAAAACCGGCTTCTGAATGGCGATCACAGCCAGACTTAGGCCGGTGTTTTGCGTTTTCGGAGCAAAAATCCCGCGCACCTTTTACTTCAAATTAACTGAGCAAAGTAGTCGGAAAAAGTTAGCGGTGGGTGGATTTGAACCCTGAAAGACCTTGAAATTGCAGCATTTTTTAGCAAGACAGATAGAGCAGTGTAAGTGCGCAGCTGAGTATTGCAACCATCTTTGCGGAGGAGGGATTTGAACCCAGTATACTTTGAGGTTGATTATGTAGGTTGATAAGCATACAGCATGAAAATAATGTTCGAATAAATCTTCCTCCACCACCAAAGACCTGAGAAACCCGGCATCCGCATTTGCGGATACCGGGTTTCAGAATAAATAGTCCTAATAAATAATGCTATCTAAATTACTTTGATTTCTTCTTAGTAATTTTGATCGCTTGTTTTCCGACATACGGCAACATAGCCTTGACCTTGTCCTCGGTGCGGACCATGTTGGAGCATTCAGGCATGTCGCGCTCCAGGCGGATCGCATCGAACATGCACTTGGTAGTGCACAAGCCGCAGCCGATACATTTGTTCTGATCCACCACGCTCACACCGCAGCCCAGACAACGGCTGGCTTCCGCTTTGACCTGATCCTCTGTAAATGTGAGACGATCGTGCTGGAAGCTGCGTGCCTTCTTAGGATCATGCATGATAGGCTGACGAGCAGGGGTATCAAAGCAATCGCTGGGAAGAGCAATATTGTCCTTATCCAGCTCATAGAACTCGCGGAGGTTACGACCGACGGTGAGGCTCTGGCCTTCCTGAACGAAGCGGTGCAAAGACTCTGCACCCTCGCGTCCGGCCGCAATAGCATCGATAGCGAACTTGGGTCCGGAGTATACATCGCCTCCGACGAAGATGTCCTTCTGCTCGGTCTGGTAAGTGATGGCGTCGGCCAGGGCGTTACCCTTTTTACCCGTCTTCAATTCGCCAACATCCAGCGTGCCCCAGTCAATGGACTGACCAACAGCAGCGAGGACAGAATCGACCTCGATGGTCTCGAACTTGCCGGTGCCGACAGGTGCGCGGCGACCTTTCTCATCGCGCTCGCCCAACTCCATAAGCTCGACCTTCAAGCCGGTAACCTTACCGTTCTCTCCCAGAATCTCGACGGGACCATTCAGGAAGCAGAACTTCACACCTTCGGCGCGGGCTTCGGCGACTTCTTCCTTATCGGCGGGCATCTCGTCTTCGCTGCGGCGATAGACTACATAGGTTTCCGCGCCGAGACGGACAGCCGTGCGGCAGACATCCATCGCAACATTGCCGCCGCCGATTACGGCGCACTTCTTGCCAATTTCAGGGGTGTTTCCGAGGTTGACTTCGCGCAGGAAGTCAATGCCGCCATACACGCCCTGCAAATCCTCGCCGGGGATACGGAGCTTCGAGCTCTTCTGTGCACCGATTGCGACATAGAAGCCTTTATAGCCCTGCTCACGCAGCTGTTCGATGGTAATATCCTTACCGATCTCGGTGTTCATCTGGAAGTGAACTCCCATCTTCTTGAGAACCTCAATCTCGCCATTGAGGGCACTGCGATCCAGACGATAGCTGGGAATACCCATAACGAGCATGCCACCCGGCTGCGGATTGCGATCAAACACTGTGACATTGGTATAGCCCATGCGCGCAAGATAATATGCACAGCTGAGACCGGCAGGTCCGGCGCCGATGATAGCGACCTTTTCCTCATAAGGCTTATCTATGGGACGGCGGCGGATCAGCTCGGGTACATAGCGCTCATCAGAATTCAGATCCTGTTCTGCAATGAATTTTTTGATTTCATCAATGGCGACAGCCTTATCCAGTTTACCGCGGGTGCAGGCATCCTCACAGCGGCGATTGCAGACGTAACCGCAGACTGAGGGGAAGGGATTATCCTGCTTAATAAGCTTGAGTGCATCGAGGTATCGTCCCTCTTTGGCCAGCTTGATATAGCCCTGGATGGCAATATGTGCCGGGCAGGCGGTTTTGCAGGGGGCAGTGCCGGATTCGTGGCAGTTCTTGCGGTTGTCGGCGACATAGTTCTTGTTCCACTTGTCCTCGCCCCATTTCAGGCCGGAGGGCAGTTCCTGCTTGGGATAGCTGACTTCTCCATTCTTGGTGCAGAGCTTCTGTCCCAGCTTAACAGCACCGGCCGGGCATATCTCCACACACTTGCCGCAGGCTACACAGTTGTCCTTGTTGACGTGGGCGCGGTAGGCGGAAGCGGAGAGATTCGGGGTGTTGAACAGTTGGCTGGTGCGCAGTGCGAAACATACGCCCAGATCGCAGTTGCACAGGCCAAAAATTTTATCTGTGCCGTCAATATTTGTAACCTGATGGACGTAACCGTTCTCTTCAGCACGCTGGCAAATTGCAAGTGCCTCTTCCTTTGTGATACGGCGGCCCTTGCCTGTTTCCACCAGATAGTCTGCGTAGTCGCCAAGTCCGATGCAGCAGTCGTCCAGAATCTCACCGGAGCCTTCACCCGTCATGCGGCGTGCGTTGCGGCAGGAGCAGTAGCCCACGGAAAAGTTGTCATATTTGTCAAGCCAGTGTGAGATGTGCTCTATAGGCAGTGACTGGTTCTCCGCTTTAATTGCGCTCTCCACAGGGATTACGTGCATACCGATGCCCGCACCACCCGGAGGTATCAAATGAGTCTTGCCTGCCAGAGGCAGATAAGTCATCTTGTTGAACTGCTCGCCCAGCTCAGGATACTTGTCAACCTGCCAGCGCACCATGTTCGTCATTTCAGCGATGCCGGGAACAAAGAGCTGTACATAATACTGCTTTTCATGCTGGGGATTCTCGCGATGGTATTCCACCGCGCCGGTACGTGCGGCCTTCTCCAACAGTTCCTCAACATGCTTGGGATCTTTGCCGGTTATTTTTGCGATTTCTTCCAGAGTCTTGGGCTTTCGAAGGCCCATTTTCAGCATGATTTCGGCCTGTTCGTCACTTTCCAGGGAACGATCCAGAAGTATGTATTCAGGATCCTCTTCGGTAAGTTTTTTGACCCCTAACTTATAAGGTATCCGGTCGGTAATCATCTTGCCGAGCTCAAATAGGATTTCTCTTGCCATGATAAGCTCCTTTCTTATTAAAAACGATTTTGTTAATTATTTTGTTAATTATATAGTGGTGAAGTGGTCAGATTGACTATAACATGGGCCATGCTCGTTTGTCAAGAGAGGGTGAAGAAGAGGATCGGGAAAGACTTTTTTGTCCTTCTTTGCCCTTTTCGGTCCTCTTTTGTAATTAGAATAGTCACTATACAACCGCGGTCGGTCCCTCCAGCGCTATATTCAACATAGCAAGCATCTCTCGCTTTGCTCGTTCTGAATCTCTGCTTGTAATCCCTTCATAGATGGAATTCAAATAGTGTAATGTAGTATCCAAGCCATTCGCTTGTATGTACTGCGCATATAGCCTGCGCTGTGGGATTACAGTGGAGTGATAGAGCAGATACATTAGTGAATTGTCACTTAGCTCATAGATTTTCTGAAAGTAGTCTGTGATGAGCACACAGAAGGCTGGCAGATCCTTTTCCGCACGGAGCTTTTCTATAATGGGTGTAAGCTGTGCAATCTGCTCGTCACTGGCGCGCCCCATAATAGAATCCACGATTAATGGGTCTAACGCTGTGCGACTCTCCCAAAAAGAACGCGCGTCACGCTTGTTCAAGTCGCCGCCATTGAAGCGCATCATTGCAACCATTGTTTCCGTGGTGCCCTGCATGCGGTAGTCAGCCACAAATGTGCCATGACGCGGCTTTATCTCCACGAAGCCTTTGGCAGCCAGTTCACTCATGCCGGCGTTCACAATGGTCAGGCTCACGCCCATATCCGTACAAAGCTGCCGTGCCGGTGGCAGACGATCTCCAACTTTCAGTTCTCCGGAGAGGATCTTATCCTCAATCGCCTGAACAAATGCTTCCCGCACAGAGGGGACAGTTATTTTTTCAAATTCCATTGAAATCTCATCCTTAAATTGCTGATATTCTGATGTTATCACAACTCCACCGTGAAGTCAAATGTGAAAAGCTCTGCCGCTTATCTTTTGACTGTTATGTATTACGTATATTGTTCGTATCAACCAATGTGCTTTTTTGCTTTTTCGGAGCAAAAATAGCAGGTTACTTTTGCGGTGTATATGCACTACAAGGATGTAGAAAAAAGTTAGCGGAGGGTGGATTTGAACCAGAAAAGGTTCGACTCCTGTCCCCTGCTCCAT
>JALFUQ010000080.1 GCA_022784505.1 Bacillota bacterium
TGCCTAGGCAGATATAATCATTTATGATTGCTTTCTAGCTCTCAAAGAAATTTTTATAGTCATTTCTGACTTTAAAGAACCCTTTTCTGGTGCTTATTTAGCATAAGCTTTGTTCTTACATTATCTAATTTTCAAGGTACAATTCTTTGCGTCCGGTTCAGCGGACAGCTTGATTAATATATCATAACCGAACCGCTTTGTCAAGGCTTTTTTTAAAACTTCTTTCGAGCTTTTTCAATTGTCTTGCTTCTCCCGAAGCGCTTTGTTAGAATACCACTCAATTTGCCCTTTGTCAACAGTTTTTTTAGCTATTTTGCGAACATTTTTGAACTATTTTTGTCCGACACTAAATATTGTGTTCAGTTGTGGTTATAATTACTATATGTCTATTTTCAATTCAAGGCAAGCCCCCGACGGTGCGCCGCATCCCGAGCAAAAGCCTCGGTTCAAGGGCGCGATCGGGCGCGATACCATTATAAATTTATTTGATAACTGCTCGGACTTTCAGTACCGCGAGATACGCGCGGGACTCGTTGCGGACAAAACGCTGTTTGTCTGCTGGCTCGACGGCATCACCGACGGCGGCGACACGGCAAAGGATATCCTGCGCCCGCTGACCGATCTCATCCGCTCGGGCAGCGACCCCACGCCGGAGCGGCTGATGCAGGGCGCGGTGTACTCCTCGCAGGCTCAGTTAAGATGCGAGCTTGACGATGTCATCGACGACATTTGCTCCGGCTGCGTGGCGGTGGTGTTTACCAATTGCGCCGTGACCTTTGAGTGTAGGAGCAAAAACCAGCGTGGCATCTCCGAGCCGAAGATCGAAAAATCGCTCAAGGGCGGCAAGGACTGCTTCGTCGAGATACTGCGCACGAACACGGCGCTCGTGCGGCGGCGCATATACAATCCGGCGCTTAAGGCAAAGAGCTTGACGCTCGGCCGCAAGAGCCGGACAAAGGCGGTCATCATGTATGTTGACGGCGTGGCAGATCCCGCGATCATCGAAGAGCTCGAGCGCAGGCTCGATGCCGTTGACATTGACGGTGCGCTCTCGAGCGGATTCATCGAGGCGTACATCACCGACCGCCCACGCTCGCTGTTTCCGCAGCTATTGCACACCGAGCGCCCGGACCGCTTTGCCCAGCAGCTTCTGTCGGGCAGGGTCGGACTCATCGTGGACGGGCTGCCGCTGGCGTTCATGCTGCCGGTGACCTTCGCCGAGTTTCTGCGTGTGCCGCAGGACGAGTCGCAGCACTGGCTGGTCGCAACGATGCTGAGCATCGTGCGCTGGCTTGCGGTGATGCTGGCGCTGGCGCTTCCGGCGCTATATGTGGCAGTGGCGATGTACCATCAGGAAATGATACCGACAAAATTACTCATGAGCATCGTTGCGTCCAAGCAGGATGTCCCGTTTTCGACGGCGCTTGAGGTCATCGGAATGCTGCTTGCGTTCGAGCTCTTGCAGGAGGCGGGGCTGCGGCTGCCGAACCCGATAAGCGAAACGGTCTCGATAATCGGGGCGCTCATCGTAGGGCAGTCGGCGGTCGAGGCGAAGGTCATTTCGCCCATTGCCGTCATCGTCGTTGCGACGGCGGGCATCGCCGGCTACGCCCAGCCGAGTCAGGACATGAGCGCCGCACTGCGCGTGTGCCGTCTTGCGCTTGTCGCGGCGGCGATACTCGCGGGGCTGTTCGGCGTGGCGGCGGCGCTGTGCATTTTGATATGGTACCTGTGCACGATGGATTCCTACGGCGTGAACTACACGGCGCCGCTCTCCGGCGGCAGGCCGAATAATTTAAGCCGGACATTTTTGCGAAAGCCGCTGCCGGAGCGCAAGTTCCGTGAGCCGGAGCTTAACACGCCCGACAAAAGGAGGCAGAGATGAAAATTTTCCGCATAGCCGCAGTTTTGGTGCTTGCGGCACTGCTCGCCGGCTGCTCGGGCGGCTCGATATATTCAAACTACCGTGAGCTCGAGCAGCTCATGGTCATCCAGACCCTGGGCTTTGACCGGACACCCGGCGGCGTGCGTCTGTCGGCATCGTCCGGCAGCGACAGCGCAGGCGGCGGAGGCGGCAGCGAAAGCGGCGCCGAGCAGTCCGGCTCGGCAAGCGTTGCCCGCTTGGCCGCCGAAGCGCCGTCGTTTTCGCTTGCCGAGGAGAAGATGCAGGACTACAGCGCACGGGAGGATCTTTTTTTTGCGCACACGGCGTACATCGCCATCGGCGGAGCTTCGGCGAAGGAATCGGTGAAGCCGTTTCTCGATTACATCGAGCGCTCGACAGATCTCAGGCTCGATATTCCGCTTTTTGTCGTCACAAACGGCACGGCATCTGAGCTGGTGCTCGGCGCCGGCGGCGAGACCTACGACGCAACAAGCGTTCTGCGCTCGCTCGAGCGCAACATCATCCTGCGCGGCGACGGGGTCATTTTCAGCGCCGCCGAGGTGGTGTCGTCGCTGGACGAAAACGGCTGCGCACTCATCACGGCGGTAAAATCGGTCAAAGCGGACAAGGCGGTCAAGGAGGCGAAGGCAGCCGAGCTCACGGCGATACCCGACGGCTTTGCGGTCATCAAAAACGGGCGCACCGTCGGCAGCGTGCCGGTCGACTGCGCCAAGGGTGTGAATGTCCTGCAAAACAAAGTAGGTCCCAGCTCCGTGAAGCTCAGGGTCGGCAATGATACCGCCACCGTGCAATTAGATAAATGCGCCTGCCGCATAACGCCCATGTTCGGCGGCGGAGTTTTGGCGGGGCTCGATGTGAAGATAACGCTCAGCGCCGCGCTGTCCGAGACTACCGGCAGCGTGGGTGTGCAGGAGCTCAACCGTGCACTGGCGGACGAGGTCGAGCGCTGGGTCATGCAGGTGCTCGACATCTCACGCTCGCTTGAGTGCGACTTTTTGCAGCTAGGCCGTGTTCTCGAACGGAAAGAGCCGCAGCGCCTTCACGGTGCGAGCGCCGACCTGTCGGAGCGGCTGCGTGATATATATTATAATGTAGGCGTCGAGGCTGAGGTAGACCGCAGCTTCGATGTCGGCTTGGGGAGCTCGGAATGAAACCAGACTTTGACCGGCGGCAGCTCATGGCGCTTATCTTCGTGTCGTCGCTTGCGCCCGCCGTCCGGCTGATACCGAAATTCAATACGCAGACCGCAGGCAGCGCAAGCTGGGTCGCGCCCATTGTCGCACTGCCGTTTCTTGTTTTGTATGTGTGGTTTTTGTCGGCGTTTTTGGCCGAACGGCGCAGCGGTGAGGGCCTCGGTGAGATGATCATGCGCACCAATGGCAGAGCCCTCGGCTCGGTGGTGCTCGGCGGCACGGCGGCGTTTTTAATTTTCTGCTGCGGCTTTATCCTGCGCTCGGGGGCGGAGCGGTTCATCTGCACCATCTACCCCGCGGGCAATGCGTGGCCGTTCGTCATCGTCATGCTCACGCTTGGCCTGACCGCCGCACTCGGCCCACGAAAGGCGCTGCTGCGCTCGGCGCGCATTTTTTCGCCGATGCTCGTGGTCGTGCTTGTGCTGGTGCTCATCTTAGCGCTGACGAATATCGACCTGAATTTAATACTGCCGCTCACTAAGGGTGAGCCGGACAAGCTCGGGCTTGCCGCCATCCCGATGTTTGAGATATACGCCGGAATTTTCGTGTACTCGGCGTTTTTCGAGCGGCCTCGGGAGCTTTGTCGCCGTCGTGCCAAGACATACTCGCTGTGGCTCGTGCCGGTGTGTCTGCTGTTTGCGCTGCTATGCGCCGCCGCCATCGGCAACTACGGCTCGGAGCTGATTTCACGCTTCAACTACCCGTTTTTTACGATGATACAAAATATTACGGTGTTCAAGACCATCGAGCGCATCGAAGCGCTGGTCGTCGCCCTCTGGGTGCTGCCGGATTTCATTATCTTTGCAATGATGCTCATCGTTGCATCCCACTGCCTGCGTCTTGTTTTCGGCTATGTGCCCGAAACGAGTGACACGGCGATGCACGACATGTCAAACGGCCGATTTCTGATACCCGCCTCGGCGGCGCTGATGCTCTTTATCGCGGCGCTCCTCGACATGGACTCGGATAATTTAAACTTCTATTCGCATCTCGTCGTCCCCGCCGCCAACCTCGCCATCTCCTGTGTGCTGATACCCGTGAGCTATGTTGTCGGACGGCTGCGCACCAAGGCGTAATATTGAATATAAACTTTTCTTTGTTTCGCCAAAGAAAAGTTTTTTTCAATAGCGAACGAACACCTTTTCTAGTCGTAATTGCGGTAGCCCGAATCGCAACGCAAAGCGAACTTTCGGTGCGTCCATTCGCTCAACAAGATAGTGCAAGCTTTCTAAAGCCGCCCTTTGGAAACCAGGTCCAGAACATTTGCCGACATTCTGAGTAACTGCGGTGACCATATCGGTGCAAGCTGCTTAAGGGTGCTAGAGTTTAGATGGGTGCGAATAGCTCGCACTGCACCGATAGGTTGATGTACAATCTTAACTCTAAGGTGCACTCACCGGTCGGGCTGACGCAAAAACGATAGGCATAAGCGTTGGAACGAATTGAAAACTTTTCTTTGTTTCGCCAAAGAAAAGTTACAAAAGAAACGCGACCAAAGGCGCTTAACCGCCCTTTGGAAACCAGGTCCAGGACAATTGCCGACATTCTGAGTGACTGCGGTGACCATATCGGTGCAAGCTGCTTAAGGGTGTTAGAGTTTAGATGGGTGCGGATAACTTGCACTGCACCGATAGGTTGATGTACAGTCTTAACTTGCGTGCGCAGTATCCGGTCGGGCTGACGCAATAACGATAAGCAGAAGCGTTGATGCGTATTGAAAAACCGGTCGGGCTGGCACAAGGACGACAAACAGAATCTTTAATCCGAATTGAATGAACTGATGAAAATTTCCTCGGCGGCATTCAGCGCAATTATCAGCGCCTGTGCAACAGGCACAGCCTCGGGTATCTTGCTCAGCGGATCGATAGCGTCATCGACCGCCTTGCACAGCAGGGTGTACATGCTTTTGTAGTCCGGCATAGTGTTCCTCCGATATTTTTCTCTAAAAATCATAACATAATTTCACGATATACGCAAGTGCGTATACGCATCTGCGAACACTTTTCTACAATGTCACTGAGGTGATAATATGTCAGTCAAGGACGCAGTTGCGCAGCGCATCAAGGGGCTGTGCGGTGAGCGGGGCATTACCCCGAACACTCTTGCGAACATTTCGGGCGTGACCCCGTCAACCGTGTACAGTCTGCTCGACCCAAGCAGGCGGGAAATTTCCGTCTCGACCGTCAAAAAGCTCTGCGACGGTCTGGAAATGACCCTCGGCGAATTCTTCGCCGCCCCCATATTCGACGAGCTTGAGCAGGAAATAAAATGAGCAGTCAAAACGACTGCTCAGCGACTGCTCCTATATTTAGCGAAAAACTGTTGACAAATTTAGCATGGAAGTCTATTATAGTAAATGAAAGTAGGTGCTACCCAATAGACGGTTGCCTAAGTGAATACAAATTTTATGTAATCGCCTTGGCCGAGGCGATTACATCTTTTTTACGCTCATTTTCTGCAAGCCAGCAGAAGAGCAGCGAAGGTTATGAGAACCATTGCAAATTGGAACATGTCCGAATATGTAACGCTCATAATACCACCTCCTCAACTCAAAATTGAGGAGGTAAGATATACCTCCTCAAGTAAGGAGGCAACCGCCTACCGTATGGGTAGCACCCATAGCAATTATATAGCAAAAAGTGTAATTGTCAATCTTTCAATACGAATCTAATCATATATTGTCGCTTTTGCCTCAGCCCGACCGGTTACTGCGCCTTAGAGTTTAGCCTGTACATCAACCTATTGATGCGCTGCAAGATTTTTGCGCACGACTAATCGGCGCTTGCCGTTAAACTCTCGTACTTTAAGCAGCTTGCACCGATATGGTCACCGCAGTTACTCAGAATGTCGGCAATTGTCCTGGACC
>JALFUQ010000015.1 GCA_022784505.1 Bacillota bacterium
CTTGTTTCCTGTTTGACTCTTTGGCCGCCGCTGGTAATGAGCCTTGCCAGCACAAACCAAGCAATGTCGAACACAGAATTGACGTCGGCTGCCAGCACCATGCGCTCGGTTCTCGGTTCTACCTTGACCCTCACGCGAAAATCCGGCATGATATCCGCCAGCTTGCCCGTCATCTCTTTATAGAACAGGCGTGGAATTTTGCCCGGCACCGGCTGTTCTCTCTGCATTTCCTGCACAATATCAAAGGTATCCGAAGCGTCTTCTGTGTTCCACTCGACCTCCGGTATCGGATGAAGATACCTTTCAAAAAACGGCAATCCATCGAAAAATCTCCCGTCCTCGGCAAGACGTAACGCCGCTGCCGGATTTTTCCGTTTGATATCCTCCAGCGCAAAATAGAGGCTGGCTGCACTATACAATCTGCCGAGGTCTTGCAGGAACTGATTTGCGCGGAAGGCCGCCTGCTTTTCCAGCATGGAATACGCCCCAAATCCGCCCTGTTCTATTAAGTCGTCCAGCTCGTCAACAAAATACGGATGTACATACTCCGTACAAAACTCCACAATGCGCTCCACCGGATCGCCTATATCGACGCGCTCATCATTGAGGTACTTCCCAAGATTATACAGGGCGCAAAAAATCGTTTTCCCCGTGAATAATTCATAATCATCGTCGGCATCGAGCTCGGTCATAAACGAGTCGCTGTCGGCGATTTTCGGTTTTATCCACGTTTGAAGATTATATGGCTCACATGTATATTCCTTAAACCGAATCGGCTTATATACGAGCTCCGGTATCCCGCCGATCTCGCCGGCACCCATGATCGATGTCGTATGGTCAGCCGATGGCTGCCATTCATATAGCAAATCCCAAGACACTTTCCCGGCCTCCGTTACAGATAGCGTTACAGTTACACTTAGCGTACATGTAACAGTATATGTTATTTTGAAGCTGTTCACAAGAACAAATTCAAAAATATCGAAAGCCTGATTACGTATAGGGCCGGGATACATACTGAAAGCTCCGATTTAGGAGGGAAAAAGTATGTGCCCCTGAATAAGTGCGCCCAAAATCATGTGTCAGGCTATATTTCAGGAAATCCCGGCTCTACCGCTCAGGCGGAAAGGCCGGGAAAATGTTTATTAAGTACGATTACACTGCGGATGGTAAGCCCATCATGGTGGAGGTCACCGAGGAAGTCGCTGAGTTTCTCCGGGAGGATGAGCGTGTCACAGGTAACGCCGACCGAAGGGAGCGCGACCATTGCGAATTTCATATGGATGCCATGGATTACGAGGGTGAAGCCTTTGCCTACCGTGAGACACCGGAGCAAATCCTCCTGCGCAAGGAGCGGGATATGGCTCTGTGGAAGGCCATGGAGGTTTTGTCCAATACGCAGTTTCGCAGACTGATCCTGTACGCCGACGGTATGTCATTCCGCGAAATTGCCGCCCTGGAAGGCAAGGATTTCTCCAGCATTGCAGAGTCCATCAATGCCGCAAAGAAAAAAGTACGAAATTTTCTGTGACAATACCCCCACAAAACGGCTCCCAAATCTCCGTATTATGAGGGGCAACATGCCCGGAATGGAGGTGAATCAAAATGGACAATCTCAGTGAATTAAAGGCGATGCCGATCTGGGTATGCTGGAACAAAATTGAGAAAAACGGGCGCATGACGAAGGTGCCCTGCTCGGCACACGGCGGCAAGACCGGCACTAACGAGGAATACTGCGGCACCTGGGTGCGCTATGATGAAGCAATCGCCGCCGCGCAAAAATATATGTATAGCGGTGTGGGCTTTGTGATCCCGCAGGGCTGGTTCTTCCTCGACATCGATCACAAGGAGCTGGACGACCCCTTCGTACAGAAGATTCTACACCGCTTTGATACTTACACCGAATACTCTCAGAGCGGATCGGGATTGCATCTCTACGGCAAATGCGATTTTTCCCGTCTGCCTACGGAAAAGATAGACGGAAGACTCAGGCTTGACAGACGTTTTTACACTAAAAACCCTGGCAATGACTTAGAGCTTTATATCGGCGGTCTCACAAACCGCTTTGCAGTTTTTACAGGCGATGTTGTTGCTGATAAGGCACCCACCGACTGCACCGAGGCAATATTGCAGACGCTGGAAAAGGATATGCGCCGAGAAGAAAAGCCCGCTCCTGCGCAGCCTGCGGCGACGGACAAGTTCACGCAGCTATATAAGCTCGGAGATATTTCGGGCTACGGCTCACACTCGGAAGCTGACCTTGCGCTGTGCATTATGCTTGCGAAGGAAACCAAGGGTGATGCTGCCGAGATGGACAGGCTGTTTCGCGCATCGGCGCTGCACCGCGACAAATGGGAGCGTCGCGATTACCGCGAGGCCACTCTCCGCATGGCGCTTGAGCGATACGAGGAAGACACCACCCCTCCCGACTTCATCTATGAAGGCAAGGGCGGCAAGCTTTGGGTTTCGGCGCCGCTATTGGCAAAGCATGTGCGCGAAAATATGCCATACATACTTGTGCGCGACAGTGGCCGTCAGACCATGCAGGTCTATGTCTACGAAAACGGCTGTTACCGCCTGTATGCTCCTGAGATGCTCAAGGGTGCAATCAAAAAGTTCATTGCCGATTACAATGAAACGTTTGTAACTATGCGAATACTCAACGAGGTCTACGGTCTTCTCACCACTGACCTCAATTACATCTCGCAGGACAGTCTTAACGCCGACGAGGGTGTCATCAACTTTGAAAACGGTCTGCTGGACATTTCAGGCGAGGCTCTCGTTCTCAAGCCCCACACGCCGCAGGTGCTTTCCACCATTCAGATACCGTGCCGTTGGAACGATACGCCGTCCCCGACGCCCGTTTTTGACAACTATCTTGAAACGCTGACGGGTGGCAACAAAGACGTGCAGAAGCTTCTGTTAGAGTTCATGGGCGCATGCCTTTCTAATGTCAAGGGCTACCGAATGAAGAAGGCGCTGTTTTTAGTCGGCAAAGGCGACAGCGGAAAAAGTCAGCTCAAGGCGCTGACGGAAAAGCTTCTCGGCAGGGGAAACTTCACAGGCATCGACCTCGGCGAAATTGAAGCCCGCTTCGGCACGGGTGCAATCTACGGCACAAGGCTTGCAGGCTCGTCCGATATGCGCTTTCTGACAGTCAATGAGCTCGAGTGCTTCAAGAGAATCACAGGCGGTGACAGTATTTTCGCCGAGTTCAAAGGCCAGCAGGGCTTCGAGTATACCTACTCGGGACTTCTGTGGTTCTGCATGAACAGGCTGCCTAAATTTGGCGGTGATAACGGGCAGTGGGTTTACGACCGTATTATTATCGTGGAGTGCAACAATGTCATTGCGAAGGACAAGCAGGATAAACTGCTGCTCGACAAAATGTACGCTGAGCGTGAGGGCATAGTACATAAGTGCGTTATTGCCCTGCTGGATGTCATAAAAAACGGCTACAGCTTCACTGAGCCCGACTGCGTAACGCAGGCAAGGTCGGAATATATGAAAGACAACAACACGGTTCTGGCTTTCTTCCATGAATGTATGGTGCCTCGCTTAAACAGGCAGAAGGACAACTGTACCGCCTCAAAGCTTTATGAGGTTTATAAGGCATGGTGTGTTGATAACAACCATGGCTACGCCGAGACCGCAAAGGTCTTCCGCGATACGCTGTGCGAGTATCTCGGCAAGAGCTACTCCGAGCTGACAATGCACACCGACAAGGGCACATATTGGTGCGGTTACACACTGTCACTTGATGCAAAGCAGGAGTATGCCCGCATCTACGGCATTGATTTTCTGTCATAGCTGTCAGGATTGGCTGACACTGTCAGTATGCTGAAACTCACGGCGTACCAATGCTTTCGGAGCATTTCCTGACAGTTCTGACAGTATTTTTAAACTCTGTGGAAAATTGAAGTAAAAAAGCAAAAAAAGAATAAACAGTGCAGCCCGGGAAACTGCCAGTTCTGTCAGCCTCGGGCTGCTTTTCATTGACAGAGCAGCATTTTTCGTGCTCTGACACTGTCAGGATTGGCTGACACCTGTGACACAAGGAGGATTTTATGACAAAAACCAAAACGCCCGCTCTGCTAATTCGCAAGAGCAACAACACCCCGCTTCGCTGGCTTGTTCAGTTTATGGACAAGGAGCTTTATTTTGAGAGCTTAATCGAAGCGATGAAATTTTGTAAAGGATTAAATAAGGAGGAAAACACTCATGAAAATTAAACCTGCAACAAGGCACATAAAGGATTTATGCAAGTTCCTCGGAGACGAATACGAAGTCGTAATAATCGACTTTGAATATGTAATCTACCGCAATTTCGGCAACGGCTATGAAATCGAAGTCAGCGGTGCAAACACAAACAGCAAGAACAAGCCCGTAACCATTTTTCTGTGGTGCACTGCGCCTATGAATGTTATCGGCTGCATCAATGGTGTTCCCCAGAATGACATTGCAGAATGCATTGACTTTATGTACATTTTTTCGGAATACTACAAAGATGCCGCTCCGAAGACTCAAGAAAAGCTGCTTGAGCTCTTCCAGCGTGAGTGGACGGACATAAAACAGTTCTACATGAATGCTTGAAAAGCTGGGGTATACCAGCTCTTGAATTCCCGAAAATTTACACAACACTCCGCGCCGTTATCTGAGAAATGAGTCGTAGAGATTGAGACCCCCCTTCCCCCTCGGGAAGCGGGGTCTTTGTTTATTTGCGGAAAGTTACGGCAAAAATAAATTAAAACTTTTATATGGGGGTACTATGAGAATATACACTGACGAAAACGACAGGCTTTTAGCCGTCTGGCTCACGAAGGCCGAGCACGAGGACAAGGACATCTTAGCCTCGCTCCGCCCCGTTGTTGCACAGTTCAAGGCAATGAACTATCAGCCCGTCATTTACTGCTCCGGCACCGGAGATTTGCAGGAAAACACCGCCGCCCTGCTACGTTCCGCAAGGCGCGAAATGGCAGATAAAACTGTGCAATAGCTGGTAAAAAGTCCTTGGTTTTCAAGGATTTTTTACTTGATAAAGATATGAAACTATGCCAACATTAACTGAGGTGATATAAAGATGCAGGAGACCTATTCCATATGCGGCTACACCCGCATTTCCGTTGACTTAGAGGAAGGCCGCGACAATACTTCAATTGAAAATCAGAAGGCAATCATCGAGGAGTTCGTCAGGCAGAAATTTCCCGGCAGCAGTCTCGATTTATATGTTGACCGCGACCGCTCGGGCTACACCTTTGAGCAGCGCGAGGACTATCAGAAAATGCGCAAGCTCATGATGAAAAACCAGTACGATATACTCATCGTCAAGGACCTCAGCCGCTTTTCACGCCGCAACAGCTACGGCCTTGTCGAGCTTGAAACGCTGCGTGATGCGGGCATACGCATCATTTCTATCGGCGACAACATCGACTACCCCACCAATGAGGACTGGATGCGTATTCAGATATACTTTTTTATGAACGAGATGCCCGTAACGGACACATCTAAGAAGGTCAAGAGTGTCATTAATCGCAGGCAGAAAGACGGCAAGTGGATATGCGCCGTGCCTTACGGCTACCGCCTTTTAAGCGGCAAAAGCGGCGCCTTTGAGGTTGACGAGCCAGCCGCTGAGGTGGTGCGTAAAATCTTCGAGCTGTATAACGATGGCTGGGGATACAAGCGCATTTCAAATTGGCTCACCGATGAGGGTATTCCCACTCCCCGCATGCGCGAAAACGCCTACCGTCAGTCACGAGGCGAAGATGTAAAACGCGAGGCAAAAACCGCATGGAGCATCGTCTCCGTGCAGGGCATTCTGGACAACGATTTTTACATCGGCACTCTACGCCAGCGCAAGCATACACGCAAGAAAATTAACGGCAAAGATGTTAAGCTTGACGAGCTTGACCAAATAGTTTTTGAAAACCATCACACGCCCATCGTGGATATGCAGACCTTCGCTCTCACAAGGCAGATTCGACATGACCGTAAAGAACAAAACTACAACGGCGGAAGAAAATACATTAATCCCTATTCGGGTCTTCTGCGCTGCGGCGACTGCGGTGCGCCTATGTTTTCACTGAGCCGTCCGGACCTGCCGGGCACCTATGTATGCGGCTCATACCATAGACGCGGTCTAAAGGGTTGCAACGCCCACTATACGAAAATTGCCTGCCTCGATGCTGCCGTAAAGCACGCAATCAGGCAGGTCAGGGACAACGCAGACGGTATGATTGAGCATCTGCAAAAGGCCATTCTCGACGAGGAAAAACGGCTCACGCAGGTTCCTACGGCCTCAGATAGTCTCGAGGAGCAGCTCGGCAATCTCACAGCGGAGCTCAAAGCCGTAAAGTCTCAGAAGCTTCGTGACTGTGTACGCCACCCCGAAAACAGAGAGGTCATTGAGGAGACCTACGATTCACTTGAAGCCGACCTCACTTCGCAGATTGAGAGCACAAAAAATCAGCTTCGTCTGTGCAGGGATGCAAAGCAAACTCTTAAGCAGATTACAAACACCGCACGGACGGTTATCGAGGTCTTTGACCGCATTCTCGCTGCCGAGCACTTAAGCCACAAGGATCTCACATTTGTGGTGGAGCGCATCACCGTTTACAGCGACTCAATCGAGGTTGCGCTCAAGAGCGATGTGCAGAAGTTGCTCTGCTCCGGAGTTTGCAAAACGGACGAAATTGACGAGTCAGCAACGGTTATTCAGCTTTCGACCAACCACCCCTCCAAAGAGCTAAAATTGCTCATAGAATGCGAAAATGAGCCCAAAAACAGCGATTTTGCTGTCAATGGGTTCAGTAACGGCGACCCGTTGGAGATCTACACCGATAAGGACGGCGAGGTCATTTTTAAAAAATACTCCCCCATCGGCGAGCTGTCCGATTTCGCCGCACAGATCTGCGACAGCCTGCACAAATCGACAGATGCCATCGCCGCAGTCTGCGACCGTGACGCGGTCATCGCCGTTGCAGGCGGTGCAAAACGCGAGCTTTTGGATAAGCGTATTTCCGCCGGACTTGAGCACATCATGGAGGGACGCGGCACCTATCGCCGCGACGGCGGCAGCTGCATCGCAGTCACGGATAGCGACGACAAGCTGTGCGTCTCGGTCGCAGCTCCGGTCATATCCGAGGGTGATGTGATGGGCTGCGTGATATTCGTCGCCGAGCAAAGTGCCGCGCCGTGCACGGACATTGAGTTTAAGCTCGCGCAGACCGTTGCAAGCTTCCTCGGCAAGCAGATGGAGAGCTGAAAAAACGCTGATGCATACCGCATCAGCGTTTTTCGTTATTTTATATAAGTGGTGTCACACTGTGAGCTTTTGGTGCTCCGGGATATGGTAGGTAGGGACGATCTGCGCTATCTTATCGCGCAGCTCCCGCTCCGAGGTCTCGTCTATCGCCTTGAGCTCCATGAGGTTTTCCTCAAACTCCGGCTTGTCAAAATCGACCTCGCTGCCTATGTAAATAAGGTCGTTCTTCGTCTTTCTGAGCCCCTCGCCGGACATGAGCAGCTCCTCGTAAAGCTTCTCGCCCGGGCGCAGGCCGGTGTACTCGACCATGATATCCACATCCGGTTCAAAGCCCGACAGCCTTATCATATTGCGGGCAAGATCGTCGATCCTCACAGGCTCGCCCATGTCAAGCACGAAGATCTCGCCGCCGTTTGCATAGGCGTTTGCCTGGAAGATAAGCTGCACTGCCTCGGGGATGGTCATGAAGTAGCGGATGACATCCTTGTGCGTCACGGTAACCGGGCCGCCCTCCTTGATCTGCTTGCGGAAAAGCGGGATAACGCTGCCCGCCGAGCCCAGGACATTACCGAAACGCACGGCGACAAACTCGGTCTTTGAGCGCTCGTTTACAGTCTGCACGATCATCTCGCAGATGCGCTTTGACGCACCCATGACATTGGTGGGGTTGACGGCCTTATCGGTGGAGATAAGGATAAACCTCTGCGTACCGAAGCGGTCGGCCGCCCGTGCGACATTATATGTGCCGAACACGTTGTTCTTTATCGCCTCAAAGGGCGAATCTTCCATGAGTGGAACGTGCTTATGCGCCGCTGCATGGCACACGAGGTCAGGGCGATACTTATCAAAAATATTGTTGACCCTCGTCTCGTCGCGCACCGAGCCTATGAGCACGACAAGGTCGAGCTCGGGGTGATTGCGCTTGAGCTCCATTTGCAGGTCGTAGGCGTTGTTTTCGTAGATATCAAAAACGATGATCTGCTTGGGCTCCATCGCCGCCGCCTGACGGCACAGCTCGCTGCCTATGCTTCCGCCGCCGCCGGTGACGAGGACCACCTTGCCCTGTATATACGACTTGACCTCGCCCAAGTCGGTCTTGACCGTGTTGCGGCCGAGAAGGTCTTCGATGTCGATGTGCTTTATGTTCTGAATGCTGACCTCGCCGTTTGCAAGCTGGTACAGTCCCGGCAGGGTGCGCAGGCTGCATCCCGTGAGGTGGCAAATATCGAGGATATCGAGTTTTTTACGGCGGCTTGCCGAGGGTATGGCGAGTACTATCTCCTCAACACCGTATTTTTCGGCCATGGGCACAATATCGTCGCAGCCGCCGACTATCTTCACACCGCGCATGTAGCTGCCGTGCTTGGCGCGGTCGTCGTCGATGATACACACGACGTTATTTTCGGAATGCGCGCTGAACTGGAACTCACGCAGCACCATCGAACCTGCTTGTCCGCCGCCGATAAGCATGGTGCGCTTGCGGTTGTGCACACCGGGGCGCATCCTCTTGCGCCGCATCTCCCTGTACACGAGTCTGAGCGCTGAACAAAGTGCCGTCAGAGTGCCCGCGTACAAAATCACGAAGCTGCGAGGCATGTCGATCTTCAGCATCGACATACCGATCACGCACGCGCCAGCCGAAAGCACCGATGCAACAAACACGCGGATAAGCTCGGTGGTGCTCGCGAACTCCCACAGGCTGTTATACAGCTTCATAAGATAGAATATGAGCAGTGCGCCGATCGTGTTCAGCCACGAATAGGTCATGAGTCCGTCAAGATAATCCGTCTGACTCAGCAGCTCGAGGCTGAACTCAAAGCGCACGAGCAGTGCAAAAAACGCCGCCGCATTTATGAGCACAGCATCCGCTATTACCAGGCAGACCACCCTCATAAACTTCTGCCTGTTAAATTGCTCCAGCCTTTTCTCCATTTTCCCTGTTTCCCTCACATTTTGTTTGTAAAAACATTATATTATGACATTATAATACAACATCCCAGTCATGTAAATGACATTTTCTGCTCTTTTTGGTTCTATTATTGATAAATTTGTCACAGCGTGATAAAATAGCGCAAAAACCAGAAAGGATTAAAGTCATGCCAAACATAAAAGGAGAATCCGAACTTACATTCTTTGAAGCGGCGAGCATCATCGTCGGCCACGGTGTCGGCGCGGGCATACTCTCCGTGCCCTACCTTGCCGCGCACAACAGCTTCCGCGAGATGATCTGGATACTGCTGTTCGGCTACATCGTAGCGCTGGTGCTGCACTTTGTCATCGCCGAGCTTTCGTACAACAATAACGGCGCGCAGTTTATATCCTGCTTCGATGCAGAGCTGTTCTCCGGCATTATCAAGAAAATTTTCACCTGGGCGGCATTCTTGCTGCTGGGTCTGTCCGTCATCGTCAATGTCAGCGCATTTTTGACCGGTGCCGCTGCGGTGTTCCGCTCGTGGTTCGGGCTGCCGGACATCGTCGGCATGCTCATTTTCTACGTCATCGGTGCGGGCGTTGTGTTCGTCGGCATGAAGCTCGTCGGCATCTGCGAAAAGATCGCCGTCGGCTCGATGGTCGGCGTTGTGGGCATACTGTTCGTTGCAACGCTGCTTAATAAGACCAGTGCCTTCCCCACCGGTTGGCACGGACTTAATAACGCACTGGCGCTGTTTGGCATGATAAGCTTCTCGCTGTCGGCGGTCATGAGTACGCCGCAGGTCGTAAAGGGTTTAAACGGCAATGTAAAGCGCATCCGCGGTGCGATAGCAACGGGCCTCGGCATAAACGCCTGCCTCATCCTGCTTATAACCACCATGACCCTGCTCGGTGCCGGCAAGGATATCACCGAGGACGGCGCACTTGTTGACCTCTCCCGCCATCTCGGCGGTTGGGTCAGCATCATCGGCTATATCTTCACGCTGCTGGCGCTTGCCACGAGCTTTTGGGCAAACACACTCAACCTGCGCGATATCGTCGGCGAGCAGACCGGCTGGAGCAAGAACATAAGCTGGCTCGTAGCCTCCGCTCCCTGCCTTATCCTTGCGCTGCTCGGGCTGTCGAGCTTTGTCGGCTTCACCCGCTTTGCAAGCATCATTCAGGTCGTGACCGGTATCGGCATCATCGTTGCATACAACCGCTCACGCCACCGCACGGGCGCATCGCCGATATGCGGCAAATTCGGCTCGCTGCCGTTCCAGATATTTATCGTCGTGTTCACGCTGCTGTCGAGCGTGGGTGCGCTACTTCCGGTGACCTGATATGAACAAAGCGCTCATCATTGCGGCGGCCGCCGTGCCGGTCTACGCCGTTTTGGATATCTACCGCTTTGTGTTCTGGCGCAGCCGCTCAAGGCTCAGCACCCTGCTTTTAGACAAAAAGGGGCACGCCGAGGACTACTATGTGCGGCGTGACAGCGCTGCCGACAGGCTGCGGGAGAAAATGCACATCCGCTACACCATAAACTCCGACCGCGGCGAAGCTCTCCAGGGTTTTTATTACCCCGCGGGCAAAAAGCCGGGGAAGAAGATCGTTTTTATCGTGCACGGCTACCACTCCGAGCACGCCGAGACCGCAGGCATGTTCTATGACCTGTACCACAGCCGCGGCTTTGATATTTTTACCTGCGACAATACCGCCTCCGGCGAAAGCGGCGGTAAGCTCTTCGGCTACGATGTGTTTGAAAGCGCCGACTGTCTTAAATGGCTCGACTTTCTGCGCGCTCAGTTCGGCGAGGATATAAAGGTCGTGCTGCACGGCTTTTCCCTCGGTGGCGCAACGGTGCTCAAGATGAGCGACCGCTGCCCTGACTGCGTTAAATTCATCGTTGCCGACAGCGGATTCATAGACGCGCGCGAGATACTTCGCTCGCAGCTAGGCCCGCTCTACGGGCTCATGGCAGGGCTCAACCGCATTATCGTGGGCTACGACCTTGCCGAGACCAATGTGTGCGAAAACATCAAAAAATCGCCACTGCCGTTTCTCATCGTGCACGGCAGGGACGACAAAACGGTGCCGTTTTCCATGGCTCCGAGGATATTTGAGCTTTGCCCGAACGACAAGGACTGTCTTTTCACCGAGGGCGCAAAACATATCGAGACGATGCACATCGCCCCCGAGGCGTATGCGGAAAAGCTCGACAGGTTTATAAAGGAGTATCTGAAATGAAGCTTACATGGTACGGCCACGCCTGCTTTAAGCTCGAAGCCGAGTGCGGCAGCATAGTATTTGACCCCTACGTCCCGGGCTATGTTCCCGGGCTGAAGCTCCCCGAGGTCACGGCGGACGCAGTTGTTTGCAGCCACCGCCATTCCGACCACTACTGTCCCGAGGCGGTCACGCTGACGGGCTTAAAGCCCGGCTTTGCGCTGCGAAGCTTACCTGTCTTCCATGACGAGTGCATGGGCGCAAAGCGTGGCAGCAACCTCATAACTGTCGTCACTGCCGAGGGACTCACCGTCGCCCACTGCGGCGATCTCGGTCACGAGCTGAGCGGCGAAACGCTGCAAAAGCTCGGCAAAATCGATATTCTCATGATACCCGTCGGCGGCGTGTACACTCTCGATGCGAAGGCGGCAAAGGCAGTCTGTGAGCAGATAAAGCCCACAGTGATAGTCCCCATGCATTACCGCTGCGGCAGCGCCGGACTCCAGAATATCGCCTCCGTCGACGATTTCCTGTCCCTGTTCGACGAAAGCACAATAACTCGCCTCACCTCAAACACCCTGACGACAGAAAAGCCCCTCACCCCATCGGTCACGGTATTTGAACTCGGCTGATAGAATTTAAAAACGGAGTGCGATGCACTCCGTTTTTCGTTATTTCGTTATTTAGCCGCCATTCTCTCGATATCGGCCAGACGTTTTTCGTAAGCATCCATAATGACGGACTCGTATTTGAGCTCGGGGTTTTCGATGCCGAGGAGCGTCATGAGGTATTTCACGAAATTGGGGTTCATGAGCAGGAACGGGCCGACTATCGCCGTGGAGAAGAAATTATTTATCCGCACGCCCTCAAGCTTGCTCTTTGAATTTATGCCCGTGCCGTAGCTGACCGTGGCAAAGGCGTTTGCGGAGTTATCGCCGTAAAGCTGCGAAAACTCGGCCTTGAAGCCCACGAGCTTCATTCCCTCAAATTCGCACAGCACCGTAGAATTGTGGCGGTGCATCATGTCGCGCTTAGCGTACAGGTCAAAAATTTTAAGTCCCTCGACGCGGCTGCCGTCTTCGTTTTCGATGTGGTCGCAGAAGACCTCACCGGCGTTGGCGGTCATAAGAAACACCGTGCCGCAGGAAACCAGCTGCGCAATGCGCTCACGGTACGGCATGAGCCATGCTATCGCGCGCTCCTGAGCGCTCTCTGTCATCGCGCCCATGTAAACAAGCTGCACATCGCCGTCTGCAAACGCCGGTGTGTCGCCGAGCGAGGTGTACACAAACTCGGCATCAGGCAGGCACTCCTTGAGATAGCGGTAATTCCAGCAATCGCCGAAAAGATTTGCCGCCTCGGGATACAACACTTCTATCTTCATTTTGTCGCCTCCCTCTTTTCAATCTCGGCCAGAACACCGTCACACACAAGTCTTGTCGTTTCGGGCGTTGTCAGGTCGTGCAGGATAAACACCTTGTCGGTGCCGTCGAGCAGCAGCTGTGACGGTGCGTCAAGCTCGTTTTCCACGCAGCGTATCTTCTCCTCGGGTATACCCGCCAAAAGCAGACGCAGGTGGTAATCATGCAGTCTCACGCCGCAGGCGATGACGCGGCTGATGCTCTCGTCGTTTAAAAATTCAAAGTCGGCATCGTACACCCATGTGACTATCTCGGTGGTCTTTTTGTAGGTCTTATCGTCGAGCATGACGATGACCTCCTTTTGGCCGGACTCGGAGCGGATGTAGTCAAAAACTATCGAGCATGCCACGGGGTTTTGGCCCTTGGTCATGTTCGTCACGACCTCAACGCCGTTTTTCTCGCGCTTGGTGTAGCGGCTTTTAACGATGCTCATGTGCTTGAAGCTTGCCGCTATCGCCTCGGTGGAAAGACCGAAGGTGCGCAAAAGCGCAACGACCGTCACCTGATTGTAGGTGTTGAATACGCTGTCGCTCATGAGGGGATATGTCTCCTCTCCATCGGGAGCGGCAACGGTGAATGTGCCCGCCGCCCAGTCTGGGCTTGCGGTGTAATCGGCCTCGGGAGAGGCAAAGCCGCAGTTGGGACATCTGAACTTGCCGATATGATGGTAGCGCACATACTCGTACTCTACCTTGCCGCCGCACTTGGGGCACGAGCGCATGTCGTTTATAATGTTGACGCACTCAGCTCTGTCGGTATCAAGGCGGGAGATGGAGAAATAGGTGCGCTTATTGCCCGGCTTTAACTGGCTGCTTATCGGGTCGTCGGCATTTAGTATCATGTGCGTATCGTCCGGCAGCGCGCGCTCGATGATTGAGCTTATAAACTCTGCGTGGGCGTTGCGGCCGATTGAGTCACGGAACAGGTTCGTGCACACGGCATAGTCCGGGTGGACATAGGCATATATCTTAAGCGAGCTGCGCTCATCGACTTCAAACACCGCAAGCTGCTTTTTGACATGACCCAGGAGATTTGCATCCCCAAGCAGCGAGCTCGCGATACCGGCGTCGATATTTGAGCCCGCCTTGTTATTGAGCACATCGTAGCCGTTTTCCGTCAGTACATCGAGGATCATATTGCAGCAGGTGGTCTTGCCGTTCGTGCCGGTGACGGTGATGATGGTCTTGGGCTTATCGATGCGGCCGAGAAAATCCGGGCACAGCTTGATGGCGATCTTGCCGGGGAAATAGCTCGCATTCATGCCGAGCAGCTTTTGCAGCAGCATCGCCGCCTTGCTTATCCATAGCGCTATATAAAATCTAAAGTTCTTTTTCATATCAAGCCTCTGTTAAACGTGGTAACAGTTATTATATCCCCTTTGAGCGGGGATTGTCCATATATTTTTATTTGACAGGGGTATTCACATACGGTATGATATTAAAAAAAGTAGACGGAGGATAGATCATGGGTCTTGAATGGTATTGGTGGATAGTTGTTGGTGTTTTTGTGCTCATCTGCCTTATGGTCGTCATCGATGTGAGGACAAAGCGCGGCATAAAGGAAAAGAAAGAGGCCGCTGCCGCCGCAAAAAGGAAGCAGAACAAGAAGAAAAGTCCGAGAAAAAATAAAAAGAGAAGATAATTTTTCGGGAAAGTTATTGACAAGCAGAAAAAAATCTGTTATATTAACTGAGCCGTGGCCGAGTGGTTCAGTCGGTTAGAACGCCGGCCTGTCACGCCGGAGGTCGAGGGTTCAAGTCCCTTCTCGGTCGCCACTATGCCCCTTGTAACGAGGGGCATAATCTTTGCTGCTGTAGCTCAGTCGGTAGAGCGCATCCTTGGTAAGGATGAGGTCACCAGTTCGAATCTGGTCAGCAGCTCCAAAAAAGCCTGTGATTGCAGTAATCACAGGCTTTTTTGTTTTTCTGTCATAACACAGCGGAAAAATATTTCCCGCTGTGCTTTTATTATTGTAATGCATCTTTCAATCTTGTGAGCATGGTCGCGGCCTCGGCGCGGGTGATGTAGTAGCGCGGGCCTATCGTGCCGTCCTCGTAGCCTTTTAGTATGCCGAGGGCACACATGTCGTTAACGCTTTGGGCTATGCTCGGCTCGACGGCGGAGCTGTCTGCAAATGCGTCAATCGCCGTTTTATCAAGCCCGCTCAAGTCCTTGCCGCACGCTTCGGCGTACCGTGCAAGAAACGCGCAGGTCTGCTCGCGGGTCACGAGCTGCGTCGGCGCAAACTTCCCGTAGCCCACGCCTATTGCGATGCCGTTTTGATGCGCCCATATGACAGCATCATAATACTTTGCGTCCTCCGGCACATCGTCAAAGGGCATGTCGCTCTCGACCGCGGGGCTGTCCGCCATGCGGTAGAGCATCGAAACAAGCTGCGCTCGGGTCACCTCTCTGTGGGGTGCAAGCTTCGTGCCGCTCATGTCAAGTATCCCCTCGCCCACAGCGCGGTCGGTGGCCTTGTAGTACCAAAGCCCGGGCCTCGTATCGGTATAGAGCTTGCCGGATGCGCCGTAGGTCGCCCAAACTGCAGTGCTGGAGTAGTAGCCGACGGCAATGCCGCGCACGGTGTAGACCGTGTCGGGCACGGCGGTGAAGCTGCCTTTATATTTATATGAGGAGCTTGTGGGCGTTTTGCCGTTTGTGGTGTAGTAATAGCTTGCGCCGGATGTTAAGTTGCCGAGCGTTATCTTGCCGTTTGCGGCGGTGATCTTCGGTGTGCGCAGCGTCGTGTAGCTTATCTTTCTTGACGCAATGCCGGACTTAAAGCCGTTCCAGTTCACGACGCTTATTGCCTTGACGACGGTCTTGTCCTTAACGGAGAACGCGCCCTTGTACCTGCTGCCATGGCTGGGCGTAGGAGTAGTTCCGTCGGTGGTGTAGTATATCTTTGCGCGGCTGTCGCCGGTGATGACGACCTTTTTGCCGCCGTTTTGCTGCTTATAGCTGATAACGGGCGCGGAAAGTGCCTTATCGGTGCCGTGGGAAGACGGATAGACATCAAAATATATCTTGCCCGCAGTCGGTGTTACGCCGCGGCGCACCTGAAGCTCGTTTAGTGTCACGAACTCATAGCCCTGCTTCTGCAGTGTGTCGATGGCGTTCAGTGCAGCGGTGACGGTTGTGCTGTAAAGGTCGTGCATGAGGACGATAGAGCCGTCCTTTGCGTACCTCATGAACATATTATAAGCCGAGGTCGCATTGCGGCTTTCCCAGTCGCGGGTGTCGACCGACCAATAGTAGCATGGCGTGGCGGCAGCGTTGAGCACCCTGTCGCTGTAGCCGCCGTAGGGCGGGCGCAGGGAGTAGTTGAGGTTGTAGCCGATTGCATTGTCGAGTATCTTGTTTGTTTTATTAAGCTGCGACTTTATCTCGGAGTTCGACAAATTCGTCAGCAGCGCGTGATTATATGTATGGCTGCATATCTGATGCCCCTCCTCGTAGGCTCTTTTGACTATTGAGGGGTTGCGCTTGGCGTTCTCGCCCGTCATGAAAAAGCTGACATGCGCGCCTCTTGCCTTGAGTCCGTCGAGGAGTCTGCCGGTATTTGCCGAGCTCGGCCCGTCGTCAAAGGTGAGCGCGATGAGCTTTGTACCTCCGGCAGCCTGCACTTTGGGCGGCATTATCCCAACAAGCAGAAGCGTGACCAGCAGCATTGTAGTTATCGTTTTAAATTTCTTCATATCCCGTTCCCCGAAAATTTTTATCTGCAAATATTGTACAGTCCGGCCAATATTATGTCAACAAGGTACTTGCCTGTTTTTTAAAAATATTTTATAATCATGTTAACTGACAATTTGAATGTAAGGAGATTATTGAAATGATGCCTCTGAGACATTATTTTGACGGAACCAACGGCATGGCCATCGAGGGCGACGTACCGGTGAGCATGCTCGTGTCGTCCGACAAGCGCCCTGATGCCGTCGAGACCATGTATTTCAGATATTCCGACCATTTTTTTGATAAGTCGGCCTGCTCGTACGACCACGAGCTTGCGATGATGTCGCTCGGCATGAGCATGTCGGCGTTCACCTACAAGGTTTCGGGCGATAAGTATATACGCCACCTTTTAAACACCATCGGCTGCGACGACCGAAGCATCAAAACGCACAAGTACGAGGTCACCAAAGCCTCCGACGACAGCTGCGCCTACGCCTTTGCGGCAAAAACGCTTGGAGACGGCTACCACCTTATCCCCGTTGTCATCCGCAGCCACCACTACGGCGGCGAATGGGTCAGCAACGCACATGTCGTCGACGAAAGCTGCCCGGATTACGCCATGGGCTTTAAAACAGCGGCCGACAGCGTGTATGATGCGCTGAACAGATATATAGATAATCACGGCTTTGACCGCCGGAAGATAAAGATATGGATAACGGGCTTCAGCCGCGGCGCTGCAGTGTCAAACCTTCTCGGTGCAAGGCTCACCTTTGAAAGCGGCATCGCAAAGGACAATATTTTTGTCTACACCTTTGCAGCTCCCCTCACGGTATTCGATCGTGCGGCGGCGTACACCGACAACATCTTCAACATCGTTTCCGAAATAGACGTAGTGCCCCGTGTTCCCCTTGCCTACTGGGGCTTTACCCGCTTCGGCACGACGCTGTACCTGCCGTGCAAGGCAAGGCGCGGCGCCGAGGAATATGAAAAGCTCAAGGAAAAGATGGTCGTCGAATTTAACGATATCATGGCGCAGATAGGCCTGCCGGATACCAAGTATGAGCCCATTGCCGATCAAGAGCTCGCGCTCGACCTGCTGTTTGAGTATCTTGACGACCTGCTGGAAACGCCGGAGAAGTACGCAGAGGGCGGCTATCAGGGCATTTTGATGGACTACATGAACAGCAAGTTCGGCGGAAGCGAGTTTGAGCCGCGTATGTTCCTCAAGTTTCTGCTCGACGGCAACGAGGAGCTTGCAAACGACGTGTGCTCGCTCATCGAGGACTGGAACGATATCGGTGCGCTGGAAAAGGTGCAGCGGATATCGAGGCTTCCGTCAAAGCGCAAGCAGGGCGACGGCGACAGAGCGCCGGCCTCCGAGCTTCTTTCGATGGGGCTCAGCATTTTCGTGCGCTACGCAACGAAGCTCACGGCGACGAAGGTCACGAACGGCGATCAGGACTATTACTACGAGCAGCTGGTAAACATGCTCGTCGACGCATACCACAACGGCTGCGACTCGGCGATACTCATGCAGCACTGGCCGGAGGTGTATCTGTCGTGGCTGCGCTCCGGCGACGAGAAAACCCTGTTCCGCACAACGAGCTACACCAAGATAAGCGTAAAATAACAGATCGGAGAATGATTTATGGATAAAACTTTAGTAGTGATGGCGGCCGGACTCGGCTCGCGCTACGGCGGCGTTAAGCAGATAGAGCGCCTCGGCCCCGACGGCGAGATACTTATGGAGTACGCCATTTATGACGCACTGGCCGCGGGCTTTAACAGGCTGGTTTTGATAGTTAAGCCCGAGATACTTGATGATGTCAAAACGCTTTTCGGTGATCGCATCGAGCGCAGCACAGGCATAAAGATCGACTACGCTCTCCAGACCCCCGACCGCTTCACCGAGGCAAGACCCGAGTTTTCGCATCGAGCCAAGCCCTTCGGCACGGTGCACGCCGTTTTGTGCGCAAAGGAGTTTATCAAGACTCCGTTTGCGGTCATAAACGCCGACGACTACTACGGCACGGAAGCATTTGAAACGATAATCGCCGAGCTTGATAAGCTGCACGGT
>JALFUQ010000062.1 GCA_022784505.1 Bacillota bacterium
AAAGCGCCTGTGCGTTGCTGACGGGCGTATTATGCGATGAAGCGGGAGATTGCTCGTTTTCGAGGTAACTTCCGTGGAGTATGTCCGGTGCCTATGGCACATAATCGGGCGGCTGAAGCGTACTGCACATGGCGTATATCGTCTGTACGGTATCAGACCGGCTCAAAAAGGCCGGTTTGTTTTTCGGACAGAGTCTGATACGCACGGTTGAGTGTGCAAAACTATGCTTCATCCGTACGGGACTTTAAAGACAGTTCCCAATGCTGTCGAAAAATTCGTACGAAAAAGGAGAAACAATATGGCAAGCAACAAGAACATGATCCGCATCCGCCTCAAGGCCTATGACCATCAGCTGATCGACAAGGCAGCAGAGACTATCGTCGAAGCAGCCAAGCGCACCGATGCAAAGGTCTCCGGCCCCATCCCTCTGCCTACCAAGACCGAGGTCGTCACCATCCTGCGCGCTGTTCATAAGTATAAGGACAGCCGCGAGCAGTTCGAGCGCCGCACTCACAAGCGCCTGATCGATGTAATGGCTCCCACCCAGAAGACCGTTGAGGCCCTTATGTCCCTCGAGCTTCCCGCCGGTGTCGAGATCGAGATCAAGCTCTAAGGCACAGCATTCCCATTAACCCACCCAATTTTATCAATGACCCATAGTCCGCAGCTTGCGAATGCGGACGGGTTAAGTTGCCAGCCTCTGGGCACGACCTAAGCGAGGCAACCAATAACCGAAGGAGGAAAAAATAATGAAGAAAGCCATTATCGGCAAGAAGGTCGGCATGACGCAGATCTTCGACGAAATGGGCAAGGTCATTCCTGTAACCGTTATCGAGGCAGGCCCCTGTGTGGTAACCGCTAAGATGACCGAGGAAAAGGAAGGCTACAGCGCAGTCCAGCTCGGTTACGAAGAAGTGACCGAAAAGCACATCTCCAAGCCCGAGGCAGGCCACCTCAAGAAGGCAGGCGTCGGCATGGTAAAGCACCTCAAGGAGTTCAAGCTCGAGAACGCAGCAGAGCTCAACGTCGGCGATGTCATCAAGGCTGACGCCTTCGCAGAAGGCGACAAGGTCGATGTCACCGGCACCAGCAAGGGTCACGGCTACGCCGGCGTTATCAAGCGCCACGGCGCACAGCGCACCCCCACCAGCCACGGCGGCGGCCCCGTTCACCGTCACGCAGGCTCCATGGGCTCCAGCACTGACCCCAGCCGCATCTTCAAGGGCAAGATCGGCGCAGGCCACATGGGCGTTGACCAGGTCACCGTTCAGAACCTTGACGTCGTCAAGGTCGACCCCGAGCTTAACATGATCGTTATCCGCGGTGCTATCCCCGGCCCCAAGGGCGGCCTCGTTTATGTAAAGAGCACCATCAAGACCGCACCCGTCAAGAAGGGCGAGGGCGCAGGCATCAGCCTCAACCCGCAGAAGGCATCTGCTCGTGTCAACCCGCAGAAGGCTTCCGCACGAAACAAGTAAGGAAAGGAGAGTTTCATAAATGCCTATTACTAATGTTTACAACATGGCAGGCGAAAAGGTCGGCGAGATCGAGCTCTCCGATGCTATCTTCGGTATTGATCCGAACAAGTCTGTTCTGCATGACTCCGTCAAGAATCATCTGGCAAACTGCCGTCAGGGCACCCAGAGCGCACTCACCAAGGGCGAAGTTTCCTACACCACCGCAAAGCCTTGGCGCCAGAAGGGCACCGGCCGTGCCCGCGCAGGCTACAAGGGTTCTCCCGTGTGGACCCACGGCGGCGTAGCATTTGCTCCCAAGCCCCGTGATTACAGCTACACCCTCAACAAGAAGGTGAAGCGTCTTGCTCTCAAGAGCGCACTGAGCGCAAAGGCAGCTGAGGAAGCCATCATCGTTATCGACGACCTCAAGGTCGAGGAGATTAAGACCGCAGCTTTCGCAGCATTCCTTAAGAACATCAATGTATCCGGCAAGGCACTCGTTGTCACCGAGAATGTTGACGAGAAGGTCGTTAAGTCTGCACGCAACATCGCAGGCATCACCACCACCATCGCAACTATCCTCAGCCCCTACATGATTCTCAACAACCGCAAGCTCGTTGTCTCCAAGGCAGCACTTGCAAAGATCGAGGAGGTGTACGCATGATGAAGACCGCTTATGATATAGTCATTCGCCCGATCATCACCGAGCAGTCCATGGAAGACCTGGACATCAAGAAGTACGCTTTTGAAGTCGCAAAGGACGCAAACAAGGTCGAAATCAAGAAGGCAATCGAGGAGATCTTCGGCGTTACCGTTATAAAGGTCACCACACTGAATGTTCGCGGCAAGGAAAAGCGCACCGGCGCATACCCGAAGGGCAAAACCGCCTCTTGGAAAAAGGCAGTCGTAAAGCTCAGTGAAGACTCCAAGAACATTGAGCTGTTCGAAGGCATGGCATAAGGGGAGGAATAAGAATGTCTATTAAAACTTACAGACCTACTACTCCGGCCCGCAGACAGATGACCGTTTCCGGCTTTGACGGTGTTGACAAGCACGCAAGGCCCGAGAAGAAACTGACTGAGGTCCTCAAGAAGAATTCCGGCCGCAACAGCTACGGCCGCATCACCGTTCGCCACAAGGGCGGCGGCAATCGCCAGAAGTACCGTGTTATCGACTTCAAGCGCAACAAGACCGAGATGGAAGCAGAAGTTCTGCGCCTCGAGTATGACCCCAACCGCAGCGCATTCATCGCTCTGGTTGAGTATACCGACGGCGAGCGCCGCTACATCCTCGCTCCTGTCGGCCTGAAGGCAGGCGACAAGATCGTCTCCTCCGCATCCGCCGACATCAAGCCGGGCAATGCTCTGCCTCTGGCAAACATCCCCGTTGGTACCGTTATCCACAACATCGAGCTCTACCCCGGCAAGGGCGCACAGCTCGTTCGTTCCGCAGGCGTTTCCGCACAGCTGATGGCTAAGGAAAACGGCATGGTCACTGTTCGCCTCCCCTCCGGTGAGTACCGCAAGGTCCGCATGGACTGCTTTGCGACCATCGGTCAGGTCGGCAACATCGACCACTCCAACATCTCTATCGGTAAGGCCGGCCGCAAGCGCCACATGGGCATCCGTCCTACCGTCCGCGGTTCCGTCATGAACCCCTGCGACCACCCCCACGGCGGTGGTGAAGGCAAGTCCCCTGTCGGCCGTCCCGGCCCTGTAACTCCTTGGGGCAAGCCCGCACTCGGCTACAAGACCCGCAAGACTAAGAACCGTACCGATAAGTTCATAGTCAAGCGCCGCAATGCAAAGTAAGGAGGGCATAAGTAAATGAGTAGAAGCGTTAAGAAAGGCCCCTTCGCAGCTCCCGAGCTTCTGAAGAGAGTCGATGAAATGAATAAGGCAGGCGAGAAGAAGGTCCTCAAGACCTGGAGCCGTGCCACTACCATTTTCCCGTCCTTCGTAGGACACACCATCGCTGTACATGACGGCCGCCGTCATGTCCCCGTGTATGTCACCGAAGATATGGTCGGCCACAAGCTCGGCGAGTTTGCTCCCACCCGTACCTTCCGTGGTCACGCAGGCAGCAAGACCGCTAAGTAAGGAGGAGATAACATGGACGAAAAGAAAATGGCAAGAGCAGAAGTTAAGTATGTTCGTATCTCCCCGCGCAAGGTCGGCATCATCTGCGATATGATCCGTGGCAAGGACGCAAATGTCGCCATGGCACTTATGGAGCACACCCCCAAATCCGGCTGCGAGTGCATGATGAAGCTCCTCAAGAGCGCATGTGCAAACGCCGAGAACAATTTTGAAATGGATCCCGAGAAGCTGTATGTTGCAGTTGCATATGCAACCGGCGGCCCCATCCTCAAGCGCGGTATGCCCAGAGCTCATGGTCGTATGTACAGAATCAACAAGCGCACCAGCCACATCACCATCTGCGTGGCTGAGAGAGACTAAGGAAGGAGGCAGAATAAATGGGACAGAAAGTTAATCCTCATGGCATGCGTGTCGGCGTTATAAAGGACTGGGATTCCCGCTGGTACGCCCGTGCAGATAAGGTCGGCGATCTTATCGTAGAAGACTACAACATTCGTAAATACCTGAAGAAGACCCTCTATTCGGCCGGTGTTCCTACCATCGAGATCGAGCGTGATTCCAACAAGGTCCGCATTTTCATCCACTGCTCCAGACCCGGTGTCGTCATCGGCAAGGGCGGCCAGGAGATCGAGCGCATCCGTCAGGAAGTCGCAAAGATGATCGGCAAGGATGTTGCGATCTCCATCGTTGAGGTCCGCACCCCCGACACCAATGCTCAGCTCGTAGCGGAGAATATCGCACAGCAGATCGAGAAGCGTATCTCTCACCGCCGTGCAATGAAGAACGCAATGGGTCGTGCAATGCGCATGGGCGCAAGAGGTATCAAGGTCATGTGCTCGGGCCGTCTCGGCGGCCGTGAGATCGCTGGCGTTGAGCAGTACCACGACGGTACCATTCCTCTTCAGACCATCCGTGCAGACATCGAGTACGGCTTTGCCGAAGCAGCTACCACCTACGGCCGTATCGGCGTCAAGGTTTGGATCTACAAGGGAGAAGTCCTTTCCCAGACCCTGCGTACCACTCCCCGTGTGATGGACATGAACAAGCCTCAGGGCGAGCGCCGTCGTCGTGACGACCGCCGTGGTGACCGCCGCCAGGGTGGCTACAATCGTGGCCAGCAGGGTGAGCGCCGTCAGGGCGGCTATGGCCAGCGTCCCGCAGGCCAGGGCGGCTACAACCGCGGACCCCGCCCCGCAGCTAACGCAGCTCCCAAGGAAGGAGGCAACAACTAATGTTAATGCCTAAGAGAGTTAAGTACCGCAGAGTACACCGCGGCCGCATGAAGGGCAAGGCTACTCGTGGTAACTTTGTAGCATACGGTGAGTTTGGCCTCCAGGCCACCGAGCCGTGCTGGATCACCAGCAATCAGATCGAGGCAGCCCGTATTGCAATGACCCGTTACACCAAGCGTGGCGGCCAGGTCTGGATCAAGATCTTCCCCGACAAGCCCGTAACCGCAAAGCCCGCCGAGACCCGTATGGGTTCCGGTAAAGGCTCGCCCGAGTACTGGGTCGCAGTCGTTAAGCCCGGCAGAGTCCTGTTTGAGATCGCCGGCGTACCCGAAGAAACCGCTCGCGAGGCACTCCGCCTTGCAAGCCACAAGCTGCCCTGCAAGACCAAGATAATCGCAAAGGGCACTGAGTCTGAGAACGGTGGTGAATAAGATGAAGGCAAATGAAATTAGATCTATGTCCGTTGCAGACCTCGAGGCAAAGCTCGTAGAGCTCAAGAAGGATCTGTTCATGCTCCGTATGCAGCATGCCACCAATCATCTCGATAACCCCGTAAAGATTTCCGCTGTGCGTCGTGACATTGCCCGAGTCAAGACCGTTATCCGCGAGAAACAGCTCGAGCAGTGAGGAGGTAAGTCAGAATGAATGAAAGAACAACTTCCCGTAAGACCCGTGTCGGCAAGGTAGTGTCCGACAAGATGGACAAGACCGTCGTCGTCATCGTTGAGGATCGTGTCGCACACAAGACTTATAAGAAGATCATCGGAAGAACCTACCGTCTGAAGGCCCATGACGAGAACAACGAATGCGGCATCGGCGATATCGTTCGTGTGATGGAGACCCGCCCCCTGTCGAAGGACAAGAGATGGCGTGTTGTCGAAATCGTTGAGAAGGCTAAGTAAGGAGGCAGCATAAATGATACAGCAAGAGACTTATCTGAAGGTTGCCGACAATACCGGCGCCAAGGAAATCAAGTGCATCAGAGTTCTCGGCGGCTCCAAGCGCAGATACGCAAGCATCGGTGATGTCATCGTCGCATCTGTCCGCAAGGCAGCTCCCGGCGGCTCTGTCAAGAAGGGTGATGTCGTCAAGGCAGTCATCGTTCGTACCGCAAAGCCCGTCCGCCGTGCAGACGGCACCTATGTTCGTTTCGACGAGAACGCTGCAGTTCTTATCAACGGTAACGATAAGAACCCCCGTGGCACTCGTATCTTTGGACCCGTTGCTCGTGAGCTGCGTGATAAGGACTACATGAAGATCCTGTCCCTGGCTCCCGAAGTGATTTAATGGAGGGCAAAGAGAATGAAGATTAAAAGAGACGATAAAGTTATAGTCCTGTCCGGCAAGGATAAGGGCAAGACCGGCAAGGTCCTCGTTGCAGATCCCAAGGCACTCAAGGTCATAGTTGAAGGCGTCAACGTCGCAACTAAGCACCAGAAGGCTCAGAAGAAGGGTCAGGACGGCGGTATCATCAAGGTCGAGACCCCCATCTATGTCAGCAAGGTACAGCTCGTTTGCCCCAAGTGCGGCAAGGGCACCCGCGTCGCTTACAAGATCGTGGACGGTAAGAAAGTCCGCGTCTGCAAGAAGTGCGGCGCAGAAATCTGAGAAAGGAGAAACTGACTATGACAAGAATGAAGAAAAAGTATGTTGAGGAAGTTGCTCCTGCTCTGATGGAGAAGTTCCAGTACAAGTCCACCATGCAGATCCCCAAGCTCGACAAGATCGTTGTATCCGTCGGCTGCGGTGACTGCAAGGACAATGCAAAGGCCCTTGACAATGTCATCAAGGAGATCTCCGCTATCACCGGTCAGCACGCTGTTGCAACCGTCGCAAGAAAGTCCGTCGCTAACTTCAAGCTCCGTGAGGGCATGCATGTCGGCGTTAAGGTCACCCTGCGTCAGGACCGTATGTGGGAGTTCCTCGACCGTCTGTTCAATATTGCTCTTCCCCGTGTCCGTGACTTCCGCGGTATTTCCGCAGATGCATTCGACGGCAGAGGCAACTACTCCATGGGTCTTAAGGAACAGATCATCTTCCCTGAGATCGATTACGATAAGATCGAGAAGCTGCGTGGTATGAACATTGCCATCACCACCACCGCACAGACCGACGAGGAAGCACGCGAGCTGCTCAGGCTCATGGGTGCTCCCTTCATGAACTAAGGAGGAACTGAAAAATGGCTAAGAAATCTATGATCCTCAAGCAGCAGGCTCCTGCTAAGTTCTCTACCCGCAAGTACAATCGCTGCAAGATCTGCGGCCGCCCCCATGCTTACCTGCGTGATTACGGTATCTGCCGTATCTGCTTCCGTGAGCTGGCATACAAGGGCCAGATCCCCGGTGTCCGCAAGGCATCCTGGTAATCGGCGACTATTTGCGAAAATGTGCATCATTTCAGCAGAAAATGCTTGATTTGCCAGGGGTTTTCGGTGTATAATGAAATGCTGCGATTTTTACAAAGACACGCTATGAGATACGCTCAATTTGGGCGTATCTCTTCGGCGGTTTTTGAATACGGCCCGTTTTCGGCAGCTGCATAACCGGAGACGGCCAAAAGGATGGCGAAAGGCCACGGCTAATCATGTATTAGTGTGGAACCTCGCCGCCTGAACCGAAAGGTAACTCTAAAATAGGAGGAAACAACACATGCAGATCACAGACCCCATTGCAGATATGCTGACACGCATCCGCAACGCCGGCAGCGCAAAGCATGAAACCGTCGATGTCCCCGCTTCCAAGATGAAGAAGGCTATCGCTCAGATCCTCTTCGACGAAGGCTACATCAAGAGCTTCCAGCTCATTGATGACGGCACTCAGGGCATCATCCGCATTACCCTCAAGTATCTCCCCGGCAAGGAGAAGGCCATCCAGGGTCTTCGCCGTGTCTCGAAGCCCGGTCTCCGCGTTTACGCCGGAGCAGACGAGCTTCCCAAGGTCCTCAAGGGCCTCGGTATCGCTATCGTATCCACTTCTAAGGGCGTCATGACCGATAAGGCTGCTCGCGCAGCTCACGTCGGCGGCGAAGTCCTTGCGTTCGTATGGTAAGGAGGAACTGATCATGTCTAGAATTGGTAGAGCTCCCATTACCGTCCCCGCAGGGGTAGAAGTTAAGATCGACGGCCGCCATGTCGCAGTCAAGGGCCCCAAGGGCGCACTTGAGATGACCGTGGCACCCAACATGAAGGTTGAACTCGACGCAGGCGTTATTCATGTCTCCCGTCCCAATGATGATAAGGTCAACCGTTCCCTTCACGGCCTTACCCGTTCGCTCGTACACAACATGGTCGTCGGCGTGTCCGAAGGCTTCAGCAAGACCCTCGAGGTCAACGGCGTCGGTTACCGTGCAGCTAAGGAAGGCAAGAACCTCGTTCTGAACATCGGCTACTCGCATCAGGTCATCGTACCCGAGACCGAGGATATCCAGATCGAAGTTCCCAACCCCAACCAGATCATCATTAAGGGTATTGACAAGCAGAAGGTCGGCCAGTTTGCAGCAGAAGTTCGTGGCAAGCGTCCTCCCGAGCCTTACAAGGGCAAGGGCATCAAGTACGATTACGAAGTTGTCCGCCGCAAAGAAGGCAAGACCGGTGCTAAGTAAAGGGAGGTGTGCCTGAATGATTAAAAGACCTGATACAAGAGCACAGCGCATCAAGCGCCATGCAAGAGTACGCAGCAAGATCTCCGGCACTCCCGAGAGACCCCGTCTGAGCGTATTCCGCAGCGAAAATCACATCTATGCACAGATCATCGACGATGTTGCAGGCAACACTCTTGTCTCCGCATCCACCGTTGAGAAGGCATTTGAAGGCAACGGCAGCAACATTGAAGCAGCCAAGAAGATCGGCAACACCATTGCTGAGCGCGCACTGGCAAAGGGCATCGAGAATGTCGTCTTTGACCGTGGCGGCTACATCTTCCACGGCCGTGTTGCGGCACTCGCCGAGGGCGCTCGTGAGAGCGGCCTGAAGTTCTAAGGGAGGAGGAAACTATAATGGCTTATAATAACGACAGAAGAGATCGTCGCAGAGACGAGGAAGCTTCCGAATTCGTCGAGAAGGTAGTTTCCCTCAACCGTGTATCCAAGACCGTCAAGGGCGGCCGTGTTATGAAGTTCTCCGCACTTTGCGTTGTCGGTGACGGCAAGGGCCGTGTTGGCTATGGCCTGGGCAAGGCAAACGAAGTATCCGAAGCGATCCGCAAGGGCCTCGAGGATGCAAAGAAGAACATCGTGACCATCACTCTGCAGGGCACCACCATTCCTCACGAGATCATCGGTGAGTTCGGTGCAGGCCGCGTTCTGCTCAAGCCCGCAGCACCCGGTACCGGCGTTATCGCCGGCGGCGCAGTTCGTGCAGTTGTTGAGGCAGCCGGCATCAAGGACATCCGTACCAAGTGCCTGCGCACCAACAACCCCGCAAATGTCGTTGCGGCAACCATGCAGGGCCTTATGTCTCTCCGTGATGCAGCTCAGGTTGCAGCGGTCAGAGGCAAGACTCCTGAAGAGATCCAGGGTTAAGGAGGGCGCAACATGGCAAATCTTAGAATTAAGCTCGTAAAGAGCCTCAACGGTCGTCATGACAAGCACATTGCGACCGCAAACTCCCTCGGACTGCACAAGATCGGCAACGAGACCGTTCAGCCCGACAACCCCCAGACCAGGGGCAAGATCGCCAAGATCGGCTATCTCCTCCAGGTAACAGAAGAATAAGGAGGAAAAGCAATGTATATCAATGAACTTTCTCCCGTAGCAGGCTCCACCCATGTCAATAAGCGCAAGGGCAGAGGCCACGCAACCGGCAACGGCAAGACCGCAGGCCGCGGCCACAAGGGCCAGAAGGCACGCTCCGGCGGCGGTGTCCGCATCGGATTCGAAGGCGGCCAGATGCCTCTTGCACGCCGTATCCCCAAGAGAGGCTTCAACAACATCTTTGCCAAGCCCCTGGAGTCGGTCAATGTCAGCGCACTTGACAAGTTTGAAGACGGTGCAGTCGTCGACGCACAGGCTCTTCTGGACGCAGGCGTTCTCTCCAAGTGCCGTTACGGCGTAAAGATCCTCGGCAACGGCGAGATCACCAAAAAGCTTACTGTAAAGGCTTCCGCTTTCTCTGAAACCGCAAAAGAAAAAATTGAGGCGGCAGGCGGAAAGGCCGAGGTGATCTAAGTGCTGCAGACAATGCGCAATGCATGGAAGACCGAAGATATTCGCAGAAAAATTCTGTTTACTCTTTTCGTCATCCTGATCTACCGCCTCGGTAATGCTGTTCCCGTTCCCTATGTCAACATCGATGCATTGGGAAGCTACTTCGATACGATGCAGAACACCATCTTCGGTATGTTGAACGTCATGAGCGGCGGCGCATTCTCCAACGCAACGATTTTTGCTCTTTCCATCCAGCCGTACATCAATGCTTCCATTATCATTCAGCTGCTGGGCATCGCTTTCCCGAAGCTCGGCAATCTGAGCAAGGAAGGCGGCGAGGAAGGCAAGAAGAAGATCGCGGCCATCACCCGTTACACCACCGTAGGCATCGGCCTTCTCCAGGGCTTTGCTTACTACATGATGATCAAGGGCTACGGCTTTTTGACCACCGACGGTCAGTCCCTCTGGGCTGCAATAGTTATCATTCTGACCTTCACCTCCGGCTCCGCACTTATCATGTGGCTGGGTGAGCAGATCACCGAGTTCGGCATCGGCAACGGTATTTCGATCATTCTGTTCGCAAGCATCGTTTCCAGATTCCCGACCGATGTTTACAATATGATAAGCAGCGCAGCAAAGGGCACCACCCCCATTTGGGTAACGGCACTGATGCTCCTCGGCGCACTGGCCATGATCGTGCTCATCGTTCTCATTAACGACTCCGAGCGCCGCATCCCTGTCCAGTACGCAAAGCGCGTAGTAGGCCGTAAGATGTACGGCGGCCAGAGCACCCACCTTCCCATGAAGGTCAACATGAGCGGTGTTCTTCCCATCATCTTCGCCCAGACCATCGCGACCATCCCTGCGACCATCGCAGGTTTCACCGGACACAGCGACAGCGCATGGGCAAGCACGACCTCGATCGGCTATGCCATCGCTTACTTCCTGCTGATAATCTTCTTCGCATACTTCTACTCGACCATTCAGTTCGACCCCATAGAGGTATCCAACAACCTGAAGAAGAACGGCGGCTACATTCCGGGCTTCCGTCCCGGCAAGCCGACCAGCGACTTTATAAGAAGAGTGCTCAACAAGATCACCCTCTTCGGCGCGATCTATCTGAGTATCATCGCTGTCGTCCCCATTCTGATTGCACACTTCAGCCAGGAGGCCGCACTGAGCGGCGTGTCTCTGGGCGGCACCTCGATCATAATCGTCGTCGGTGTTGCACTTGAGACCGTAAGAGCTCTCGAGGCACAGATGCTGATGCGCAATTACAAGGGCTTCCTTAGCTGATAACAAGAGGTGGAAAATATGAAGCTTATACTATTAGGCGCTCCCGGCGCCGGTAAAGGCACTCAGGCAGAGATACTCAGCAAGCTGCTGAATATCCCCACCATTTCGACCGGCAACATCCTTCGTGCAGCCATGAAGAACGGTACCCCCGTCGGCCTGCGTGCAAAGGAATATGTCGAGAGCGGCAAGCTCGTCCCCGATGATGTCATTATCGGCATCGTAAACGAGCGCCTGGCCGAGCCCGACTGTGCAAACGGTTACATTCTCGACGGTATGCCCCGCACCATTCCCCAGGCAGAAGCTTTGGAGAAGTCGGGCATCGACATTGACTGCGCCCTGTCTATCGAGATAGCGGACGAGGTCATCGTCGAGCGTATGTCCGGCCGCAGGACCTGCAAGGATTGCAGCCAGACCTTCCACATCGTTTCCAATCCCCCCAAAGTCGAGGGCAAGTGCGACTTCTGCGGTGGTGAGCTCACCATCCGCAAGGATGATGCTCCCGAGACCGTCAAGGCTCGTTTGGAGACTTATCACAAGGAGACCGAGCCTCTCAAGGCTTTCTATGCAAGCCGCGGTAAGCTGAAGAGCGTTGACAATCAGCCTACCATCGAGGCAACGACCGAAGTCATTAAGTCGGCGCTGGGTATCTGATATATGTCCAGAGATCCCATCATCATCAAATCGCCGAGGGAAATAGAGATCATGCGCAAGGCGGGCAAGATAACCGCCGGCGCACGATCCGTTGCCCGTGCGGCGATTGCCGACGGCCTGACAACAAAGCAGGTCGACAAGGCCGTTAATGAATTTATCGTGAAATCCCGCGCAATCCCGACCTTTAAGGGCTACGGCGGGTTTCCGGCGAGCACATGCATTTCGATAAACGAAGAAGTGATCCACGGCATCCCCGGCAAAAGGGTCATCCGCAACGGCGACATAGTCTCCATTGATGTCGGAGCGACCTTCGGCGGCTACGTCGGCGACTGCGCAGGAACTTACCCCTGCGGCGAGATCTCCGACGAGGCAAAAAGGCTCATCGAGGTAACGAGACAGAGCTTTTTCAAGGGGCTGAAGTTTGCAAAGAGCGGATACCGCATCAGCGATATCGGCGCTGCAATACAAGAATATGTCGAGGGACGCGGCTACTCGGTGATCCGTGACTATGTCGGTCACGGCGTCGGGCACGAGATGCATGAAGCTCCCGAGGTTCCGAACTACGATATAAGAGGTCTGCGTCCCAACCCCAGACTCGTTCCCGGAATGACGATAGCCATTGAACCGATGGTTGCAGTCGGCGACTTCCATGTGAAGGTGCTCGGAAACGACTGGACGGTCGTGACAGTAGACGGCAGTCTCGCCGCTCACTATGAAAATACAATATGTATCACCGACGGTGAGCCCGAGATCTTAACAATGGCAGAGAATATTGACTGACGGCGACTTCCGTCAAAACCGACCAGGAGGAAATTTACTTTGGCAAAAGACGATGTAATCGAACTCGAGGGCACGGTAGTCGAGTCCCTGCCCAACACGATGTTTCTCGTTGATATCGGTCAGGGTCACACGATACTGGCTCATATCTCGGGAAAGCTCAGAATGAACTTCATCAGGATCCTCCCCGGAGATAAGGTCACGGTTCAGATGTCACCTTATGACCTGACCCGCGGACGCATCACCTGGAGAAGCAAGTAGGAGGTAAAACAAATGAAAGTAAGACCTTCCGTGAAGCCTATGTGCGAAAAATGCAAGATCATTAAGCGCAAGGGCAAAGTCATGGTAATTTGCGAAAACCCCAAGCACAAGCAGAGACAGGGCTAATCGCCTGTCCTTATAAAACAAGATCCCGCATGGGCCCTAAGGCTCCCTCCGGCGGGAATAAGCCCTAAGACCCGCAAAAATGCGGAATAAAAATCGAAAGGAATGATCGATCAATATGGCACGTATAGCCGGCGTTGACCTGCCCAAGGACAAGAGAATAGAGATAGGCCTGACCTATGTCTATGGTATCGGCAGAACCAGCGCAAACAAGATACTGGAAATGACCGGTATAAACCCCGACACCCGTGTTAAGGACCTCACCGAAGAGGAAGAAAGCAAGCTGCGTGAATGCATTGACCACCACTTCATCGTTGAAGGCGACCTGCGCCGCTCGATAGCGCTTGACATCAAGCGCCTGACCGAGATCGGCTGCTACCGTGGCCTGCGTCATCGCCGTGGCCTGCCTGTCCGCGGACAGCGCAGCAAGACCAACGCTCGTACTCGCAAGGGTCCGAAACGCACCATCGCAAATAAGAAGAAGTAAGGAGGGGTATGAATTATGGCAGCAAACGCTAAGAAAAAAGTCAGAACACGCCGCAGAGAGCGTAAGAACATTGAAAAGGGCCAGGTTCATATCAGCTCTTCCTTCAATAACACCATGGTCACCATCACCGACACCCAGGGCAACGCACTGTCTTGGGCATCTGCCGGCGGCATGGGTTTCCGTGGCAGCAGAAAGTCCACCCCCTTCGCAGCACAGACCGCAGCTGAGACTGCCGCAAAGGCAGCTATGGAGCATGGTCTGAAGACCGTCGAAGTATTCGTCAAGGGACCCGGTTCAGGTCGTGAAGCAGCCATCCGTGCACTTCAGACCGCAGGTCTGGAAGTAACGATGATCAAGGATGTCACCCCCATTCCTCACAATGGCTGCCGTCCTCCGAAGCGTCGTCGTGTCTAATTGAAGGAGGGAAACACAAATGGCAAGATATACTGAAGCAGTATGCCGCATGTGCCGCAGAGAGGGCCAGAAGCTCTTCCTGAAGGGCGATCGCTGCTACACCAAATGCGCACTTGAGAACAGATCTTATCCTCCCGGACAGCATGGTCAGGGACGCAGCAAGAGCTCCGAGTACGGCCAGCAGCTTCGTGAGAAGCAGAAGGCAAAGAGATACTACGGTGTTCTCGAGAGCCAGTTCCGCAGCTACTACGAGATGGCAGAGCG
>JALFUQ010000090.1 GCA_022784505.1 Bacillota bacterium
GCAAGGCTCAGTTGGACAAGGGGCAGAAGGAATATGATGCTGCCAAGGCGAAGCTGGATAAGGGCAAGGCGGATTACGCCGCCGCCGAGAAGCTCATTGCCGAAAAGGAAAAGGAAATTGCCGACGGCGAAAAGCAGATAGCCGACGGCGAAAAGCAGATAGCCGACGGCGAAAAGCAGCTTGCCGCAGCAAAGCAGCAGCGTGACGAGGGTCAGGCAAAGCTTGATAAGGTCACGCCAATATACAACAAGGTAAAGCCCTATTACGATAAGCTGCACGGCACGACCGGCGGCAATTTAACCGAGGCAGGACTGAACAAACTGCTCAAATCGCTCGGCTATGATAAAACCGTCACGCAGCTTTTTGAAGAATACGACGCTGCAAAGGCGCAGCTTGCAGATGCCGACAGGCAGATAGCCGACGCCGAGCTCCAGCTTGAGGAGGGCAAGGCGCAGCTTGCTGCCGGTAAGCAGCAGCTTGCTGCCGGTAAGCAGCAGCTGGCCGCCGGTAAACAGCAGCTGGCGGCAGCCAAGAAGCAGCTCGACGACGGCGACGCTCAGCTGGCAGCCGGAAAGGCCAAGCTCGACGACGGCAAGGCTCAGCTTGCTGACGCAGCCGATCAGCTGGCAGCCGGCAAGCGCAGGATGGCAGACAACAGCGTAACAATGGCAAACGATCTGGAAAGGCTTGAGGAGATGGACGGCGCACAGGATATCGTGGACGAGGGCATTAAAATTCTGCTCGCAAACGAGGGAATTGCCGAAAAGGTCACCGACAGGGAAAATTATGACGAGGTCCTCGCCGCCGCAAGCGAGTATGTCGAGGAAGATGCCGAGAATGTCCGTTCCGAGCTCGCCGTTCGTCAGCAGCTTTACTCCCTGCTGAAGATCATCTGCATCATTTGCGTCGTTGCAGGTGTAGTCGGCGGTGTTGCGGCGTTTCTTCCCAAGTATCCGACCCTCATTGCAGCGCTCGTTCTCAACAGCGCCTCAGCATTGGGCTCGGCTGCACTGAACATCTTCGGCTATGTTAAGGGTTATCGCTACTTTGTCTATTCCCTCAGCGAGGGCGGCGGCGACGGCTCGATGCAGTTCGGCGCCATGATAGCGATATTGATAGTCTCACTTCTTGCCGCAGTCATTGCCCTGTCCTGCGTCAAATCATACAAAAGCGGCATCGCAGTGCCCGCCAATGCGGCAGCCGGCGCCGCACCCAAGGCCGCAAAGCCCGCTAAGCCCGCTAAACAGGAAAAACCGGCACGCGTCAAGAAGACCGACGAGGACGATGACGACGAGGGCTGGAGCAGCCCGAAGGCAGCGCCCGCAGCACCCGCTGCGGAGGAGAAGGTCATTAAACCCGAGCCCGCAGCCGCTCCCGACGAGCCGACCGTAGCCGACGGTGCCATCCCCGACGGCCTTGTTGAGCGCATGCAGGCGCAGACAAAGCGCCTGAACGAGGAAACACAGCGCATGGAGGCCGAGGCCCGCCAGAAGGACTTAGAGGCCGCCCGCCGTGAGTACGAGGAGGCTCTGCGCAAGTTCGAAGAAGCCCGCAAAAAATCCCAATAACATAAGTCAAGCACCCCGAGGTATTCGGGGTGCTTTCTTTACAGCATTTTTATGCCCTTGACGGCGAGCATGAGTCCCATAGTGATGATGAGGACGGTGCTCGCTTTGAGTATATACTTATTATATCTTCGCGTCAGCGCATCGCCGAGAAGGCCGAACACGAGCATGCAAACGCTTGTGCCGAGGCCGAACACCAGCATCAGCGCCGCTCCCTTGACGGCCGTGCCTGCCGAGGCTGCGAGAAACCACATCGACGACAGCATGCCGCAGGGCATCACGCCGGTCAGAAGCCCCACCACAAACGGCGTTCCGTGAAAGCCGCAGGGCGAATTGAGTCCCGGGCGCAGACGGCGCAGAAACGGCACGCCCCACATGCGAAGTCCGATGAGCACGACCAATAGCCCCGCAACGATGAACACGGCGCTTTTCAGCTGCATGCTGAAAATGATATAGCTGCCCGCCGCGCCGAAGATAAGGCCCATGACCGTGTAGCCGACCATGCGGCCGCCGTTATACGCAAGTGCGTTGTGCTGCGTGAGCATGATTCCGCCGCACATGCCGATGCAGTGCACGCCGCCGAGCAGCCCCGTCAAAAACACAAGTCCCAGCGACACTCCCTCGCCCATATCGGGCATGCTCACCGCCTGCGTTAACGCCGTCAGCGCAAAATACAGCGCCGCGATGCAAGCAAGGTCGAGCAGGTTCCACAGCAGGTTTTTTCTGCCCCTGCCAACCGGGAAGCCGTGCTTTGCAAGCGTTCCTGCTATCTCCGCCTCGCTGACCCTTTCGGGGTCAAATTCGACGGTGACCTCGCTTTTTACATAGCTTGCCTTGACCGAATGTACGCCGTCGAGGTGCTTTAAAATGCGGGCGATATCATAGGTGCAGTTGGGGCAGACGATGCCGTCCACCTTGGCTTCAAATGTGCTCATTTTGTCCTCCCCCGACAGCTGTCGAACGCATGCGCAAGCTTGGCAGCCAATCTCTCGGCGACACTCGGCCTGCGCTCAAACGGCGGGTAGCCCGCATCGTCAAGGGCGGCGAAAATTTGCGCCTCAGTGACGATATCGGGGTCAAAGCGCACCGTGACGAGCGACTTAAAATACTCGACATTGGCGTCGATGACGCCCCGAAGCTGCAAAAGCGCGCAGATGATAAGCTCGGGACACTGCACACAGTAAATGCCCTTTACATAGGTTTTCATCGTTTTTTCTTCCACAGTCTGCGCTCCTTCCTGCCGTTTCGGAGTTTAAGCGAGTTAAATAATACGCCAATTGAACTGAGCGACATCGAGGTCGCACAGATCGACGGGTGCAGCACGCCCGCTGCGGCAATGGGTATGCTCAGGGCGTTGTACACAAGCGCCCAGCGGAGGTTCTGGTTCACGACCCGCATTGTCCTTTCCGAAATGTCGAACACCTCGGACAGCTTTTTAAGATCGCCCGACGGCAGCAGGATGCCCGCCGATTCGATGGCGATGTCCGAGCCGCTGCCCATGGCGACCGAGCAGTCGGCGCCTGCGAGCGCGGGTGTGTCGTTCACACCGTCGCCGACCATGCAGATGGTGCGCCCCTCCGCCTTGAGGCGAGCGATCATATCCGCCTTTTCCGTCGGCAGGACATTGGCCTTGACATTTTCTATCCCCGCCTGCGCGGCGATATCTCGCGCCGTTTGCTCGTTATCGCCGGTGACGAGCCACACCTGTCTGCCGCTTGCCTTGAGTTTTTCGACGACCTCCCGCGCCTCGGGCTTTATGACATCGGCGACGCGGATAAGCCCCACGAGCGCACCGTCGCAGGCTGTGCAGATCTCGGTGCCCGTGCCGTCGGGCAGAGCCTGCGCGTCAATGCCGTTCTCTTTGAGAAACCGCCTGCTGCCGCAGATGAGCGCTTTGCCGTTTATCGTGCATTTAATGCCCTTACCTGCGACCGCTTCAAAGTCCGCCGCCGCGTCTGGCACAAAGTCGACGAATGTATCTTTTGCGCGGGCGACCACCGCCTTGGCGACAGGGTGGTCGGACATGGCCTCGGCTGAGGCGGCAATGCGCAAAAGCGCCGCTTCGTCCATGCCGCCGAGTGTTAAAAATTCCGTTACCTCGGGGCAGCCCTTGGTTATGGTGCCGGTTTTGTCGAACACGACGGTGTCGGCCTTGCGGGCATTTTCTATAAATCTGCCGGAGCTATATAGCACGCCGTTTTCGGCGGCAGCTCCCGACGCGACCATGAGCGCCGTGGGCGTGGCGAGCCCCAGTGCACATGGGCAGGCGACCGACAGCACATCGCAGCAGGTCAAGAGCGCCTTTTCGAGATCACGGGGTCTTAGCTTCTTAAACCACAGCGCAAATGTCGCCGCAGCGGCGGCAACGACGGCAGGCACGAACCAGCCCGCAACGGAGTCTGCAAATTTTTGCACCGGCGCTTTTTCACATTGGGCTCGCCTGACGGCGGCGACTATCTGCTGCAAAACGGAGTCCTTACCCAAGCCCTCGGCGGTCACTTTGGCAGCGCCCGCACGGCATAAGCTGCCGCCGATGACGCGGTCGCCCGCGTGCTTATCAATGGGCAGGCTCTCGCCGGTGAGCATCGATTCGTCAACGGCGCAGTCGCCCTGCGTTATGGTTCCGTCAACGGCAATGCGTTCGCCGGCACGGCAGAGGACTACATCGCCGTGCACGATGCTGTCCACGGGCTTTTCCGTGACCGCACCGTCAACGAGCACCGCCGCCGTTTTTGGCTGGAGATGCAAAAGCTTTCTTATTGCGCCGTTTGCCTCGCCGGCCGCCATCTGCTCGATGTATTTGCCGAACAGAATCAGCGACAGCAGCACGCCGTCCGAGCCGAAATAGAGCGTAAAATTGCGCTTTCTCGTGAACGCGACATGGCTGCTGTAAAGGTAAATGAGCGTTGAGGACAGCGAGATGAGTGTATCCATGCCGAAGCTGCGGTTGCGCAGATCGCGCAGTGCGCCCTTGTAAAAATACCTGCCCGGCCCGAATTGCAGCGCCGTGGCAACGGCAAACTGCGCCTTGGGGTGCAGCTCCAGCATCAACAGCGAGGTCGCCGCCGCAGAGCCTATGAGCTTTTGCAGCAGCCCCATGCGCTTATCAAGCTCCTGATCCTCGTCCCCGCCGCGCCGCTCGCCTGCCGTGACCGTGCAGCCGCAGTGGGCGCACGCACTCACGAGCTCCCGAGCCTGCACATCGACAGGCCAGAGCTGCACAGTTATCTTGCCGTCGGCAAATGATGCGGACTTCACCCCTAACACCGAGCGCAGCGCGTCGGTAACCCCCTCGGGCACTTCGCCCTCGGGGATAAGCTCCTGCTCCTCGACGGGAACACGAAAGCCCGCCTTTCTGACGGCGGCGGCAATCATTGCAATATCCGTCACGCCATCGTCATAGGACACGGCGGCGGTCGAGGCGGCGAAGTTTATCTCCGCATTTTCTACGCCCTTTTGCGCCGAGATGACCTTGCCTAATCTGCGCACACATGCGGCGCACTCCATATCCAGAATTTTAAGCGATATATCCGCCATGCCATATCACCTCAAATGAAAAACGGGAGAAGCTTTGACCTCTCCCGTTGCCTATTATTCTTCTGCTGCCCGAGCTTCGAGCTCCTTGCGCTTTTTGTTTGCGAGAATGAACGCCGGTGTTGACGCAGCGGGGAGGATAAACAGCAGCGCCCAGTCTATCCAATTGATGCCCTGGAGCCACTGACCCTCGTGCATAACGCCCTTGTTGAGCTTAAAGTAGTTGTAGTTCCATGCGCCCCAGACATCGGTCGTGGGCTTCCACAGGTGCACCTTCAAAAATGCGGCGCTGGTGATGATGCCCTCAGCCATGACGAGCCATGTCGCCGAGGCGCGCTTGTTTTTTACGAGAAATGTGCTGATAGCAGGCATGACGTACACCGCGAGGTTTATCGCCAGCAGCTGGAGCGGGATTTTGTACTTCCATCTGAACGCCTGATAGAAATGGTCGCCGTCATGCGCGAGCGTTGCGCCCAGCACCATCATGTTCGCCAAACCGACCGAAGCAGCGGTCTTGTCATCCATACGGGTGCTCAAGAACTTTGCTTCCTTTTTAAGATCAAAGCCCATGGTTTCGTCCTCCGTAATTTTATATTTACCGCTTGGTAAATATAAAATACCGCATTGTGGTCGATATGTCAATACTCAATTATCTGCGGCTTCACATTCGCATCGTGCGAGCAGAAAATGCCCACGCATTTTGGGTCTTGCTGCATCGCTTTGAGCCACTCAATGGACTTGCGCTGCCGCTTGCGGGCAAAGCCGTAGCCCGGAATGACGAGGTCATCGATGTTGCGCTGCGAGAAGGCGACATCGGAGGCCAAAATCGCAAACTCGTTGCCGTAAATGCCGTCGGCAGCGTTTGCAAAGCGTCCCGACGGGGCTTTGTTTACCATGACCGCCATCTGCCCGTCGGTATGCCCGGGACAGGCGATGCACAAAACGCTGTCGTCGCCGAAAAGGTCGAAGCCGCGGCCGATAGGCCCCTGCGCCGTGCCGAAATAAAACGGACGCTCGATGATATCCTTGTACGGCATGAAGGTCTCCCACACCTGACGGACGCGGTAGACCGTGCGGCACGACCAGAAATACTCATGCTCTGCCATGACGATGCGCTTTGCCCTGCCCGCAAAGTCCTTGAGGGCGCAGGTGTGGTCAACATCGTTGTGCGTTATCAGCACAAGGTCAATGTCCTCGGGGCGGATGCCCATCGCCGCAAGCTGCGAGACAGCCGTCTGACCTTTTTCGACATGCGGCCGGTAAAAGTCACGCAGGTACTTGGGCATTACCTCATTGCAGTCAGCAGACAGCCCCGTCTCGACCAAGATTTTGCCGTGCACGGGGTGCTCGATGAGATAAACGCTCACGGGAAGCGTCACCCTATGCAGTGCGCTGTCTTTTATATACGCCATGTTCGCCGGTATCGTTATCGTTCCGCAGTGCAGAATGTGAATTTTGATTGCGTTTTTATCCATAAGGACACGACCTTTCAACATCCGAATGGTATCACAAATTTACCATTCGGTCAACAAAAGGGCATAAAAAAAGCACCCGTGGGTGCTTTTAAGATACTTTGAACATATCCTGTGCGGGTGCTTCGTGGAAGAGTGTGAACTTCTCGGCCTTGGGCAGGTCGTGACCGAGGTCGGTGAGCTCCAGGCGGACAGACTTGCCGCCGGGGGCGGTGAAGGTGAACACTATCTCACCGGCGAGGTCAAAGCTCAGTCTGCCGTTTTGCTCGGTGCAGCCGAAAATGACCCTCACGGCATCGACCGGGCACTTGTCGGTCCCGGCAACGCATTTAACGCCCGACTCGGGGCTCGGCTCAACGCCCAAAAGCTCGGCAGCGTACAGCGACGCGCGGTAGCCGATGGCAAGGCCGGGGCACTCGTGGCCGTGGAACTCGGCGCATTTTTTCCAAAGCTCGTTATTTATCATGGCATTTCCTCCTTAATACGGAACGATTACTCTTATCCCCTTGTGCTCAATTATATCGACACGCAGGTCGTAGACGGTCCGGATAGTCTCGGGCGTGACGGTCTCGACCCCGCCGAAGGAAAACACCCTTGCGTCTTTTACAAACAGAAAGCGGTCGCAGTGGCGCATGGCGAGGTTGAGGTCGTGGATGACTATCGCAGCGCCGATGTTTTTCTCCTGCGCAATGTCACGGATAACATGGAGCATCTCGTGCTGATTGTTCGGGTCAAGGCTGCTTGTCGGCTCGTCGAGCAGCAGATACTTCGGCTGCTGCACGAGCGCTCGGGCAAGCATGGTCTTTTGAAGCTCGCCGCCGGATAATTCGTCGAGATACCTCGACTCAAGGTGCCGCAAATTCAGCATATCGAGCACCTCGGCGACGATGCGCTCATCCTCGGCGGTAACGCCCCACTTGATATACGGCTTGCGGCCTAAAAGCACTGCGTCAAACACCAAGGTGTGCGTCGGCTGTGTGCTCTGCGGCACATAGGCAACCGACTGTGCAAGCGTTCTGCGCTGCATATGCTCGATGTTCTGCCCGTCAATCTCTACGCTGCCGTCTGTTGCGGGATTTATTCTGTCGATGCACTTAATGAGAGTGCTCTTGCCTGCGCCGTTATTGCCGAGCACCGCCATGAACTGACCCTGCTCGAGGTGAAACGACACATCATCGAGTATCTTTCTGCCGTTTTTTGAATAGGCAAATGAGAGGTCTTTAACTTCAAGCACGCTTGCTGCCCCCCTTGAAAAGAAGATACAGGAACATGGGCGCACCGAGGAACGATGTGATGGCGCCGATGGGCAGAATAACGGGTGAGATGACCGTGCGGGCGACTAAGTCGCCGCCGAGCATGAGCACCGCTCCCATGAACGCCGAGCCCGGGATAAGCCATGTGTAGTTTGACCCGACGAGCCTGCGCACGATGTGCGGCGCGCAAAGGCCGATAAAACTTATAAGTCCGATATACGACACGACGGTCGCCGCAACGAACGAGCATGCGAGGATGTTTATGACTCTCGTTCTGCCGACATTCACACCGAGCGAAACGGCGGTATGCTCGCCGGCGGCAAGGGCGTTGTAGCTCCAGCGGTTGAGGATAAAATACACCATAAACACCGCAACGACGGCGGTTATGACGAGAATATCGCTGCGGGTCGTGCTGCCGAGATCGCCGAAGGTCCAGAACACGAATGAGGCAAGCTCGGTCTCGCTCGCAAAATACTGCAAAAGCGTGGTCGCACCGGAAAAAAGCGCGCTGAGTGCAACGCCGGCAAGCACCATTGCCTCGGGACCGATGGCGCGCAGCTTCGAAAGTCCCAGGATGATGACGGAAACCAGCATGCTGCTCACGAATGCGCATAACGACACCAAAACGGAGTCGGCAAGTCCCGCCGTGCCCGCGCCGAGCACCATTATCGCAAACGCCGCACCGAAGCTTGCGCCCTGCGAGATGCCCAGCGTGGAGGCCGAAGCGAGGGGGTTATTGAGTATCGCCTGCAAAATGCAGCCGGTCACGCCGAGGCCTGCGCCGCACACGACGGCGGTGTATATCCTCGGCAGGCGCACGCCCTGCACGACGGCGTTTATGCGGTTGTCGGCAGTGCCGAAAACACCTTTAACAAGCTCCGTGACCGAGGTCGAGTAAGACCCGCATTTTAAGGAGATCAGCGCAAACGCCAAAAGCAGCACGGCAAGCGCCGCAAGCACTAAAACATTTTTGTATTTATTTTTGGTGTATGCGCTGTCTGTCTGCATTTTTATCTCCGTTTACTTTGTGATATCAACAGGTCCGAAGCTGTAGCCCGCTTCGTTGAGAGTCGAATAGAAATCGTCTGCGCCGAGGAACATTTTGAATATCTCGTTTGCCTTTGCCACGGGGTCAACGTCGGCAAACGCCTCGGGGTAGATGACCGTTGCCATGTAGTACATATCCGCAAGCGCAAGCTCAACATTCGTTGCGCAGAAGCGGAAGCTTATCTGCGAGAACACACGGTTTTCCTTGACGGCGGTCAGGCTGTTGTAGAACGCCGGATTTTCCGCATACTGTTGTTTTACCAGATCGAGGTTGCTCGTGTCAACAAAAATATAATCGGGGTCTACCTTGAGCACCTGCTCGATATCCATGTCGAATGCGCCGGATTTGCCGGTTGCGTCGGCGATGTTATTCCCCTGGAGTGCGGCCAGCGGTGCGTAGCCGGCCTCGGTGCCCTCAAAGCCGTGAGCGCCCTTGAAGGAAACGCCGGAGACATACACGGAGGGAGCCTTGTCCTTGTCGACCTTAGCAACACGGTCGGCGATATCCTGCTTCATCGCCGTGAGGTAATCGGTGAGCTCCTTGGCTCTGTCCTGCTTACCGTAGACCTCGCCGAGGAGGTTTATCATATCAAACACCGCATCGTCTAAAATGCCCTCGACCATGGGGATGGTCACGACGGGGATGCCGGTCTTCTGCTGGTAAGCGTCGGCGGTGGCCTTATCCATCTGGGCGATGATGACATCGGGGTTTGCGGAGATTATCTGCTCATCATAGGTTTCGCCGTTGTTGCCGGTCTGGGGCAGCTTCTCCCACACATCCTGGTGAAGGTAGGCAAACGGCTTCTGAGCGCCCACGCCCAGCTCGTTTTCCTCAACGCCGACGAGAAGGTCGAGCGCATCCATGTAGGTGGTAAAGCGCAGCGAGCCCACACCCACGCAGATGACGGACTTGACGGTCTCGGGGATGGTGACTTCCCTGCCGCAGGTATCGGTGACTACTCTGGTCTCGTCGTTTGTTTTGTTGTCGTCGTTTGTGCCGCCGCAGGCGCACAGGCTGAAGAGCATTGCAAAGGCGAGCAATGCGGCTATAAGTTTTTTCATGCAGCATATCCTTTCAAAATGAATATGTTAAGATTTTAGTACATGAAAAGTCTCTCCGCAAGCCCCCGGGGGGGATACTTTTTCATAAAAATTGCTTCCTGTAAAAGGAAGCAATTTTTATTATTTACGCCGTGCACGGATCTGCTCGATGGCGCTGTGTGCGTTTTTGAGGTGCTCGGAAAGCGGGATATCCGACTTGAACGGCAGCAGGAAGTTCGCTTTCTTGGCGAAGCGCTCGTGGTTTTTGCGGATATGCGCCTTGAGGCTTTCGTACTTGATGATGATCTCGTTTTCCTTTGCGAAGGCACGCAGCTTGGTCACGATGCCCGCAGAGTAGACGATGTCGATGGTGAACACGCCGAAGAAAAAGCCCACGACGAACAGGAACTCAAGGTTATTGCCCAGCCACACCAGAAGCTCGGTCACCAAGGGGTGCAGCAGGAAATAATACGCCGCGCCGATGGCCGCCCATATTGCCGAAAACAGCGGGCAGATGATGCCGTTTAAGTTGCCCCAGTTGTTGCTGTAATCCCACAGACGCAGGTTGTAAACCTTTAAGCTCACGATACCGGCAATATACTCCACAGCCGTCATGGCGGCCGCCATCATGACGAGCACCGCGATCGTGCCGCCGGTGGTGGCAACAAGTCCGCTTTTCTCGCCGAAGTCGGCGAGCAGGTACAAAAAGCACAGGCCGAAGCCGTAAAGCGGCACATAGGGCCCCACGCAGAAGCCCGGGTTTATCCACTTGTGCTCGGGGTTGGAGTCAGAAAAGAATTTGCGGAACAAAACCTCCATCACCCAGCCGGCGAGCGAGCCGAGGAAGAACAGATAAGCAAGGTACAAAAATATCATCAGGTCATCACCAAAAAAATATAGTCAGATTATTTATACCAAAAATTTTGGCAGCGGTAAACCCCTAGTTTAACGCTTTTTGTCGAAAAAACAGTACAGATCCGCATAATTGTTTCATATTTTTATAAAAACGAATTGGTTGTATTTTTTTAAATTGTATGTTATCCTACATTCGGAGGGATGATTATGGCCACTTTTACGAAAAAGGCTATTCGCAACGCTTTTTTGACCTTGCTCGATGAGCACCCCCTGAATAAGATCACCGTTAAGGACATCACCGACGCCTGCGGTATGACCCGCAACACCTTTTACTATCACTACGACGACATTCCCGCTCTCATTGAGGAGATATTCATAAGCGAGATAGACCGCATCATAAAAACCTATCCGTCGCTGGACTCCGTTGAGGAATGTCTGCGCGTTGCAATGGGCTTTGCCGTGGAGCATAAGAAGGCTCTTTTGCATATATACAAGTCCTCGAACCGTGACATTTACGAAAATTATCTCTGGGAGATTTGCCGCTACACCGTCACGACCTATATAGAGACCGCCTTCCCCGACGAGCCGATATCGGCCGAGGATAAGGATGCGATCATCCACTACATAAAGTGCGGCTGCTTCGGCATGGTCATAGACTGGATGAACTGCGGCATGAACGATGCCACACGCCGGAAGCTGCTGCGTATCTGCGAGATAAAACGCGGCATGGCCGGAGAATTAGTTAACCGAAGCGTTAAAAAGTCCACCTGACGGGTGGATTTTTTAAGTCCCTTTACATCCGGCAGGAGTTGAAAAAATGAATGAACAAAACGGCGGGATAAACTCCGCCAGGATGGGGCAGATGCCTGAGGGCAAGCTGCTTCTTACGCTTGCAGTGCCCATCATGCTGTCGATGCTCGTGCAGGCACTGTACAATATCGTTGACAGCATCTATGTCGCGCAGGTGTCCGAGGACTGCCTGACGGCGCTGTCGCTGGTGTTCCCTGCGCAGAATATCATGATCGGCCTTGCCACAGGCACGGGTGTCGGCGTGTCAAGCCTTATCTCCCGCGCGCTGGGCGCAGACGACCGCGAAAGAGCGGGCAGAGTTGCGGGCAACGCACTGTTTTTGTGCCTGTGCTGCTGGGCGGCGATGTTTATCTTCGGCGTGTTCGGCGCGCAGTGGTTTGTGAACACGCAGATAGACGACGCTGCCGTGCGCGACTACGCAGGCTCGTACCTCAGGATAGTCTCCATGGGCTCGATATTCCTGTATTTTGAGATCACCTTTGAGCGCTTTTTGCAGTCGTCGAGCCTCACGAAGCTTTCAATGTGGACGCAGATGGCTGGCGCACTGACGAACATCGTGCTCGACCCGTTTTTCATCTACGGCTGGTGCGGTCTGCCCGCGATGGGCGCGGCGGGCGCAGCGGTGGCAACCGTGCTCGGCCAGGCCGTCGGCGCAGGGCTGGGTCTTTTCTTCCACCTAAAGCACAACAAGGAGGTTCCGCTCGGGCTTAAATTTATCCGCCCCAAGGGCCGCCTGATCGGCGAGATATACGAGATAGGCTTCCCGTCTATCATCATGATGTGCATAGGCTCATTGACCAACTACATCATGAATCTGCTGCTCGTGTCGTTTACCAAGACCGCCGTTGCCGTGTACGGTGCGTACTTTAAGCTGCAAAGCTTTTTCTTCTTGCCCGTGTTCGGCATAAACAACGGCCTTATTCCCATCATCGGCTACAACTACGGCGCAGGCAAGGTCGACCGCATCCACCGCACGACAAGATACGGCGTGCTCTTCGCGGGGGTGTTCATGCTCCTGGGGCTTGCGCTGTTTGAGCTTGCGCCGGGGCTGCTGCTGTCGGCGTTCAACCCGTCGGCGGAAATGCTCGATATCGGCACACATGCGATGCGGCGCATTGCGCTGCACTTCCCGATAGCGGCGTTCTGCATCGTCGCGGGCTCTGCGTGTCAGGCGCTCAACAAGAGCATGTTCTCGCTCATCACAAGCTGCATGCGTCAGATATTTGCCCTCATTCCGGCGGCATATCTGTTGAGCCTCACCGGCGACGTGAACAACATCTGGTGGTGCTTCCTCATAGCCGAGATCGTGTCGTTTATCTTCAGCTTCTTCTTCCTGCGCAAGGCCATGCGCGATGCCGATAGACGATTGCGTGCATAAATGTCTAAAACTCCCCCTTTTGGGGAGTTTTTTATGATAAAATATTAGCAGTCTCCACAAGTTTGTATATTGAAAACGCTGTATTTATGTGATATAGTGGGCTAAGTTTAGGAATTAACAATTTAGTTCTTTGGGGGGGCCCGCACAAAGCGGTTTCGGTCAGCCGTCAAAGCGGATATGCCCACAAGGCAAATTTGAAAGGATTGATGTAATGAGCAAGTACTCCGGATACATGGATAAAGTTGCGAAATTCGACCTTACGACCGGTAAGCTCGAAGACTATCCGTGGAGCGACAAAGAAAAGGAACTGTACCTCGGCGGCAAGGCAATGGCCGCAAAAATTCTCTACGACCACCTGACCGGCAAGGAAGAGGCTCTGTCCGAGGAGAATGTTATCGTTATCTCCACCGGACCTCTCACCGGCACGGGTGCTCCCAGCTCCGGCCGCTTTAACATTTCCGCAATTTCCGCAAAGACCGGCACCGTCGCCTCCGCAAACTGCGGCGGCACCTTCGGCTACTACCTCAAGAGAGCGGGCTACGACGCCCTCGTCCTCACAGGCAAGTGCCCCGAGCATTCGTGGCTCGAAATTTATAACGACACCTTCACTCTCCGCAACGCCGACAACGAGGATGTGTGGGGCAAGCGCCCGGCAGATGCCGAGCAGCAGATGCGCGACCTTCTCGACAGAGACTACGGCTGCCGTGTAAAGTGCGGCATCGTCGGCATCGGAACCGCAGGCGAGGAGCTCGGCGAGAACGCAGGCGTTTTCAGCCGTGACCGTGCCGAGGGCAGCTCCGGCATCGGCGCAGTGTTCGGCTGGAAGAACCTCAAGGCCGTCGCCGTTTCCGGCAACAAGCATGTCGTTGTCAGCAACGCAAAGAAAACCACCGCATGGAACAAGAAGTGGGTCAGCTACCTCAGAGAGCACCCCATCACCGGCGAGCAGCTGCCGAAGCTCGGCGCACTGAGCATCGTCGGCACTCCCGCACTCACCGACGGCGGCAATACCGCTCCCGCAGCGGAGACCGCAAAGGGCTGCCTTTCCTGCCCGATCAAGTGCGTACACGCAGTTGAAATCAACGACGACGAGAGCAACGTCCCCGAGAAGGAGCCTCTGGCTCTGCTGTGCGGCGACGAGCTCAGCGGCTTCCCTGCATTTCTGGACAATCTCGGCATGCGTATCGACGGCGGCAGCCCCAAGGCAAAGGCCGACCTGAGCATGCTCATGGAGGATCTGTTCGAGGCCATCGAGGCGACCGGCCAGTGCCCGTTCACAGGCTACGCCATCTTCCCCGCCGTGCTGTTTACCGATCCCAAGAGCCCGATCACCGTTTCCTTCAACAAGAAGGTCGCAAAGCTCGGCCCCGTGCTGAGCATCCTCAACAAGCACCCCGGGCTTCTGTTCTTCCCGCTGTCGGTGTTCCATCACGACCGTGAAATGAAGTTTGCCGTGGGCATGAAGATGAATCTCGGCAAGTACCTTCGCTGCGGTGAGCGCGGCTACGCCCTCGAAAGATACATGACCACCCTGTTTGCGGCTCAAACCGAGAACGACGGCGAGACCACCGAGGTTGAGGCCAAGGACGGCGCCGACAAGCTCAAGAAGGCGTATTTTGCCGTTCGCGGCTGGTCTAAGGACGGCGTTCCCTCCGAGGGTGCGCTCAAGAAGCTCGGCATCATGAAGGGCAATCAGTAAGCTGCAAAAAGCGGCAGAATGGAGTAAATTATGGCTTATAAAATTACCGATAAATGCAACGGCTGCGACGATTGCGCCCAGCTGTGCCCCGTAAGGGCCATCTCCGGCGAAATGAAGGAGCAGCACGAGATCGACCCCAACCGCTGCATCGACTGCGGCGCTTGCAGCCATATCTGCGAGTACGAGAGCATTCTCGATAACGAAGGCAAGGCCTGCAAGTTCATCCCCAAGGAGCAGTGGAAAAAGCCCGTTGTCGACACCACCGTGTGCGACGGCTGCGGCATCTGCGAGGAGGACTGCCCCGCATACTGCATCGACATTATCCCCAACGAGAAAAACCCCATCCACAATGTTTCGTTCCTCGCCAGACCCGACGATTGTCACGGCTGCGGTGTCTGTGAGAGACACTGCCCCATCGATGCCATATCGATGAAATAAACATCCTACATAGGAAAAATCCCGTTCATCTCGAACGGGATTTTTTCTTCTTTACAAGCAGCAGGTAGGCCAGGGCAAGACAAATGATGATATCGTAAAAATGCGGGCCGCCGAAGTACACGCTCGAAATGAGCGTGACTAAGATTATGCCGACGGAAATCAGCCTGCCAAACACGCCGCCGGACTTTACAAACCATGTGAGGTAGGCGAGCACCGGCGTGAGCAGCGTGAACGCCGCCCAGCCGTAGACAAAGCTCCAACCCCAAATGCCGTTGGTATATTCTGCGACAAGGTAATATGTAATGAGCATGCCTGCGCAGAACAGAAAAATATCAAGGCAGGCACGGCGGCGGCTGTCGCAGCCGAGGATGATGACAACACCGACAAGTATCCACACGGAAAGCTCGGAAAACACCGAGCACAGTATCTGCGTGTAGATATCGGCGAGGCGGGTCAGCGCTCCGGCGGCAAGCCCCAAAAGCAGCATTACGAGGGGATTATAAACTATCTTCTTCACCGTCGGCGGGCTTCCTCTCGGCAAGAACGTTGCAGACCTTGCAGACGGTCTGGACCGTTTTCAGTGATTTACTCATTAAATTACTCCTCCGTTATCCTCGGGTATTATGATCCATGCAATAAAGTACGCAAGCACGCCGCAGCCTATCGATGCGAGGCTCACGAACGCCCACAAAAGGCGCACAAGCGTCGGGTCAATGTCGAAATACTCCGCCAAGCCTCCGCATACGCCGCCTAATTTCTTGTCTCTTGTGCTTCTGAAAAGTCTCTTTTTCATTTGTGTATCTCCCTGTGCTGCTGCGCAGCGGTCAAAATATTCTTCATGAGCATCGCCCTCGTCATCGGCCCTACGCCGCCGGGCACGGGCGTGATGAACGCCGCCTTCTTGGTGACCTCGTCAAACACGACATCGCCGAAGAACTTGCCCGTCTCGGGGTCACGGTTCATGGCGACATCGATGACGACAGCGCCGGGCTTTACCATGTCGCCGGTGATGAGCCTCGGGCTTCCGGCGGCAACGACCAATATATCCGCCTGACGGGTCATTTCGGCGAGGTTTTGCGTGTGGCTGTGGCAGCACACGACCGTGCCGTTTGCCCGCAGCATCAAAAGTGCCATGGGTCTGCCGACGATGTTGCTGCGCCCGACCATGACGCACACCTTGCCGTCAAGCGAGATGCCGTATTCGCGGAACATCTCCATAATTCCCGTCGGAGTGCACGGCCAGAGCGCAGGCTCGCCGACTATCATGCGGCCGACATTCATCGGGTGGAAGGCATCGATATCCTTGTCGGGGCGGATTGCATTAATTACAACGCTCTCGTCAATGTGCTCGGGCAGCGGAAGCTGCACCAGAATGCCGTCAACGCCCTCGTCGGCGTTGAGCGTATCTATAAGCTCCAAAAGCTCTTGCTGCGTTGTCTCCTCGGGCAGGTCGCAGCGCACGCTGTCGATGCCGCACTTAACGCAGTCACGCTCCTTGTTGCGCACATATATCTGCGAGGCGGGGTCTGTGCCCACCAGCACGGCGGCAAGCTTCGGCCTTCTCGGAAGCTTGGCAGCCTCGGCCGCCACCTCGGCGCATATTTTAGCGGCAAGCGCCTTGCCGTCAATTATTACTGCCATATTGATCACCTCTATACACTATTTGATTGTATCAAACTACCGAGCGTTAGTCAACAGGCCGTGCTCTACTATCGGGCGAAATTGCTTCCATTTTTCATGCGCGTGTGGTAGAATGATGTTTACTAATCTGAAAGCGAGGCTCGATATGGGCAAACTGAAATATCTTATCCGCCGCATCGCCGGGATGAACTACAGGCAGTTCTTCCAAAAGATAGACGAGGTGCACGAAAAAAGCGGCAAGTGCAAGCTGTTTATCTTCCTCGATATGGTCTGGTGCGGCCTTGTGTATCAGGCAGGCTACATGGATTATGCCCTGTTTGAGATGTATAATTTAAACCGCGCCCAGCGCAAGACGATAGTCACGAGGGGCATAAACAACGGCTTTATCAAGCGCTTCAACGATCCGAAGTACATGCCGGAAATTGAGGACAAGCTCAAGTTCGCAAAGAACTTTTCCGAGTTCATGCACCGCGACTGGCTGGATATGTCCACCGCGACGAGGGAGGAGTTTGACGAGTTTGTCGGAAAGCACCCCGTGTTCATGTCGAAGCCTGTCGACGGCATGTGCGGCAAGGGCATTGAGAAGATAAACGCCGAAGAATATGACGGCGACCTGTACGAGCACCTCAAAAACGGCCACCAGGTCATCTTGGAGGAGTGCGTTGTGCAGCATCGCGATCTCATGGCGCTGCACCCCAATTCCGTGAACACCTGCCGCGTCATCACCTTCACGCAAGGGAGCGTCACCAATGTCGTGGCGGCGTATCTGCGCATTGGCAACGGCCGCTATGTCGATAATTTCAACAACGGCGGCATGGTCGTCCCAATCGAGGAGGACTGCGGCAAGATAATTTACCCTGCGCTCGACAAGAGCCACAATCTTTACGATGTGCATCCGCTCACCGGCGTTGCGATCAAGGGCTTTCAGGTGCCGCTGTGGGACGAGGTTCTGGACATGGTCAAAAAGGCCGGTCAGGTCGTGCCGCAGGTGGGCATAGTCGGCTGGGATGTGTGCGTAACGGATAACGGCCCGCTGCTTATAGAGGGCAACGACTTTCCCGGGCACGATATCTATCAGCTCCCGCCCCACCGCACAAACGGCATCGGCGTCCTGCCGAAGTTCAAGCGGGCGATGAATTTATAACGCACCGATAGGTTGATGTACAGCCTTAACTCTAAGGCGCAGTAACCGGCGGGCTGAGGCAATAAAGAACAGCAGAAGCGTTGATGCGTATTGAAAATAAACTTTTCTTTGTTTCGCCAAAGAAAAGTTACAAAAGAAACGCGACCAAAG
>JALFUQ010000022.1 GCA_022784505.1 Bacillota bacterium
ACGAGCAGAACAGGACCTTAAAATGACGACCCTTGAAGCATATAAATGCAGAAAAAATCATGAGTGCCGGAACGCCGAAGGTGCGTATAACGCTGCGGCTCGGCAGCGCCGTGGACATGGGGAGGACCACAAAGCAGATGAGCACATAAACGAGAATGATCCACTTATTCCGAAACCTCGGGGTCAGCGTTCGCCACATGAACGCAGCCCATATAAGTATCAGTGCGGCGTTGAACAGAAACTCCAGCGGCGAAACGCAGATGCTTTCAATGTATTCTTTCATGAAACGCTCCAAAAACAGTTGTTAAGTTGACGGTTCCCGTCAACTTATTGCAAATTATAGCATATTTGGACAAGCTTTTGAAGCATAAAAAATCCGCCGCAGAAATTGCGGCGGATATGCTATCAAATTTTACTGCTCGGCGGGCTCGAAATCCTCCGGGCCGTGGTGACACAGCGGGCAGGTGTAATCCTTCGGCAGTTCACCCTCGCAGGGCTCGAAGTGTCCGCAGACGGTGCAGATGTAGCCCTTTTGCTTTTTGACAACGGCGGGCACGACCTTTTCAAAGTCCTCCGGACCGTGGTGGCACAGCGGGCAGGTGAAGTCCTCGGGCAGCTCGCCCTCGTGGAAGTAGCCGCAGACCTTGCAGACATAGCCTGCCTTCTGCTCGGGAGCGGGGTTCTTCTTGGGCTTGATGTGCGCATGGTAGTATGCGTAGGTGCAGGATTTATCCTCCGACAGCACCTTTGCCTCGACGACATTTGCGATATACAGCATCTGTGTCTCGACATCCTTGACATCGATCACCTCGCAGGACAAGACTGCGTTGGTGTACTTCGGAATGTAACGGATGCCGTTTGCGGTGCGCTCGTCGTGCTCGCAGTCTGCAAACTTGTCGACATCGCGACCCGACTGGAAGCCGAAGTGCTGGAACAGGCTGTAGGGCGCTTCCTCGGTGAGGATGGAGATGTTGAACTTGCCGGCCTTCATGACCATGTCGCAGGTGTTGTTCTTCTTGATGACGGAGATGGTTATCTTCTTCGGGTCGCAGGAGGCGACCTGGCCTGCGGTGTTTATGATGCAGCCGTAGTCAACGCCGTCGACGCGGGTGGTGAGCACCTCAACGCCGTAGTTGAACTTGGAAAATACGCCATTATCAACGGGCAGCGCGTCGGGGGTCTCGACCGGCTCAAATGCGGGGATAACGGGATTGACATCGGCGGCGATGGCATCGGCCAGCGCGTCGAGCTCAGATAGCTGAGCGTCGGTAATATCGGACTTGAGCGAGATGGTCTCACCTATAAACTCCGTGCCCTTGAGGCCGGAAAGCGCTTTCTTGATAAGCCCGCCCGAGGTGGGAGCCCACGAGCCGTTTTCGAGTATGGCGATCTTGCGGTTGCGCAGATTGTGGTTTGCAATGTCGTGCACGAGGTTTTCCATCGTGACGAAAATGCCGGCGTTATAGGTCGTGGAGGCGAGCACCATATGGCTGTACTTGAATGCGTTCGAGAGGATATACGATGCCGGGGTGACGGAGGTGTCGAACACCTTGGTCTTGACCCCACGCTCACTAAGTTTGCAGGCGAGGATGTTCACGGTGTTCTCGGTATGGCCGTAAACGGAGGCGTAGGCGATCATAACGCCGTTTTCCTCGGGGGTGTAGGAGCTCCACTTGAGGTACTTGTCAAGGAAATCGCCGAAGTGGCTGCGCCAGACGAAGCCGTGCAGAGGGCAAACATAGTTAAGCTCCAGCCCGGCCGCCTTTTTGAGCACCGCCTGCACCTGCACGCCGTATTTGCCGACGATGTTGGTGTAGTAGCGGCGTGCCTCGTCGAGGTAGTCTGTAAAGAAATCGACCTCGTCGTTGAACAGGTGACCGTTGAGCGCACCGAAGGTGCCGAAGGCGTCGGCGGAAAACAGCATCTTGTCGGTCAGGTCGTAGGTCATCATGACCTCCGGCCAGTGAACCATAGGAGCCATGACGAAGGTGAAATTATGCTTGCCGGTAGAAAGCGTGTCGCCCTCTTTTACGATGTGATACTTGAGCGTATCCGACAGGCTGAAAAATTGGCCGAGCATGGTCTTTATCTTGTCGTTGCACACGATGGTGACATCGGGGTGACGCAGCGTGAGCTCATCGATGGTGGCGGCGTGATCCGGCTCCATATGGGAAATGACGAGATAGTCGAGCTTCCTGCCGCCCAGAGCGTGGGCTACATTTTCAAAAAATGTGCGGCTGACGGCCTTGTCGACGGTGTCGAAAAGGACGGTCTTGTCGTCAATGAGCAGGTACGAGTTATACGAAACGCCGTCGGGCACGCCGTAAACGCCCTCAAAGCAGGCGAGGCGGCGGTCGTCTGCGCCGACCCATGTCAGGTCGTCGGTGACTTTGCGAGTGCAGTACATATTAAATATCCTCCCTTTGTAATTCAAACATATTGATCTGGTCATATTATAACATGAATCAGTAGACGAAAATTGTAGCAAATGCGACACGCGCGTCATTTGATTAACAAAACGGGAAAAAACTGCCACTCGTAAAGAATGGCAGTTTGAAATAGCAGATTATCTCTTGCTGAACTGAGGAGCACGACGTGCGGCTTTGAGGCCGTACTTTTTACGCTCTTTCATTCTCGGGTCGCGGGTCAGGAAGCCTGCGGCCTTGAGGGATGCGCGGTAGTTCTCGTCAACGAGAAGCAGTGCTCTGGAGATGCCGTGGCGGATAGCACCGGCCTGACCGGAAACGCCGCCGCCGTGAACGGTAGCCTCGATGTCGACCTTGCCGACGGTGCCGGTGGTGACCAGGGGCTGGCGAACGATGAGCTTAAGAGTCTCGAGACCGAAGTAGTCGTCGATATCACGGCCGTTGATGGTGATAGCACCGGTGCCGTTGGGAATCAGGTGAACACGAGCGACAGAATGCTTTCTGCGTCCGGTACCGTACATATAGGGTCTTTTGCACTTATAAGTTGCCATTACTGTTTACCTCCTATTAACGATCCCAAACTTCGGGCTTCTGGGCTTCGTGGGTGTGCTCGGGGCCTGCGAAAACTCTCAGGCGTTTGAGCTGCCACTGTGCAATGGTGTTCTTCTGGAGCATACCGCGGACTGCGATGCGCATAGCCAGCTCGGGGCGCTTCTCCATCAGGTGCTTGTACTGGGTCTCCTTGAGGCCGCCGACCCAACCGGAGTGGGTGCGGTAGTACTTCTGCTCGAGCTTCTTGCCGGTGAGGACGGCATCCTTTGCGTTGATGATGATGACATAGTCACCGCAGTCAACATGGGGAGTATAATCGGTTTTGAGCTTGCCGCGAAGAAGATCAGCGGCAACAGCAGCGGTCTTGCCGAGGGGCTTGCCTGCTGCGTCAAGGATGTACCATTTGCGTTCAACGGTCTCCTTGGTAAGCATGGTCGTGGACATATTTGTGCCTCCAAAAAATAAATAATATCTTTGACAAATTAACGGGGCGCTATTACAATACCCTAATAGCGTGCTTTACTTTTATACCACACAGGCACCGGAGTGTCAACACTTATTTTAATTCTCGTTTTGAAAACTACGAAATACTCACAAATGCTCGTGAAAGCTCGCAGAATCTGAATTTCGTTTTTACAATTTTATTGGGGAAAAAGCCATGGATAACAAAGCACTCAACGAATTTACCGGCATCATCCGCAAGGCCGTCGATGACTACCACATGATAGACGAAAACGACAAGGTCGCTGTCGGCGTTTCCGGCGGCAAGGACAGCCTGCTGCTCCTGCTTGCTTTAAAGCACCTGCAAAGCTACTATCCCAAGCATTTTGAACTTGAGGCGATAACCATCGAGCTCGGCTTCGAGGGCATGGATTTTGAGCCCGTGCGCAAAATGTGCGCGCAACTCGACATTCCCTACACCTGCCTCAAGACCGATATCAAAGAGATCGTTTTCGATGTCCGCAAGGAGGATAACCCCTGTTCGCTGTGCGCCAAAATGCGCCGTGGTGCGCTCAACGACGCTATCCGTGAGCGCGGCATAAAAAAGCTTGCATTGGGTCACCACTTTGACGACGCCATTGAGACATTTCTCATGAGCCTGCTGTTTGAGGGCAGGCTGAGCTGCTTCCGCCCTGTGACATTTATGGACCGCAGCGGCGTTACGCAGATACGCCCCATGGTCTACGCCGGTGAGGGCAAGATAACGAATCTAGCCGCGGCACTGGAGCTGCCCATCGTCGAAAACCCCTGCCCGCAGGACAAGACCAGCAAGCGCTACGAGATAAAGCAGCTCATAAAGACCCTGTCTGCCGATTACCCCGACATGAAAAGCAAGGTCTTCGGCGCAATGCAGCGCCTGCCGCTCCCCGGCTGGGGCATTGAAAAATGATGATATGAAAAACTGCCGACCAAAGCGGTCGGCAGTTTTTCGTTATCTTTCGGAAAGTATCTTTTTTATGACGGCTCTGCATTCATCGGTGTAGCTGCCGTTGTCGAGGATTTTGCGCAGCTTGTCGGCGGGCTCGTTTTTGTACATGTCGTAAAGTCTCTGCTTGCTGTCGACTTCCTCGTCGAGCATGTCGTTCTCCATCCAGTAGAAATCGACCCTGCGGCATTCGGGACAGACGAACATCTCGACCTTCTCCGGCACCTGAGCCGCTGCCACAAAGATTCTTGTGGAGGACATGACCAGATAGTTTACACCACGGCTTTTCATCTCCGCTCCGCATGTGCATTTTTTGGGCTCGTTCATTTGCTCTACCTCCGTAAAAATTTATTTTCCGACGCAAAATCTTTCAAAAATGCGATTCGTCACATCCTCACGCACGGTTTTGCCCGAAAGCTCGCCCAGCGCCGACATTGCGCCCTCGGCCTCGGTGAGCACGATATCCGGCGTGCAGCCTTGAAGCAGTGCGTCATATGCGGCAGTCAGCGCCGCCAGCGCACGGTCGACCGCCTCGGCCTGCCTTGCATTCGTGAGTATCTCGCCTGCGGGGGCATCGGGCATCGGGAAGAGCGTTTTTATTACCTCCGCAAGCTTCTCTAAACCCTCACCGGTCATGGAGCTTAGCTCCACAACGGGGAGCGTGGTCTCGGGAAGCACAGCTATTTTGCCGAGATCTGATTTCGATACGGCGACCACGGCGTGCGGAGCTTTTTCGGCGCAGCGGATTATCTCCTCGTCCTCGGCAGTCACCTCGCCGCTGCCGTCGATGACGGCGATGACAAGCTCGGCATTTTCCATCGCCTCGTGCGAGCGCATGACGCCCAGCCGCTCTATCTCATCGTCCGTTTCACGCAGACCGGCGGTGTCCGTAAGGCGCAGGAGAACGCCGCCCAGCCGCAGCTTTTCCTCGATGGTGTCGCGCGTCGTGCCCGGGATATTCGTGACGATCGCGCGGTCATAGCCCAGAACGGCGTTCAGAAGCGAGCTTTTTCCGGCGTTGGGTCTGCCGATTATGGCGGCGGGGATGCCGCCGTGCAAGAGCTTTCCGCCCGAGTAGCTGTCGGCAAGGCGCTTGAGCTCCGCTATGGCGGCATGAAGCTCAGCCTTGTAGCTTTCAAGCGTAAAATCCTCGATATCCTCGTCGGGATAATCCAAAACGGCGTGGTAGTGCGAGCTCAGATCGGTGAGAAAATTATAAATTTTATCTATCCTGCGCGATATCGCGCCGCCGAGCTGACCGGCAGCGTTTTTGGCGGCCTCGGCAGTCTCGGCATCGATGATATCCGCCACCGCCTCGGCGCTCGTAAGATCCATGCGCCCGTTTAGAAACGCGCGCTTTGTAAACTCGCCCGGGAGCGCCTGTCTTGCACCCAGCGCAAAGACGGCATCGAGCGCGGCGCGCAAAACGGCAGGGGAGCCGTGACACTGAAGCTCGGCGGTGTTCTCGCCCGTATAGCTGTGCGGTGCACGGCTTATGGTACACAGGCAGATGTCAAGCGTTTGCCCGTCAAGGTCACAAAGCGACCCGAACACGAGCTTTCTGTCCTCGCTCTCGCTCATTTTCTTGCCCGAGCGGGGGATAAACAGCTTATCGACAATATTTATAGCCTTATCGCCGCTAAGGCGAAGTATGCCAATTGCAGAAACCTGCATACCCGTCGAAACGGCAGCGATCGTATCTGACATGATTACTCCTTAAATATAAAAACAAAGGTGGGCGTTATATGCCCACCTTTGTTAAATTTATTACTTATTCAGTCTTGCCGCACGGGCTGCCTTTTCGTCGATATCATCGGCGATGTAGTAGCTCAGCGAAAGCAGGCTGTCCGAGAAGTGGATGTTCTCAACGATGGTGCGGCTCTCGGGAGCGGTAAGCTCAACATTGGTGAAGTTCCATATGGCGTTGATGCCGTGCTTGGTGAGCATTTCAGTCGTCTTAACGGCGTGTTCCTTCGGGATACACAAAACGACGACATCGACATGGTTCTCGTCCAGATACTCGGGCAGGGTAGCCATATCCAAAACGGGAATACCCTCGACCTCGGTGCCGATGAGCTCAGGCTTGATATCGAAGGCGGCCTTGAGGTCAAAGCCCCAGGTCTTGAAAGAGAAGTTGCACATAAGTGCCTGGCCTATATTACCAACACCGATAAGAATGGCGGTGAAGCCCCTGTCCATACCGAGAATGGAGGCGATCTCCGCGCGAAGTGCGGTGACCTTATAACCATAGCCCTGCTGACCAAACTCGCCGAAGCAGCTGAAGTCCTGCCTGATCTGCGAGGGCGTTAAACCGAGCTGGCGGCCAAGCTCACCGGAGGAAATGCGGCTAACGCCTGCTTCGGCCAGCTCGTCGAGCTTTCTTAGATAACGGGGCATACGGCGGATAACATTGTTCGAGACTTTGATTCGTTTCACGGGTAGTATCTCTCCTTATATATAAAATGCGACAAAAAATATATATAGTTAATCTTTTGATTATGTAATTATAGCATATGTATTTTGTCATTTCAAGGGGTTAATTACCTAAAAAAGTGCGTCAATATTTGCTGTTTGCCCGAAATATTTTAAGATTGATGTTTTTTTCGGTTTGTGGTATTTTTTATTCAAAGGAGAAGCGAGCTTATGAGAATGAGAAAAAAACCGAACCTGATACCGCGCATGGAAAGATGCGCTAAGGTGCAGATAAAAGATCCCAAGGCGCTCAAGGGCATGTGGAGAGAAAGCTTTGCGGACTATAAAAAGCTGTGGCTCGAGCTCGGCTGCGGCAAAGGACGCTTTACCGCCGGTACGGCGCAGCAATACCCGGATGTAATGCTCATCGCCGTTGAAAAGGTCGCAGACGCGATGGTCACCGCCATGGAAAGAGTATGCGACGCGGGAATAGAAAATATCCGCTTTATCGATATGGACGCACTGGAGCTCGGCGAGGTTTTCGATAATGCCGAGGTCGAGCGCATTTTCATAAATTTCTGCGACCCGTGGCCGAAAAGCCGTGACGCAAAGCACAGGCTCACGGCCCCCGGATTTTTGAGAAGTTATGCAGATCTTCTGCCCATGGGCGGCGAGATACATTTTAAGACCGACAACCGCCCGCTGTTCGATTGGTCCGTTGAGCAGCTCGCCGCCGAGGGCTGGGAGCTGCGTGAAGTCACAAACGACCTGCACGCAAACGGCATTTCGGGCGTTATGACCGATTACGAGGCGAAGTTCCATGCACAGGGTGTGAGCATAAACAGGCTCGTCGCCGTGAAGACCGAGAGCACCAAGACAACGGCCTCGGGCGCGGTTCCGAGACTGCGCGACGCGGCACTCAGCGACGCGAGGGGAAAGGCGGAGAACAAATGAGATTTATAAGCTGGAATGTAAACGGACTGCGTGCCGTCGTCAAAAAGGGATTTGAGGATATATTCTGGTCATTGGACGCGGACTTTGTCTGCCTTCAGGAGACGAAGCTTCAGGAAGGGCAGATAAGTCTTGACCTGCCCGGGTACGAGAGCTACTGGTGCTATGCCGAGAAAAAGGGCTACTCCGGCACGGCGATATTCACCCGACACACGCCCATGTCCGTGAGCTATAACCTCGGCGTCCCCGGGCACGACAGCGAGGGCCGCGTCATCACGCTCGAGTACGCAGATTTCTACCTTGTCTGCGTCTACACCCCCAACTCGCAGGACGGCCTGCGCCGCCTCGACTACCGCATGAGCTGGGAGGATGACTTCCGCGAGTATCTGTGTAAGCTCGATAAGCAAAAGCCCGTCATAGTCTGCGGTGACATGAATGTCGCCCATGAGGAGATCGACCTTAAAAATCCGGCGACGAATCACTTAAACCCCGGGTTCTCCGACGAGGAGAGAGAAAAGTTTACAGAACTGTTAGATGCCGGCTTTATCGACACCTTCCGCAGCCTGTACCCCGACCGTGCCGACGCATACTCGTGGTGGAGCTACCGTGCCGCCGCAAGGCAGCGGAATGTCGGCTGGCGCATAGACTATTTCGTCGTGTCCGAGCGCCTGCGAGGCAATATCAAGGACGCATACATCCTGCCCGAGATCATGGGCTCGGATCACTGCCCGGTGGGGCTGGATATGCTATGGTGAAGATAGGTAATGTCGAGATAAACGGTCGCCTGACCCTCGCGCCGATGGCAGGGGTGAGCGATTTTGCGTTCAGAGCCGTATGCGCCGAGATGGGCGCGGCGCTCACCACGACTGAGATGGTAAGTGCAAAGGCGCTTGTATACGGCGACGCAAAGACGAAGTCGCTTTTATATAACCCCGAGGTCTGCCACCCCTTTGCCGCGCAGATATTCGGCCACGAGCCGGAGGTCATGGCGGAGGCGGCGGGGTTGGCGGTCGAATACTCCGGTGCAGAGATACTGGATATCAACATGGGCTGCCCTGTCGGCAAGATAGTCAAAAGCGGCGACGGCTCGGCGCTCATGCGCACGCCGGAGCTTGCCGGTCAGATCATCGAAAGCGTCGTCAAGGCCGTGTCCGTTCCCGTGACGGTCAAGTTCCGCAAGGGCTTTGACGGCGGCCATGTGAACGCTGTGGAGCTTGCCAAGATTGCCGAGCAGGCGGGCGCTGCAGCCATCGCCGTGCATGGCAGGACGCGTGCACAGATGTATGCAGGCCACGCCGATTGGGATGTGATCCGCGATGTGAAAAGGGCAGTCTCCATCCCCGTCACCGCAAACGGCGACATTTTCTCTGCCGAGGACGCAGAGTATATCCTGCGCTACACCGGCTGCGACCTTGCCATGGTCGGCAGGGGCAGCTTCGGCAACCCATGGATATTCCCGCAGACGAATGCGCTGCTTTCCGGCGAGCCCGTGCCGCCGCTGCCGCCGCTAAGGGACCGCATCGACCTTGCCGTGCGCCAGACGGAAATGTACGCCGAGCAAAACGGCGAGCGGCTTGCATGTCTCGAGGCGCGGCACCAGATACCGTGGTATCTCAAGGGCGTTGCCAACGCCGGATATTACAAGCAGCAGCTCGTGAAAGTCGAGACACTTGAGCAGCTGCACAGAATAGTAAAGGGCATAAAAAGGGACCTCGTTTGACAAAAACGCCCGTTTTTTGTACACAAATGCGAGTGTAGCTATTGCTTAAACGCCAAACTTGGCATATAATCTATTATACCTAAGCTGGCGGAAGCCGGTTTTGAAAGCAAACAAAATAGAGGAAAGAGGAGGATCTTGTTATGAAATGCCCTCGCTGCGGACATGAAATGACCCTCGATACCCACCGCAAGTATGCACTCAACATGTGCTACGAGTGCGGCTACATCGAAGGCAGACTGGAAGAAGGCCCCGGCACCGGTGCGAGCAACTATGCACGCCTGAGAGCCATGAATTTTAACGAGGCCGTTGCATTCATTTCCGGCGGTCTTGACATCGACGAAGTAAAGGTTGCCGATTGGCTCGACAACAAGGAATGAGTTCGTTAAAAATACCCGCTGAGCATTGCTCAGCGGGTATTTTTTATTTCTCAGCTATTCCAAAGCGTCGGGGGATATGTGCCGTTTTCATGCAGCTTGGTCAGCGCCTCGACCGCGCCGGGCTTATCCTCGTGGTAGGTAAGACCGAACCAGCGGTCACGCGTACTGAGAACGGAAATGCTTATCTCGCCTTTGGCCGTCAGGTCGTCCATCATAATGGGCAGCAGGCACTCGGCCTTTAAATTATCCTCCGGCAGAGCGGCGAGGAAGTCGGCAAAATACTTTTCCATCACGGGGAGAATATCCTGATGATAGCCCCAAAGGTTCATGGAAACGAGCGTATCCGGCGCGAGCACGGGGCCGTCCTCAGACTCGGAGGTGTCCCTTATCGTGCCGTCGGGCATGAGCTTGATTTTATATGTCTCCTTGACCTTTTTGAGAACATCTTTCTCGGCGATGCACACGCCTCTTGTGACCGTGCCGAACTCGCTCACGGTGTTTTTAAGACGGTAGGCGACCATGGTGGCCTCCTGCGCACCGTGCAGCTTATCAAGCTCGGCGATTATCGTTTCAAATGCTTCCGTGCCGTAGTAGTCGTCGGCGTTTATGACCGCAAACGGAGTCTTGAT
>JALFUQ010000028.1 GCA_022784505.1 Bacillota bacterium
GCCTGTACATCAACCTATTGATGCGCTGCAAGATTTTTGCGCACGACTAATCGGCGCTTGCCGTTAAACTCTCGTACTTTAAGCAGCTTGCACCGATATGGTCACCGCAGTTACTCAGAATGTCGGCAATTGTCCTGGACCTGGATTCCAAAGGGCGGCTTATCGGTGTCCGCACAGTCTCAATGTGATAATGTCTGCACTAAAAGTTTGCTTTATGTTACAATCCGGGCTACCGCAATTACGATTAGAAAAGGTGTTCGTTCGCTATTGAAAAAACTTTTCTTTGGCGAAACAAAGAAAAGTTTAAATAGCGAACGCACTCGCGACTTAGCCGGCGGTACGGTATCTCGGTTCGCTGCATTAAGCCAGAGTTAAGAAAGTCCGTCAGCCTGTAAGCAGTTCGGCTATCTGCACGGCATTTGTTGCGGCTCCCTTGCGGAGCTGATCGCCGCAGCACCATAATAACAGACCTTGGTCGTCCGTCAGATCCTCTCTTATCCTGCCGACGAGGACGAGATCCTGATCGGTGCTGAGAAGCGGCATGGGGTAGAGAAGATCGTCGAGCTCGTCTAAGAGCTTGCAGCCCGGGGCGGCAGCGATAGCCGCTCTTGCGTCGTCGATCGTGAGCTTTTCCCGCGTTTTCAGCTGCACCGACACGCTGTGGCTGCGCACGACCGGCACGCGCACGCAGGTGCAGCTGACCCGCATTTCCGGCAGGTGCAGGATGCGCCGCCCTTCGTTTTGAAGCTTCATCTCCTCGGAGGTGTACCCCACAAACTGCCGCGCGCCTATCTGCGGGATGACATTGTACGCGATCTGATGCGCAAACACGCGGGGCACGTAGCTTCTGCCCGCGGCTGCGGCCTCTATCTCGCCGAAGAGCTCCTGCGGCCCTGCCGAGCCCGCGCCGGACACCGCCTGATAACTCGACACCACCATGCTCTCGATGGGGCTGAGCCTGCGCAGCGCACTTATCGCCGTGCAGGTGATGGTGGTCGTGCAGTTGGGGTTTGCGATGATGCCCGAGTGCTTTTTGACATCCTCGGGGTTAATTTCCGGCACGACCAGCGGCACATCGGGGCAGAGCCTGAATGCGCTGGAGTTGTCGACAAAAACCGCACCGGCAGCCTTGATATCATCTGCGAATGCGGCGGCGATGTTGTTTTCCGCCGCACCGAGGACAATGTTGAGCCCCCTAAAGTTTTCGGCGCAGGTTTCGAGTACCTCGTGACCGTCGATCTCCTGCCCGGCCGAGCGTTTGCTTGCCAGCAGCCGCAGCTCGCCTACGGGAAAGCTGCGCTCACGCAAAATTTTCAGCATCTCGCGCCCGACTGCGCCCGTTGCGCCGAGGATACCTACATTGTATTTATCCATAACTGACCTCCATAAGAAAAGCCGCCCTCAACGAGGGCGGCTCGTATATTTAATTGTATGCTCGGCAGGTCAAATGATGCCTGCAATGAACAGCGCGGGGTCGGCGGCCTTTGCCCTTGCCGCCCATGCGTGCATTTCCGATACCGGGAGGTCGCCGGTTATTACGCCGTCGCCGCAGGGGGCGATGGTGACACTGTCAAGCCAAGCGTCGCGGCCCTCAAAGCGCACATAGTACGGGTGCTTTTCGGCGGAATTGTCGGGCTTTGCCGGCTTCATGGTGTCGGTGTAAAATCCGTGCACGCCGCTTGCGATATCAAGGCAGTCGGCGACGGCGTTGTACGCCGTGGGGAAGCGCCCCGCGCCTTGACCGCAGAAGCTCTCCTTACCGGTGAGCGCGGTCTCAAAGGAGATGACATTGCGATTTGTTGACACTGCCGCCTCAAGCTCGCCCACGGGAACGAAGCTAGGTTCGACATAAACCGACAGCTTTCCGCCTGCATTGCTGCCGAATGCAAGCATTTTGCATACCCCGTTCATGCTCTCGGCGGCCTTGATGTCCGCAGCGGTGACCGTGCGGATGCCGAAAACGGGCACGTCCTCCTCCGAAAGGCAGCAGCCGAAGGCGACGTTTGCGGTGATGATGCACTTGCGCTGAATGTCGAGCCCGTCGATATCCGCCGAGGGGTCGGCCTCGGCGTAGCCGAGCTCCTGCGCAAGCTTCAAGACCTCCGCAAAATCGCTTCCGTCGGTGTGCATGGCGTCGAGGATAAAATTCGTCGTGCCGTTCATGATGCCGGAAAAGGCGGTGACCTCGTCAAGGCGCAGGACACGCTCGAGATTCACAAGCCACGGGATGCCGCCGCCGACCGCGGGTGTGCAGCGGAAGGCAACACCTTGCTCGCGCGCCAGCTGAGTGAGCTCGCAGTAGTAATGCGCAACTAAATGCTTGTTCGCGGTGACGACATTTTTGCCCGCCTTCATCGCTTGCACCACATACTCATACGCCGGGTGCAGGCCGCCCATGACCTCGACAACGGTATCGACGGATACATCATTAATAATTGTATTGACATCCGTAACGGCTCTGCCGCCGAGCTCGGGTCTCGGCCTGCGCACGAGGATGTAGCTTAGCTCCAAGTCGCTGCGCTTATCGCAGATATCCAAAACTCCGCCGCCGACAACGCCGCAGCCTAAAAGCGCGATTTTCATGCAAAAACACCCCTTTTTTAGTGCAATATAGCACGGGAGCGCAAAATTCGCAAGTTTTTCGGGTTTTTTGCAAAAAATTTTTTTGCAACTACATGTAGGCGAAAACTGCATCTTTGGTCTAGATATTGCAAAACGGAAGCAAAAACAGGGCAAAAACGCCGTTTTGCCCAAGCATTGATAGAATTTTTGCAGGTTTTAAAAATAAAAATTTCATTTTGCCTATTGAAATCCTGCTAAATAGGGTGTATACTGTGCGAGTAATGAATTTTTGAAAATGAATTTATTCAAAATGATTATTGCAAAAACAGGAGGATATTGAAATGAAAAAGATCACAGCGATAGTTCTCGCAGTCATGATGGTCTTCGCTCTGTGCGCATGCGGCGGCGGCGGCGACAACCTCACCTTCGTCACCGGCGGCGAGACCGGCACCTATTATGCATTCGGCACCGTCCTTGCACAGCAGGTTTCCGATAAGACCGATACCAGCATCACCGCAGTCGTCGGCAACGGCTCCAAGGCCAACGTCGAGGACCTTGCATCCGGCGGCGCTCAGCTGGCATTCTGCCAGTCCGACGTTATGAGCTATGCTTACAGCGGCACCAACCTCTTCGCCGACTCCGGCGCAGTCAAGGATTTCTCCGTTGTTGCAGCTCTCTACATGGAGCAGGTCCAGATCGTCACCATGAATCCCGACATCAAGACCGTTTCCGATCTTAAGGGCAAGAAGGTCTCCATCGGCGCTTCCGGCTCGGGCGTTTACTTCAACGCAATGGACGTTCTCAAGGCATACGACATGAGCGTTGACGACATCGATCCCCAGTACCTCGACTTCGGCGACTCCGCTGAGGGCCTGAAGGACGGCAAGATCGACGCAGCCTTCATCGTTGCAGGCGCTCCCACCACCGCTATCACCGACCTTTCCGTCAGCGGTCAGGTCTACCTCGTCGGCTTTGACAAGGAGCACATCGATAAGCTCGTCGCCGACTGCCCCTACTACAGCCAGTACACCATCAAGAAGGATGTCTACAACACGCCCGACGATGTCACCACCGTTGCAGTTGCAGCTGTTGTTCTGGCAAGCAACGACGTTTCCGAGGATGCTGTCTACAACTTCCTGACCGCGACCTTCGACAATCTTGATGAGCTGACCAAGGCACACGCAAAGGGCGCAGAGCTCAGCCTCGAGTTTGCTTCCTCCATCACCGATGTACCTTATCATCCCGGTGCAGTTAAGTACTTTGCCGAGAAGAACATCACCGTAAAGTGATGTTAGCTCCAGAGGCAAAAGCTTAACGGAATACTAACAAAAAACGACTACGGTACCCTTGTGGTACCGTAGTCTGTGCCTTTATTTTTAGACGTTTATCAGTTATAATAATCAGGTCGTCTTATTCCCGATTTGAGAGGCAGGCTGCAAGTTTTCAATACACATTCTTTTGGCACACCTGCTTTTGAGATGGAGAATAAGAAATGAATGAAAGGTTGATCTCATATGTCCAACGAAAAGAACATTAAGGACGCTCCCGAGTCGGAAACCGAAAAGACCCCCGAGTTTGACATCAACGGTTACGAGGTCGTAAGCGAGGATGAAGTCAACGAGGTCATGAAGAAGTACGACCGTGAGTCTAACACGAGAATTTGGGTCGGCGTTCCGCAGCGCGTGGTACAGGGCGTTATGGCGCTGTTTTCCGTCTATTGCATCATCTCCACCCTGTTTCTCACCTCGGCGCTCGAGATGCGAATGACCGCCTTCCTCGGCTGCGTCATCATCATGGGCTTTTTGTACTACCCCGCAAGCAAGCACCATGTAAAGCCCAACTACATGCCGTGGTATGACATTCTCATCATGGTCGTCGGAGCAGGCTGCTTCTTCTATTACTGCTTCAACTCCAAGGAGATCATCGAGACGATCTCCAGCGCGTCGAAGATGACCCCCATGTACAATGTCATTGCAATCGTCGGCATCCTGGTGCTCATGGAGCTGTGCCGCCGCTGTGTCGGCGTTCCCATCCTCGTCGTCGTTGCCGCTTTGCTGTTCTACACCTTCGGCATCGCCAATCTGTCGCTTGAGCGTGCGCTGTACACTCTGTTCTACCGCACCGGCGGCGTTATCGGCACTCCTATCCAGGTCTGCGCAAAGTTCATCGTCGTGTTCATCGTCTTCGGCGCCTTCCTTGAAAGGACGGGCATCTCGAAGTTCTTCATCGATCTTGCAAACAAGATCGCCGGCGCATCCGCCGGCGGCCCCGCAAAGGTCGCAGTCATCTCGTCTGCACTGTGCGGCATGGTTTCCGGCTCCTCCGTCGGCAACACCGTCACCACCGGCTCTGTCACCATCCCCATGATGAAGAAGACCGGCTACAAGCCCGAGTTTGCGGGCGCAGTCGAGGCGGCAGCCTCCACCGGCGGTCAGATAATGCCCCCCAGTATGGGCGCTGCGGCATTCCTGATGGCCGAGTATGTCAACAAGTCCTACGGTGAGATCGCGCTCAAGGCTATCCTGCCTGCGTTCCTGTACTTTGCCGGTATCTTCATCGCAGTTCACCTCGAGGCAAAGAAGCTCGGCCTTAAGGGCATCAGCCGCGCCGAGATGGCACCGGGCAAGGATCTTGCAAAGAAGAGCTACCTGCTCATCCCCATCGTGCTCCTCGTCGTTTTGGTTTCCCTCAACGCCTGCACCATGCAGCGCGCAGCCACCTACTCCATCATCGCGGCTATCGTCGTCGGACTTATAAACCGCGACGCAAAGCTTACGCCGATGAAGTTCGTCGAGGCTCTTGAAGCCGGCGGCAAGGGCACCATTACCGTCGCCGTCGCCTGTGCAATGGCAGGTGTCATCGCAGGCTGCATCACCGCTACCGGCCTTGCCTCCAAGCTTATCAGCGCCATCGTCGCAGCGTCCGGCAACACCCTCATCATCGGTCTGTTCCTGACCATGATCTGCTGCATCATCCTCGGTATGGGCGTACCCACCACCGCAAACTACTGCATCATGGCAGCAACCTGCGCACCCATCCTCGTTAAGCTCGGCGTGCCCCAGGTCGCAGCCCACTTCTTCGTGTTCTACTTCGGCATCGTCGCCGATATCACTCCCCCTGTTGCACTGGCAGCCTATGCAGGCTCGGCTATCGCAAAGTCCAATCCGATGAAAACCGGCATCAATGCGACAAAGCTCGCTATCGCCGCATTCATCGT
>JALFUQ010000030.1 GCA_022784505.1 Bacillota bacterium
GTATTTGGTGTGTTCCAAATGCAGTTGGTGTTTTTAACGGTGAGGGTCCACCCGTTCCCATTCCGAACACGGAAGTTAAGCTCACCAGTGCCGACAATACTTGTCTGGAGACGGACCGGGAAGATAGGTCAATGCCAACACAAAAGACCGCAGCGTCAGCTGCGGTCTTTTTGCGTGTATAGCGCATCATGCCGATGCAGTGAAGTTCGCCCTCGCGGACGATTGAAGCATGCTGACGCATGTGAAGTATCAACACGCATTGCAGCTACTGCCGGTCGCATTTGCGATAGCCAGACCGTGTGGGCTTTGCGGTGAAGTTTGCTCTGCGAGCAGGATAAAAAAGCTGAGCACCCTGGCGCTTGACTTCATCGGCTGTGGAGCAGCAAACTTCACTATTTGCCGGAGGAAAAATTAACAGCGTAAAATCACAGGCTGAGCATGGGGCATCCTGTGATTTTTTGCGTCTTTTGTGCATTTGAGGTCATTTGTGCGTGCAATGTTGTGAAAAATTTGATACAATATGCTGAATAAATATTTTATCAGGGTGATCACTTGAAAAATATCTTTAAATTGTTCGCCGGAGATGTCCGAGCGATAACGAGGCACTTCTTTGCCTTTGTCATTATCATTGCCATAACGATCATACCCGCGCTCTATGCGTGGTTTAATATCTACGCCAACTGGGATCCGTACGGGAACACCGGCAACGTCAGCATTGCCATCGCTTCGGATGATGTCGGCTACGATGACCGCAACCTCAGTCAGGAGGCCATTAAGGAGATCACGGCATCCAAGAGCATCAACTGGGTCGTGCTGGACAGCGGCGACGCGGCCAGACAGGGCGTGCGCAGCGGCGAGTATTACGCCGGCATCGTTTTTGCCGACGACTTCAGCCAGCGCATGCTTGACATAAACTACGCCCTTAAAAACAGCGGCGCGGCCATGAGCTTCATCGAAAACATGAAGAAAAACCCCGTTGCTAACAAGATAGTCGAGACCGCGGCGGAGACGGTGCAGCACTCGGTGCAGGTGCAGTATCTTGACGAGCTGTTCAAGACGGTTCTCAAGGACGCACAGCAGGTCGCCGACGAGACCGACCCCGAGAGCAAGGTCGAATCGGTCATCTCGCAGCTTGAGACCCTGCGCGACAGCCTGCGCCAGACCGGCACGGCCATCGACAGTTTCACGGCGAAAAGCGACAATATAAATAACCTTCTTAACGGAGTCGGCGAAACCACCGGCACGATCGGCAGCCTCATTGAGAATGGCCAGTCCGGCGTATCGCAGGTGCAGCAGAGCATTGACTCCGCCGCAAACGCCCTCGATGTCCTCGAAAAGGGGCTCGACGGCAAGCTCAACGAGATAAACGCGCAGCTCAAGGAGCTGTCAAGCGCGCTCAAGCGCCTTGCCGAGAACCAGAAGCTCATCGAGACCGCCGAAAAGTGGGATGCGATGCTCGAGCAGGCCGAGACCGCCGCGGGCAAGCTGCACGATCAGCTGCTGGCCTTAAAGGACGCGCTGCCCGAGACCTCGGCGACGACCTATGTCCGCTCGACGCTCGACGGGCTCATCCTGCGCACCGAGCAGATACAGTCGCAGCTTAAAATGCTCAAGACCGGCACGCCCGTTTCCGACGCGGCCGCGATCATAGATTCCTGCTCGGACATTGTCAGCACTATGGACGGCCTGCTTGTTGACACCCTCCGGCCGGCCGTAAAGGCCATGGTCGCCTCCATGCAGACGCTGCTCAAGTCCATGAGCCCCGTGCTCGACAGTCTCAGTGTCACCATTGACGGCATCGCGCCTGTTTTAAGCGCCACGGGCGACACGGTCAAGGACATTGCAGCCGTTTTAAATCGCCTCAAGGTCGTCACCGACAAGGGCGCGGACGCACTCGACGAGACGCTGGCAAAGATAGATAAATTAAAGGGCGACGAGCGCATCGACGCTCTTGTTAAGCTGCTCGGCGGCGATACGGAAAGCTATGCGGAATTTCTGGCAGCGCCCGTCACGGTCGTCGAAACCGCAGTGTACCCCGTTGGCAGCTACGGCACGGCAATGACGCCGTTCTACTCCTGCCTCGCCATTTGGGTCGGCTGCGTTATCCTGGTCGCCATCATCAAGGTCGAGGCCGAGCCCAAAGGGCTCAGCTATGTCACCGAGGGGCAGAAATACTGGAGCCGCTGGCTGCTGTTTGCCATAATAAGTCAGCTTCAGGCGGCGGTCATCGTCTTCGGCGACGTGTATCTGCTCGACTGCAGCTGTGACAATCTGCTTGCGTTCTGGGGCGCGGGTGCATTCACTTCGCTCGTGTTCATAACGCTCATCTACTCACTGACGCTGGCCTTCGGCGACATCGGCAAGGCGATAGTCGTTGTCATCATGGTCGTGCAGATCGCAGGCTCGAGCGGCTCTTACCCCATAGAGCTGCTGCCCGATGTTTTCGGCAACATCTATGTGTTCTTCCCGTTCCCGTACGCCATCAACGCCATGCGCGAGGCACTGTGCGGCTTCTACGGCATGGATTACTGGCTCTACATAGGCGAGCTGCTCATCTTCGGCGTGGTCGGCGTTTTGGTCGGGCGCATGGTGCGCAAGCCGTTTATCAAGGTCAACGACTTTGTCGAGCATGAGCTTGAGGAAACGGAGGTGCTGTGATGAAGAGAAAGTCCAACACCGATAAGCTCTACGCGAAGCTGCTGATTTTCGCCGAAGAGCTGCACATGGGCAACAAGCGCCGCATCCGCAACGGCTTTATCAGTCTTGCGGTGCTGCCGGTGCTGCTCATCATAATAAGACTTCTGACCGACAGCTCGCGCGTCGTTTTCCTTCTCATCTGGATACTGACGATGTTTGTCGCGGCGTCGTTTCTCATCTTCGTTGCGTATGTTGACAGACAATTGCAGGATACGCTGAACGAACTGTCCGAATCGGAGAAAAAGGAGTTTGACAGCCTGCTTGAGATCAGAGGCAGATCGGTCGCCAAGCCCCGGGTAAGGCCCGCCGAGAAGGCGCCCGTCACGGTCGGGCAGCCGAAGCCGGAGGAAAAGCCGGAGCCGAAGCCCATCGAAAAGGCGATAGAAAAGGCGGTCGAAAAGCCCGTTGCGTCGGCAGTGGAGAAAGCTGTCGAGCAGGTGGTCGAAAAAGCGGTCGCGCAGGCCGTAGAGAAGGCAGTTGCGCAGGCGGTGGAAAAGGCGGTCGCGCAGGCGGCCGCAAAGACCGCCGAGAAGGCGCCCGAGCAGGCAGCCGAAATTGCGCCCGAACAGACTGACGGAAAGGCGGATGAGAAATGAAGAACGTACTGAGTATATGCAAAAACGACCTCAGCCGCATATTCAGCAGCGTCGTCGCCGTCGTCGTCGTGCTCGGCCTGTGCGTCGTGCCATGCCTGTACGCATGGTTCAACATCTTCTCCAACTGGGACCCCTACGGCACGGAATCGACCTCGAGGATAAAGGTCGCCGTCGCCTCCGAGGATAAGGGCGAGACCATTTTGGGTCTCGATATCTGCGTGGGCGATCAGGTCATTTCCGCCCTCAAGAGCAACGATCAGATCGGCTGGGTGTTCTTTGACGACACCGAGGATGCACTCAATGAGGTGCGCAGCGGCGACTGCTACGCCGCGCTCATCGTGCCCGAGGATTTTACCACCGGCGTTTTGAGCATCCTGCGCGGTGATCCGAAAAACCCCGAGCTCAAATACTACGAAAACGAAAAGAAAAACGCCATCGCGCCAAAGATAACCGGCAAGGCGCAGACCTCGGTGCAGGAGCAGGTCAACTCCGTGTTCCTTGAGACCATCGCGGACTCTGCAACCAAGCTCATCTCCGTCGCCGAGGCAAACGGCATCAGCGCCGAAAGCGGCCTTGGTACGATGATAACCGGCGTGAACTCCCTTGCAAGTAAGCTCGAGTTTGCCATCTCGACAATCGATTGCTGCACGAAGCTGTCCGACTCCGCAACAAGCCTCATGCGCGCGACCATCACCCTCATGGGTACGACAGCAAACACCCTCGACTCGACGAAGGATTACCTTAACAAGATCGATAACTCTGCCGACGACGCGAACGCAAGATATTCCGACACGGCCGATGCCGTCATCGCGGCGCTCGATCAGACCGATGCCGATCTGAGCTCCATGCAGACGAGCATGCGCTCGCTGTTTAAGGATCTTAATAAGTATAACGAGTTTGTTTCGGCAGACCTCGCCTCGCGTATTGCGCTCGTAAAGAGCATGCAGGCAAACTATTCCGAGATGGCCACGGCGCTTCAGAACGCAGGCTTTACCACGCTTGCAAAGCAGGTGCAGAGGCTGTGCGATCAGTTCGGCGAGCTTGCAGCGAAGCTCGAGAGCTTAAAGACCGCGAGCGACGAAAACCTCGCCGAGATAAAGACGGCGCAGAACGGCGTTATCAGCCAGATAAGCACCATCCGCAAGACCCTCAAGACCGTGCGCAGTTCTGTTGAACATAACCTGACCCCCGCTGTCGACAAGGCGGTCGATGCCGTTCACACCGCGTCCGACGGGCTCGGCAAGATACTTTCAAATTCCAACAGCGGGCTCAACTCCATGTCCAAGACGCTCAATGCTTACATAAACACGGTGCTCACACTCAAAAACGGGCTCGGCGGTGCAAAGTCTGCCGCCCAAAGTGCCGTGACGGAGCTCAAGGATGTCGCCGAGTTTTTGACGGTGTTCAAAAACTCAGACCAGTTTAAGCAGATAGTCGAGGCTGTCGACGGGAACGGCGACAAGATAGGCAGCTATCTTGCCTCGCCCATTCAGTGCCAGACCGTGCTCGAGTACGAGATAACCTCCAACGGCTCTGCCACTGCGCCGTTTTACACCGTGCTCGCGCAGTGGGTCGGCGCGCTGCTGTGCGCAGTCATGCTCAAGACGCAGGTCGGCCGCAGCTGCCCGATCGAAAAACCCAATGTGTTCGAGCGCTTCTTCGGACGCTACGCACTGTTCTTCCTCGTCGGTATGGCGCAGGCGATCATCGTCTCGCTCGGCGATCTGTGGTATGTGAAGATACAATGCCTGTACCCGTTCAAGTTTGTTCTGACGGCAGCGCTGACGGGTCTGTGCTTTTCAATGATCAACTATGCGCTGGTATTTGCGCTGGATAATATCGGTATGGCTGTTTCGGTCATCGTCATGGTCGTGCAGGTCGCAGGTTCGGGCGGCACCTATCCCGTTCAGGTGCTGCCGGAGATATTCCAGGATCTCTATAAGTTCATGCCCTTCCGCTACGCCATGGATGCAATGCGTGAGACGATAGGCGGCATGTATGCCAATTTGTACTGGGAGAACATGCTCGTGCTGCTGGGCATAACACTCGGCTCCGTCGTTGTCGGTATTGCGCTTTATTATCCCTGCCTCAAGCTTAATAATATGATCACAAAAAGCAAGAACAGGAGTGAAATCATGCTATGATAATAGACTGGAAAGCGCACATCCTGCCCGGACTCGACAGAAAATGCGACAGCCATGTCAAGGCTATCCAACTCATGATCTACGCAAAAAAAGCAGGCGTAGACAAGCTGGTGGCAATGCCGTTTTACGAGCCGGGGACCGATCTCAGGCAGTTTATCGAAATGCGCGACGAGGCCTTCGCCTCCGTCCACGGAGGGGTCGTTGCCGAGGATATGCCGGAGCTTGTGCTGGGCACGGAGTTTAAGTACGACAAGCAGATCCTTGACACCGACGGTGTCGAGCTTCTCAAGGAAACTCCCGTGCTGCTCGTGGACTTCGGCGGCAAGCTCCCGAGCGACGAGGAGCTCAAGGCTCTGCGCGATTATTTCGGCGACAGGCTCATGGTGTCCGATGCCGACACCCTCAGCGACGAGGATAAGCTGAGGCTGACGGGGCTCGGGTTCCAATCGGTGGTCGACCTGTCCGAGATCCGCCACAGCAAGGACATCAAGAAGCTTCTGCCATTTGTCGAGAGCGGCTTTGTCCGTGGCTTCGGCGGCGATAAGCTCGCCGGCCGCGACCCGTACCGCCACCTCGAAAAGACCAAGCGCCGTATGGGCGAAGGCTTCGAAAAGCTATGTAAAAAACTATGCTGAGAAAAAAACTCCAAACCCGAAGGTTCGGAGTTTTTTCAATAGCGAACGAACACCTTTTCTAGTCGTAATTGCGGTAGCCCGAATTGTAACATAAAGCAAACTTTCGGTGCGTCCATTCGCCCAACAAGATAGCGCAAGCTTTCTAAAGCCGCCCTTTGGAATCCCGGTCCAGGACAATTGCCGACATTCTGAGTAACTGCGGTGACCATATCGGTGCAAGCTGCTTAAAGTACGAGAGTTTAACGGCAAGCGCCGATTAGTCGTGCGCAAAAATCTTGCAGCG
>JALFUQ010000034.1 GCA_022784505.1 Bacillota bacterium
CCGCAACTATCACATCAAGGGGCGCTATCATCCCGTGCAGCCAATCGTCGTTCACAAGCACCCGGTGTTCAAGCAGAACACCCGTGAGTACTGCATGCTTGAGACGGAAAACTTCGGCACGGTGACGCAGATCGAGGTCGGTGCTTGCATGGTCGGCAAGATAAAAAATCACCACGAGGCCGGTGTGATACACCGCGGCTGCGAAAAGGGCATGTTCCTTTTCGGCGGCTCGACTATCGTTCTGCTGTTCAAAAACGGCGTGCTCGATATCCCCGATGATCTGTTTGCCGCCACGGCGCAGGGCAAGGAGGCCGTAGTCAGGTACGGCGAGGCGATAGCAAGAAAAGCTGAATAATTTTTAAACCGAGGTTCGTTTGAACCTCGGTTTTTTATTCAATTTTCTCTATCTCGTCGCCGTGCAGATGACGCACTCTATTTTGTCGGCTGAATGCAGGCACGGCTTGAGGCAGCCGTCGGGCATGCAGTAGCTGCGCCTTAGATTGCAGGCATCGGTGACCGATATGCGCAGATATTCAATTTTTCTTCCGTACTTATCTGTCATACGCTATATTATACTACCTGTCCTGCAAAATGCAAAGCGGAAAAATCGGCAAGCCAAAACGGCTTGCCGATGGTGGGGTTTGTATTACATATACTTGCTCAGGTCGATGTATTCGCCGAGCTTGAAGTCCATTTCGATAGGCTTGAAGCCCAGGAACATGCCCGGGGTGAATGTCAGTTCACCGACATAGACTCTTCCGTCAACCTCGTAGAAGTCAATGCGAACGAGCGGGAAATCCTTTGCGAGGATCCTGCACAGGCTGATCATTTCATCAAGCTTCGTGGGGCACTTGGGATGCGCCGCCGTGTTCTTGCCCTTGCGCATGACGGGAATGGGCTCCCAGTTCATATCGACAAAGGTTCTTGTCTGAGCCTTTTTGCGGTCGCTGACAACAAGAGCAAATCTCGGCTCGCCGCCGCAGCAGTAGAACTTGTAATCGTCGACGCTGCCGCCTTCCTCTGCCTCAAGAAGCTCTTCTATCACTATCTTGGGCTCGATCTTTTCGTCCGTTATGCACATATTCTGATAATAGTAAGTGCACCACGGATAAAGCCATGTGGACATCATGACCTTCAGGTAGTCAACGCAGTAAGTATCCTTGTCGGTTACGAGAATTACCTGGTCGCTGCCCCAGCCGCTGTTCGACTTGGCAACAAACTTCTTGGGCAAGACCGAGAAATCGACCTGGGAAATGTCATCATATGCGCCTATGAGCGGGACAACATACTGCTCGCCGACTCTTGCCGAAATATATTCCTTTGCTCTGTACTTATCGGCTGCGATCCTGATGTCGGGGTTCTTGTAGTTGAGCGCAAGCCAAATTATCTTTTCATTGAAACTCTTCGGATTATCCAGATCAGGCAGGTAACCGAGCTGGGCGTAAGCCTTCTGGACGCAATACATGCGCTGCATGTGAGGCGTGATCCTGGATTCCATCATATACGCCTCTTTCGGGGTCATCGGCTCAAAATATGCCTTTGAGTCCTGAATGATCTTGTCAGGCAGGTGGATCATCTCGCCGTACTTCTGATCCCACTCGAACGGATCGAACGACAGCAGCGCACCGCCGGAATAGAAGGTCATCTCGCCGACATACACACGGTCGCCCAGATCGTAGAAGTCGACGCGTACGAACGGGAACGGAGCGGAGAGCTTTGCTGCGATCTCCTTCATCTTCTCAAAGTTTTTGGGCTTTTCATGCGGTGTTTCTACATGCGCGTGACCGCCGTAGGTGATGGGCAGCGGATTAAAGTCTGCATCATAAAAGTCAAAGGTGGTGGGCTTGCTCTTATCTTGCCTGTCCGTTGCGATAAACAGGCTGTCCACTCTGCCGTTAAAGCAGAAGAACTTATAGTCGTAGACCTGCTCATTTTCCTGCTCGATATATTCCTCGGCGAATATAATGGGCGGCATATTCTTATAGCCCCAGTTGAGGGTCTGATAATACGAGTTGCGATAGGGCTTTATCCAGCGGGCGAACTGACGTCTGGTCTGAGCCTGGTTGAGCTCTTCCTTGTTTTTGACAATCTTCAGATAGCCGCTGCTCCAGTTGACCTTGAGCACGAATCTTTCCGGAAGCTCGTCAAAATTGATCTGGCCGGCATTAGTCCAGCTCTTTATCGTGGGGACGACATATTCCTCGCCGACTATATTGGCAACATAATCTTTAACAGCATACTTATCGCAGCACTTTGTGATAAGCGGCTCCTGATAATACAGCTTCATCCACATGAGCTTTTCGTTGAAAGTCTGCGGATTTTTGAAATTTATCTTATAGCCGTGCTGCTTTTCAAATATTTTGGAGAGCAAGGCCTCCTTGCGGGCATCTGTGAAAATGCCTTCCTTCTCCATACGGTAATTCATCTTTTTAGCTTTTACCGTGGCATAGCCGTTTTTCGTGATATCTTTGTAAAAATAACGATCGATCATGATCGTTCGCAGCATTTGATAGCTTTCCGTCTTTTTAAAGCGCAGCCATTCGTCTTTTGTGAAAAACAGCCTCTTTATGAATCGTTTAAAGCCTTTTTTTAATTTCAACTTGAATCTTGTCCAGAATCTCATAATCTTTCCCTCGTAAATCAGTTTATACGAATTGTAAATTATTATAAATGTGTATTTTATGTTACCATAATACACGCCATTTTTCAAGACGAATTGTCGTATTTAGCGTATTTATGACTTTTTACACATTTATCTTGAAGTATAACGAAAAACATTGTACAATAGCTAAAGTTTCCACGGTCACTTAAATGCTGATCTTAACTGCAAACTAAGCCGTGACCTCCCGGATAGTACCGGAAAGGCACAAAATGGAGCACTATGAAAATAGCTGTTATTCTTCTGCGCTGGGCGCTGAACTTTATATACTTCTTTATGAAGCTCGCGCCGTGCGACAACAACAGGGTCGTTTTTCTCAGCCGTCAATCGAACACCCCGACGGATGACTTTCTCATGCTTAAAGACAAGCTTGAGGAAATTAAGCCCGATATCAAGATCGTGATGTTCACCCAAAGGGTCGACGGGAACCTTAAAAGCATGCTAAGCTACGGCGTGACGACGCTCAAAAGCATGCACCACCTTGCACGGGCAAGGGTCTGCGTTCTCGATGCCTACTGGCCGGCCGTCTCCATGCTCAAGCATAAGGACAGCCTCGCCGTCATACAGATGTGGCACGCCATGGGCAAGATCAAAAAATCCGGCTATCAGTCGGTCGGCAAGGAATTCGGCAGAAGCAGCATGCTCGCGCATGAGCTTCGCATGCACCGCAACTATGATGTCATAATCGCGGGCGGCAAGGCCTTTGATCCGTTTTACTGCGCCTCCTTCGGCGTTGACGAATCGGTTTTGTATAATGTCGGTCTGCCGAGGATGGACATGCTCAGGGAGAACACCGAAAAATGCAGAAAGCAGTTTTTCGAGGCATATCCGGAGCTTGATGGCAAAAAGCTCGTGCTTTACGCTCCCACCTTCCGCAAGGGTCAGCGTCTGGAGCCCAAGCCCCTTATCGACGCCTTTGACTTTAACGGCAGGCAGGCGCTTATAATAAAGCGTCACCCGAACCAGCAGCTTGACACCGACTGCCTCGGTCAGGCGCTCACCTGCGATAAGGTCTCGACCTCGACCGTTTTGTCCGTCTGCGACTGCGTTATCACGGATTATTCGGCGATAACCATCGAGGCTGCGCTGCTTAAAAAGCCGATCTACTTCTACCTTTTCGATTACGAGGACTACATATCCAAAAACGGACTGAATGTGAAGCTGTTTGACGAATTTCCCGACAGCACCTTCACCGAGCCCGAAAAGCTCATGGCCGCTATAAGCGACGGCCGCTATGACCACGGCAACTACGACAGATTCTGCGAAAAATACCTGCCCGCTCCCGGGATGAGGGCGACAGACGCGATCTGCGCACTTATTTTAGACTGCATGAAGAGGGATAAACATGATGCAATTAATGAGAGCATTGCTCGCCAAAATAAAGCTGGCGGTACTATGGGTAACTAGAATCCTGTTCGCTCCGAACCACTTCAAGGTGCCCTTCTACAAGAGGATATGGCACGCGATATTCGGCGGCTACATGGTCGATCAGATCGCCCTGTACGATTTCAAGCACAACGACAAAAAGCAGTATCTTTCCGAATTTGACTGGTACCGCTCGCGCCGCATCAACGACCCGTACAGCACCATGCTCAACAACAAGGTCGTATTTACGCAGATAATAGAGCGCTACTGCTCCACGCCGGAGATCTACTGCGTCAAAAAAGGCAAGCTTTACGGCGGCTTTAACGGCAGGAAGTTCAACGGTCCCGAGGATCTGCTGCCTCTGCTCGATGAGGTCGGTGCATTCGTTGTCAAGCCCGTTGGCGCCGGCAAGGGCAAGGGCGTCGAGATAGTCAAGCGCACCGCAGACGGCTATATCTGCAACGATAAGCCCATATCCCGCGATAAGCTCGTGCGTTCGTTCGGCATAGGCAAGGATCTGCTTTTCTGTGCCTTTGCCCATCAGGCCGAGTATCTGGATAACATCTACCCCAGCTCAGCTAACACAATCCGCATGATAGTCCTTCGCAACAGCAAGACCCATGAGTTTGAGCTGAGCTTTGCCGTTCAGCGCATCGGCGCTTCCTGGACGGGCGCGGTAGATAACGGCAGTCAGGGCGGCCTTGTTGCGAATATCGACATCAACACCGGCACTCTCAGTGAGGCAAGAACTCTGCACAACCTTTCCGTGTACGAAGTCCACCCCGACACCGGCGCGCAGATAAAAGGCGCCGTCATCCCGAATTGGGAGAGCATCAAGAAGGCCGTGACCGATATCTCGATCAACTTCCCCTATCTTGACATAATCGCATGGGACATCCTGCCCACGCCCGACGGCTTTACCGTCATTGAGGCCAACACCTCCTCGGGTGTCAACATCATCCAGCTTTGGGGTCCGCAGCGTTACGGCAGACTCGGCGAATTTTACCGCGAGCACGGAATAATAAAATGAGATATGTGATAATGGCAGACGGCAAGGGCAGCCGTTGGAACAACTACATGGGGCACGGCAAGCACGATATCCGCATTGGCGGCGAGACACTTCTTGAGCGCACCGTGCGCCTCGTGCATGAGCACGACAGCACAGCCGAAGTCATAATCACCTCGCACAACGAGGCTGTGAACATTGACGGCGCCGTTCGCTACGAGCCGAAGAACAACGTGCTTGAAATAGATCGCTTTACAGCCGAGCTTATCGGCGACGACATGTGCTTTCTCTATGGGGATGTTTACTACTCCGAGGAGGCAGTCAAGGCCATCGTCGGGAGTGCAGATAAACAGCCGCTTCTGTTTGTCGGAAGCAAAACGAGCATCTGTGCTGTGTTGATTAAAGACGGCGCGCTGTTTAAGTCTTTGTACGAGAAGATACGCAGCATGTTCCTTGACGGCGCGATCGCCGAGTGCAAGGGCTGGCAGGTTTATCACCTTTACGCCGGGCTTCCTCTCGAAAGCCGCGAGATAGGCAGCGACTACCTCATAACCGACAGCTTCACGAGGGATTTTAACTCTCCCGACGACTATAACGAATTTATCGCAGGGCACTGAAAAGTCCTGCGATAAAAATTTGTATAGAAATATACACAATTGTATGCTATAATACTAAGCTGATATTGTATCGACATTTGAATTCTTAAGGGGATTTTACCATATGACAGAAAGCACAAGGAACCGATTTTTGCTCACAGAGCTTATAAAACGAGATTTTATCAAGAAATATAAGCGCACGACGCTCGGCATTTTGTGGAGCGCACTGGCACCTTTGCTGCTGCTTATCACAATGGATCTGGTCTTTGGCACTTTCTTCGGAAACAAGCTGCCGCACTACACCATTTACCTTTTCTCGGGTCTTCTGCTGTTCAACTATTTCAGCGGCATCACCCGCAATTCGATGACCGTTTTGTACAACAGTGCACCTATCTACAGCAAGGTGCCCGTTCCCAAGCTCTATTTCCTGATCTCGCGAAATGTCGCACATTTCATTGATTTTCTTGTGTCCCTCGTGTTGTATTTCGTTTTCGTCGCGATCGACGGCATCGCCTTTAAAACGAATTTCCTGCTGCTGATCTATCCGATAGTCTGCCTGTTTTTCATTAACTTCGGCATCTGCATGCTCCTGTCGTCTTTGTACATTTTCCTGCATGATATAAGCTATCTCTGGCCTGTCATCTGCCGCGTGATTATGTACTCCTCGGCTATATTCTACGATGTTTCGATACTGCCCGGTACGCTGCGCAGGCTTTTGCAGTGCAACCCACTGTACATGTGCATCGATTACTTCAGGCAGCTCGTTATACACTCCACCGTTCCCTCCGCCTCCTACCATGTCATTCTTTTCGTGATGACCCTGCTTTGCCTCGCAATAGGCGGATTCACTTACTACATTAGCCGCGATAAGATCGCGCTGTATGTATAAGGAGGTGCGCCATGAAAGATAACAAGGTCCTTATACTTGACAACGTCTCCGTCAGATACCGTAAGCGCGACTCCAGATCGACTGCGGATATCTTCAAGCGGCTCACCGGCAAGCAGAAAAGAAACAACGAGTTCTGGGCGCTCAAAAACGTGTCCTTCAGCCTTGAAAAGGGCGATATGCTCGGTGTCATCGGCAGAAACGGCGCAGGCAAATCGACAATGATGAAGGCCATCAGCGGCACGCTGTGTCCGGCCTCGGGTACGATAGAAAAAGAGGGCAAGCTGTGCGCGCTGCTGGAGCTTGGCGCAGGCTTTGACCAAGACATGACCGTTAAGGAAAACGTATACCTTCGCGGCGCGCTCCTTGGCTACTCCAAAGAGTTTATAGACAGCAAATATGACGAGATAATCGAATTTGCCGACATGCGCGAGTTTGAGGACAATCCCTTCCGCACGCTGTCGTCAGGCATGAAGTCCCGTATCGCCTTCTCCATTGCAAGCATGGTCGAGCCGGATATAATCATACTTGACGAGATATTCGCCGTCGGCGACGGCGACTTCCGCAAGAAAAGCCAGAAGTGCATGCAGGATATCATCGCAAACGGCAGCACCACCGCGCTCATGGTCTCGCACTCGCTGCAAACGGTGCGCAGCCAGTGCAACAAGGTGCTGTGGCTGGACAAGGGCAGGATGGTCATGTTCGGCGACCCCAAGACCGTGTGCGACGCATACGCAAAGTATCTCAACACCG
>JALFUQ010000053.1 GCA_022784505.1 Bacillota bacterium
GTGTCTTGAGTTCTTCGGCAAGTTCTATGTCGACGGCGGCAAGCCGTTCAGCCCTCTCAAGGTCAACTCTAAGTACTACGATGTAATAGAATAAAAATACAACATAAATAAATTTAGGAGGATATCATAATGGAATTTCTGAACACCATCGGCGGTTACGCCATTGCACTTTTAGGCGCAGGTATGGCTGCATTTTTAGCTTGCATAGGCTCGGCAAAGGGTACCGGCATCGCCGGTGAAGCAGCTGCGGGACTGGCAGCGGAGGATCCCGGCAAGTTCGGTAAAGCACTTATCATCCAGGTCATCCCCGGCACTCAGGGTCTGTACGGCTTCGTTATCTGGTTCCTCGCTTTCGGCAAGCTCGTTCCGGGCATGACCGTTGAGCAGGGTATGCAGGTGTTCAGCGCATGCCTGCCCATCGCCATCGGCGGTCTGCTTTCCGCTATCGCACAGGGCAAGGTCGCAGCGGCATCCATCAACATTCTTGCAAAGAAGCCCGACGACTGGTCCAAGGGCATGATCTTCTGCATCATCGTTGAGTTCTACGCAATTTTGTCCCTGCTGGCATCCTTCCTGATGCTCAACGGCCTGAGCTTCTGATAAAAATCAAGGAGTTGGATGTATGAAAGGCACTGAAAAGATCATTGCCCATATAGAAAGCGACGCCAAGGCTCAGGCTCAGGCGCTGCTTGATGAGGCAAACAAAAAAGCGGAAGAAATTCGCAGTGCCGGCGAGAAAGCAGCGCAGGAGGCTTACGACAGGCTCATTCGTGAGGGCGAGGCCGAGTGCGAGGCACTGTACGGCCGCAAGCTCCGTATGGCCGAGATGGAAGCCAAGAAAAGTATTCTGGGTGCAAAGCAGGAAAGAGTGGTCGAGACCTTTGCAAAGGCCGTATCGCTCCTGTGCGGGCTGCCCCGGGACAAGTATGTGGCTTTGTTCGCCGAAATGGCAGCCAAGGTGTCGCAGACCGGCACGGAGACGATGTACTTCTGCAAAAACGATAAAGACGAATGCGGACAGCGTATAGCAGACAAGGCCAATGAGCTGCTTGCCGCGCAGGGCAAGGTCGGAAAGCTTACGGTCGCAGGCCATCCGGTCAATATCTGCGGCGGCTTTGTTCTCATAGAAAACGGAATAGAGCTCAATTGCAGTGCGGAAATGCTCGTCGACCGCTGCCACAAGACCATGGTGGCCGAGGTTGCAAATGTGCTGTTTGAATGAGCATGCCCCGAAAGGGAGGTTAAGATTTGGCTAACAAAAAGTGTAATAAACAAGATTACCTGTGCCTGTCGGCCATGCTCAGAGCAAGAGAAGCCAAGATGCTCACCGGCGAAAAGGCCGAGCGTATGCTCTCGGCTCAAAGCTTCGAGGAAGCGGCAAAGCTTTTGTGCGACTGCGGATATGAGGATATGTCCGCGATGAGCGCAAAGGAGATAGAGCAGGCGCTTTCCCGCCGCCAGGCGGAGATTCTCTCGGAGCTCGGACGGCTTGTGCCCGACAAGACGGTCGTCGATGTGTTCCGTGTCACATATGACTACCACAACGCAAAGACCGTCATAAAGACCGGCGACACGAGGACGGATCTGTTAAGCCCCTGCGGCAGAGTTAAGCCGCAGACCGTGGTCGAGTGCATATCTGCCGACAGCTTCTCGGCACTGCCCAAGGGACTTGCGAAAGCCGCCGCCTCGGCAAAGAGCATCCTTGCAAGAACGGCGAACCCCCAGCTTGCCGACTTTGAGCTCGACAGAGCCTGCTATAAGGAAATGCTCGACATGGCCAAGGAAACCGGCAGCGGATTTATAGTCGGCTATGTGAAGCTTGTCATCGACAGCATCAATCTGCGCAGCGCAGTGCGTACAGTGAGGATGCGCAAGGACGCAGACTTCCTGTTTGCTGCGCTCATCCCGGGCGGCAATGTCGATATAGACCGTGTTTGTGCCGCAAGCACCTCCGAGGAAGCGCTCTCGGCGCTGTACGCAAATACGATACTCGAAAAGGCAGCCGCTTGCGGCGCTCAGGCCACTGCCGGCGGCAGAATGACCGATTTCGAGAAGGCCTGCGACAATGCGCTGACCGAGTATCTTAAAAAGGCAAAGTTAGTTGCCTTCGGCGAGGAGGCCGTGACTGCGTTCATCGCTGCGCAGGAGACCGAGATAACCGCCGTCAGGATGATACTCACCGGCCGCCTTGCGGGTATCGCACCGGAGACTATACAGGAAAGGCTGCGTGATCTATATGCTTAAAATTGCGGTCATCGGCGGTCGTGAGACCGTCATGGGCTTTACGGCGCTCGGCCTTGAGGCATATCCCGTTGCGGATGCCGCCGAGGCAAAGAGCGTGCTGCGCAGTCTGACCCGTGAAAGGGAAGATGTTGCGATAATCTACATCGAGGAAAACCTCGCCGCCGAGCTCGGCTCGGAGATAGACAAATATAAGGACAGCCCCATGCCTGCGATAATCCTTATCCCGGGCAGAGAGGGCAGCCTCGGCTTGGGTCTGTCGGCTCTTAATGCTGCGGTCGAGCGTGCGATAGGCACGAATATCCTTGAAAATAATTAAGGAGAGAAAATAATGAGCGGAACTATAACTAAAGTTTCCGGCCCGCTTGTGGTCGCAGAGGGTCTGGCTGACGCCAATGTATCCGATGTCGTCCGTGTCGGCTCCCAGAGACTTATCGGAGAAATCCTGAATATGACCGGCGACAAGGCCTCCATCCAGGTTTACGAGGAGACCTCCGGCATCGGCCCGGGTGCAGTCGTCGAAAGCACGGGCATGCCCATGTCCGTTGAGCTCGGACCGGGTATGCTGGAGAACATCTATGACGGAATCCAGAGGCCCCTGCCCGAGATCAGAGAGCGTGTCGGCTCCACCATCAGCAGAGGCGTTGATGTTCCGGCACTTAACCGTGAAAAGAAGTGGGAGTTCACTCCCGTTGCAAAGGTCGGCGATAAGCTATCCGGCGGCGACGTTCTCGGCACCGTGCAGGAGACCAGCGCAATTCTTCACAAGATAATGGTGCCTCCCACCATGAGCGGCACCGTCGTTTCCATCGAGGCCGGTACCTTCACCGTTACCGAGACCGTCGCCGTTATTGAGGACGGCAACAAGGTGCGCCATGAGCTTAGCATGATGCAGAAGTGGCCGGTTCGTATAAACCGCCCCTATGCAAAGAAATTCATGCCCTCCAGACCCATGAACTCCGGCCAGCGCATCATCGATACGCTCTTCCCCATTGCAAAGGGCGGCACGGCGGCAGTCCCCGGCCCGTTTGGCTCGGGCAAGACCGTCGTTCAGCACCAGCTTGCAAAATGGTCGGATGTTGACATTGTCGTTTACATCGGCTGCGGCGAGCGCGGCAACGAGATGACCGACGTTCTCATGGAGTTCCCCGAGCTTACCGACCCCCGCAACGGCGAGCCTCTTATGAAGCGCACCGTGCTTATCGCAAACACCTCCGATATGCCCGTTGCAGCCCGTGAGGCTTCCATCTACACCGGCATCACCATTGCAGAATACTTCCGCGACATGGGCTACGATGTCGCAGTTCTGGCTGACTCGACCTCCCGCTGGGCCGAGGCTCTGCGCGAGATGTCCGGCCGTCTCGAGGAGATGCCCGGCGAGGAAGGCTACCCCGCATACCTTGCCTCTCGTATCGCACAGTTTTACGAAAGAGCAGGCTGCGTAGAGTGCCTCGGCGCCGACGAGCGTCACGGCTCTGTCACCGCAATAGGCGCTGTCTCGCCTCCGGGCGGCGATATTTCCGAGCCTGTCTCGCAGGCGACCATGCGTATAGTCAAGGTCTTCTGGGCACTTGATTCTTCGCTGGCCTACGCCCGCCACTTCCCGGCTATAAACTGGCTGACCTCTTACTCGCTGTATGTCGACACCCTCGAGACATGGTACAAAAATGAGTTCGGCGAGGAGTACATGGCAAACAGAGACAAGGCAATGCACATCCTCCAGGAGGAGAGCGAGCTTCAGGAGATCGTCCGCCTCGTCGGCCAGGACGCACTCAGCCCCGCCGACCGCCTGACCATGGAAACGGCCAAGATGCTGCGCGAGGACTTCCTGCAGCAGAACGCCTTCGTCGATGAGGACGCATATTCCTCCTACGGCAAGCAGTTTGAGCTCATGAACCTCATCCTGAGCTTTGATAAGCTCGGCAGAGAGGCACTTTCCAAGGGCGCACCGATGAAGAAGCTGTTTGCCATATCCGCAAGAGAGAAGATCGGCCGCGCAAAGATGATCGCTCCCGATAAGTACGAGCAGGAGTACGAGGCGATACTCGAGCAGATGCGAGCCGAGATCGATGAGGTCATTGCCGGAGGTGAAGACGCATGATAAAAGAGTATAAAACTATTAGAGAGATCGCCAGCCCCCTGATGGTCGTCGACCGTGTTGAGGGTGTCACTTATGACGAACTGGCGGAGATAGAGCTGCCTAACGGCGAGGTCCGCCGCTGCAAGGTGCTCGAGGTAGACGGCGACCGTGCCGTTGTGCAGCTGTTTGAATCGGCGCAGGGCATCAACCTTGCCCAGACCAAGGTGCGCTTCCTCGGCCACCCGCTGGAGCTTGCCGTTTCCGAGGATATGCTCGGCCGTGTCTTCAACGGTATGGGCAGACCCATTGACGGCGGCCCGGATATAATCGCCGATGCTTACCGTGACATTAACGGCCTGCCGATGAATCCCGCTGCGCGCGCATATCCGGCAGAGTTCATTCAGACCGGCGTTTCCGCCATCGACGGCCTTAACACCCTCGTCAGAGGTCAGAAGCTGCCCATTTTCTCGGCATCCGGTCTTCCCCATGCGGCTCTTGCGGCGCAGATCGCCCGCCAGGCAAAGGTCCTCGGCGACGGCGAGAACTTCGCTGTCGTATTTGCCGCAGTCGGCATAACCTTTGAGGAGTCCGAGTATTTTATCAACGATTTCAGACGCACCGGTGCTATCGACCGTACCGTCATTTTCTCCAACCTCGCAAACGACCCCGCCGTCGAGCGTATCGCAACGCCCCGCATGGCGCTGACCGCTGCCGAGTATCTGGCGTTTGAGAAGGATATGCAGGTGCTTGTCATCATCACCGATATCACAAACTACGCCGAGGCTCTGCGTGAGGTCTCCGCAGCAAAGAAGGAAGTACCCGGCCGCCGTGGTTCCCCCGGCTACCTGTACACCGACCTTGCCACCATGTACGAGCGTGCAGGCCGCCGCATCGGTCACAAGGGCTCCATCACCATGATTCCCATCCTGACCATGCCCGAGGACGACAAGACCCACCCGATACCCGACCTTACCGGCTACATCACCGAGGGTCAGATCATCCTCTCCCGTGACCTCCACCGTAAGGGCATTGTCCCGCCCATCGATGTTCTCCCGTCGCTGAGCCGACTGAAGGACAAGGGCATCGGCGTCGGCAAGACCCGTGAGGATCATGCAGGCACGATGAACCAGCTGTTTGCCGCCTACTCACGAGGCAAGGAGGCAAAGGAGCTCATGACCATACTCGGCGAGGCAGCCCTCTCCGACGACGACAAACTGTTTGCAAAGTTTGCCGAGGAGTTCGAGAAGGAGTATGTCAATCAGGGCAACACCACTAACCGAAGCATCGAAGAAACTCTCGACCTCGGCTGGAAGCTGCTGAGCATCCTGCCCAGAGCAGAGCTCAAGCGCATCAAGCCCGAGTTTATCGAGAAATACATGAAGTGAGGGGGCGGCTTTAATGGCAGGCACCACGAT
>JALFUQ010000056.1 GCA_022784505.1 Bacillota bacterium
GCCATGCCCGGGCACAAGGGGCTGCTTGGTCCGCAGGGGACAGGTGTGCTCATCTGCAATGCCGACCCGAGACCGTTTCTGTACGGCGGCACGGGGTCAGACAGCGTGATGCAGGATATGCCCGACTACCTTCCCGATATATGTGAGGCGGGAACGCACAATGTTGTCGGCATAGCAGGACTAGCCGAGGGAATAAAATATGTTGCACGGCTCACGGCCTCACATATCGGCGCTTATGAGGAGTGGCTGTGCAGCCAAATGGCGGATGCCTTGCGTAGTGTCCACGGCCTTGAGGTCTTTGCTTCTGACAACGGCACGCAGGCGGGCGTGCTCTCGGTGCGGCATAAGAGCATCAATGTTGAGACACTGTGCGAAAAGCTCGGCTCAAGGCAGATAGCCACAAGATGCGGGCTCCACTGCGCACCGCTTGCCCATCAAACGGTTGGAACCATCGACACAGGTACGCTTCGCCTTAGCTTTTCACCGTTTATAACAAAAAAACAGGTGCTCACCGCAGCGGATGTGTTAAAAAACATCATTAAATCCTAAAAAGTTAATGAATATGTAATTGCCTTTTTGGGAGATTTATTTTATAATATAGTGATAAAAAATTTTCAGTAAAGCGGCATGACTTTATCCGCAGAAGATAAGTGGTGATTGTAATGAACACAGTTGCAGGGTTTTTCCAAGATATAGGCAACCTTATATCAACGATAGGCTTTGCAGATATAGTCGATATCCTTATAGTGGCTTATCTTATCTATAAGGTCATTGACCTTATCAGAAAGACGAGTTCTTATAACCTTGCAAGGGGGCTGCTCGTGCTGCTAATCGCCTTGTGGCTGTCAGGCATGTTTAAGCTGGCCATGATAAACTATCTTCTTCGCAAAGCGGTTGATATAGGCCTTATCGCACTGGTCATCATATTCCAGCCTGAGCTCAGAAAGCTGCTTGCCAAGATGGGCAGCCGTAATTTCTACGGCTTTTTCTCCTCCAAGGCACACGAGACCTCGGAGATCGATGCTGCCATCACGCAGACTGTTCTCGCCTGCGAGCAGATGTCAAAAACCAAGACCGGCGCGCTCATTTTGTTTGAGCGTAACATGAAGCTCAATGACATAATGGCCACCGGAACGAATATAGATTCCGATATAACAGCCGAGCTTCTTAAAAATATCTTTTACCCGAAAGCTCCTCTGCATGATGGTGCCGCCGTTATCAGAAAATCAAGGATCGCAGCAGCGGGCTGTGTGCTCCCGCTTACGAGCAACAATAACCTGAGTAAGGATCTCGGGATGCGCCACCGTGCCGGTATCGGTGCAAGCGAGCAGTCGGATGCCCTTGTCGTTATTGTTTCCGAGGAAACGGGCGCAATTTCCGTTGCGATCGAGGGCATGCTCAAGCGCAACCTCGATAAACAGACCTTTGAGAAGATCCTACGCAATGAGCTCGTGCAGGAGGAAGTCAAGAAAAATACGGCAGCAGAGGTCATCTCACGTATTTTTGACAAGCATAAGGTGAATGCAAATGAATCAGAAGAAAACAATAAGTAAAGTATATAACAGTAAGGTTTTCTGGATCATCATCTCGCTGCTGTGCTCGTTTGTTATGTGGGCGTATATCACAAGCCCTAACTCAAGCGATTTTCAGAAGACCTTCCGCGGCGTTCAGGTCGAATTTGCCGGACAGGAGAAGTTGCTTTCGGATAGAGACCTTTCCATATCGAGCGTTGACACCCAGTCTGTCACTGTAACTCTCAGGGGCAGCCGCAATAGTGTAGGCAAGCTCAAAGCCAGTGATATCAAGGCTGTGATAGACGTCAGCAATATAAAGCAACCTAATGACATGACTTGGGCGTATGAGCTTCAGTATCCCGATGGGATAGATACGAGCGATATAACTGTTATCAGCAAAACGCCGGAGACAATCAATTTTACCGTAGTCAAAAACGCCACGAAGACCGTCAGCATAAAGGGTAGCTTCGAAGGCGAGATCGCTGAGGGCTGTGTGGCTGAGGAGTTCGTGTTTGAGCCGTCGACCATTGTTATTGAGGGGCCCGAGGAGACACTTGCAAAGATAGACCACGCATGGGTCACCTTCGGCGATGGAACGATAGATTCCTCCTACACCGAGGAGGTCGGCTACAAACTAATGACCGCAGATGGGCAGGAGATATCCACAACAGGTCTCGTCCTGTCGGCAAATGTTGTAACCGCAACGCAGCCTATCCTTATGACCAAGGAGGTCCCACTGACTGTAAATCTCATTCCGGGCGGCGGCGTTGATGAGGACGACTGCACGGTCACCATTGAGCCCAAGACCCTCAAGATTGCAGGGGACACAAGGCTCGTTGACGATATAAACAGCATTGTTTTGGGCAATATCGACCTTGCCTCGTTCCAGACGAGTTACACTCACACCTTTGCTATAACTCTCGCCGATGAGATACAGAACCTGACCGGCGTTACCGAGGCTAAGGTGACTGTAGCGGTGCGCGGCACACATACAAAAACCTTTACTACAGATAATATATCCTGCAAGAATGTTACCAACGGCTATACGGCAACAATAGATACGAAATCGATTGAGATCACGCTGCGCTCGAAGAATACTGCGGCGCTCGATAAGATCCAGCCGGAGGATATCAGCGTTGTAGTTGACCTCAAGGACTACGGCACGACGACAGGGCAAGTCATTGCGACCGGCACTGTGTATATAAGCCGTGTTGACGGCGTCGGCGCAGTGGGAGATATCCGAATATCGGTGACCATTGCAAAGGATTAGGAAACGGAGAAGAGCATGACTCAGGATGCAGTTGTAACAAGAGTTTTTCATAATGGACTGGCAGAGGTCGCCGTAACAAGGGGCACTGCCTGCGGCAGCAATTGCGGTAACTGCGAAAGCTGCGCGTTTCAAAACGAACTGAAAGCTATCGCAAAAAACACCGTCCATGCGCTACCCGGCGAAAAGGTAGTTATTGAAAGTGTTTCATCGAGAATTTTCGGCGCAGCATTTCTGCTGTACATCGTTCCGATCGTCGCAATGGCTATCGGCTACGCCATCGCCGCCGCGAACTCGCTCACTGAAGGCATGTGCATCGTTGTGGCTTTTGCGGCCTTTGTCTTGGCAGTGATTGTAGTTGTTATATATCAGCGGATAAGTAAGCGCAAAAATCCCATTACCTTTGAGATAACTCAGCTGCGCTGACAGGAGGATAAAATGATAAAAAGCATGACCGGATACGGCAGCGCGAAGGGCACTGTTGAGGGTATCGAAGTTTGCGTAGAGCTTAAAAGCGTCAATAACAAGTTTTTGGACACGTCTGTCAGGCTGCCTAGAAGTTTCCTTTTCACTGAGGAGACTATCAAGTCTGCGGTAATGACGCATATAACACGCGGCAAGGTCGATGTGTTCGTAACTGTCGACACCTCCATGGCAGACGACATGGTCGTCAAGGTGAATGAGCCCCTGCTCAAGGGCTATATTGCTGCACTCAAGCAGATAGCAAAGGACAACGATCTGCCGAACGATATTACGACGATGAGCATCAGCAGATTTCCTGATGTTTTGAATGTCGAGAAAAAGGAGCTTGATGCCGAAGCGGTCGCCGCGGGTATTCGCAATATCGCCGAGCAGGCCCTGTGCGACTTTGACGCGATGCGCATAAGGGAGGGCGCAAAACTCAAGGAGGATGTGCTCTCAAAGCTCGAGACTATAGAAAAGCTCGTCGGTATAATCGAGGTTGAGTCTCCCAAAACCGTTGATGAGTATAGAGAAAAGCTCCGTCAGAAGCTTCTTGAGGTACTCGGAACATCGGGTATCGACGAGACTAGGATAGTCACTGAGGCCGCCATTTTTGCCGACAAGGTCGCAGTCGATGAGGAGACTGTCAGACTTCGCAGCCACATGGCACAGCTCAGAACCATGCTTGACGGCGGCTCACCCATAGGCCGGAAGATAGACTTCCTGCTCCAAGAGTTTAACCGCGAGGCAAACACCATCGGCTCGAAGTGCCAAAACGCCGACATTGCCCATGTCGTCGTCGACCTTAAGTCGGAGATTGAGAAGATAAGAGAGCAAATTCAAAACATAGAGTGAGGATTTTGCATTGAAACTTGTTAACATCGGATTCGGAAACATGGTTTCGGCAGAGCGCATTATCGCCGCCGTCAGCCCCGAATCTGCACCGATAAAGCGTGTTATACAGGATGTCAGAGACAGGGGGCAGCTCATTGATGCCTCGTTCGGACGAAGCACAAAGGCCGTTCTCGTCATGGACAGTGGACATGTTATTTTATCATCGTTGACACCGGAGGCATTGGCGACACGAATTTCAAACATAAGCGAGGAAGGGATAGAAAATGGCTAAACAAAGAGGAAAACTGATCGTAATTTCCGGACCGTCCGGAGCGGGCAAGAGCACCGTTGTGTTTAAGGCACTTGAAGGCAGAGATGATGTCTGCTTCTCAGTTTCTGCAACAACCAGAAAGCCCAGACCCGGCGAGATCGACGGCAAGGAATACTTTTTCGTTGACCTGGACAAGTTCAGGGACATGGTCGCAAACGACGAATTTCTTGAGCATGCTGTCTATGTCGCAAACTCATATGGCACGCCGAGAGCGTATGTGGAAAAGAAGCTCGACGAGGGCATGAACGTTCTTCTTGATATTGAGGTTCAGGGGGCGCTCCAAGTCCACGAAAAGATGCCCGACGCGGTCATGATCTTCATTATTCCGCCCTCCATTGAGGAGCTCGAAAAGCGCCTCAGAAGCCGCGGCACCGACTCCGAGCGCAAAATTGAAGCAAGGCTCATCCGCGCCCGTGAGGAGTACGAAGCGGCCACGTTTTATGATTACATTATCATAAATGACGATGCAGACAAGGCGGCAAAGGAGTTTTCCGCAATAATCACTGCCGAGTACTGCAAATATGATTTGAGAAAAAACTTATTAAGTGAGGTTTGATCGTTATGATGCTTTATCCCCCTGTCGCTGAATTGGTCGAGAAGACCGGCAGCCGTTATCAGCTTGTTAATCTCGTTGCCAAGAGAGCCCGTGACATTTCCGCCGAAGCGGAAGAGACAGGCGAAATTCTTGACAAGAAGCCCGTTTCCTCGGCTATAGACGAGGTCTACACCGGCAAACTGACCATTAAGAAGTAATTGACCCTACGCTCAGCGGAGCAGTACACTCCGCTGGGCTTTAGACTCTTATAGGAGGCGGCGTATGGCTGAAGCAAAGGTCGCAAAAATTGCGGTTTCTGCCGCTACATACTGGTTGGACAAGCCATACGACTACCTTATCCCCGAAGACATGCAGGGGAAAGTTACCCCGGGCGTGCGCGTGATCGTCCCGTTTTCGCGGGGCAACAGGCAGAGCGAGGGCATTGTCCTTAGCGTATCCGATCACAGCGATTTTGGTGATAAGCTAAAGCCTGTGATATCCGTTTTGGACACTGAGCCCGTTTTGACGCTTTCGCAGATAAAGCTTGCACTTTGGATGCACGACAGACTTTTCTGCACCGTTTACGATGCTGTAAAGGCGATACTTCCGGCCGGGCTTTGGTTTAAGCCCAACGGCAGCCGCAGGATAAACGATAAAACGGTCGAGTTTGTCGAGCTTGCCGTAAGCGTCGAGGAAGCATCAGAGCTTTCGCAGTCAAAGCGCCGCAAAGCGCCCCAGCAGGCATCGATACTTGAGCTTTTGTGCTCTACCGGCAGAGTCCCGGCGCAGGAGCTCCTGAATTTTACCGGCGCATCAAGGCAGTCACTCAAAGCGCTTATAAACGCAGGCTTTGTCGCTTCGGTGTTTGAGGAAGTCTTCAGGCGGCCGGAGGTCTGGAACGGCGAAATTCAGCCGATACCCGAGCTCAACTCCGACCAGCAAAACGCCTTTGACGGACTAAGTGAGCTTTTAAGATCAGACAAGCCGCAGGCGGCGCTGCTGTTCGGAGTTACGGGGAGCGGCAAAACTGCCGTGTATATCCACCTTATCGACAAGGTCTTGAACGAAGGCAAAACTGCGATTTTGCTCGTTCCCGAGATTGCGCTGACACCGCAGATGATACGCACATTTTCAAGCTACTTCGGCGACAGCGTTGCTGTACTGCACAGTTCACTGTCCATCGGCGAGCGGTACGACGAGTGGAAGCGGGTCAAAAACGGCTCTGCCAGACTTGTTATCGGCACAAGAAGTGCGATTTTTGCCCCGTGTAAAGAGCTTGGTCTTATCATAATCGACGAGGAGCAGGAGGATAGCTACAAGTCCGAAAACTCACCGAGATACCATGCGAGGGATATCGCAAAATATCTCTGTGCAAAGTCAAATTCGCTCCTGCTGCTGGGCTCAGCGACCCCCGACCTTGAGAGTCGGTACTCGGCTCAAATAGGCAGGTACAAGTTTTTCACCTTGAGTAAGAGATATAACAAAATGCTCCTGCCGACGGTGAAGATTGTCGACATGAAGGGAGAGCTTAGAAGCGGCAACGGCGGCGATATTAGCGCAGAACTTCGAGATGAGCTTGCCGAAAATATCGTCCATGGCGAGCAAAGCATTCTGTTTTTAAACAGGCGAGGGACAAATAAGCTCATCTGCTGCGGCGACTGCGGTTTTATCTACAAATGCCCGAATTGCAGCGTTTCGCTGACCTATCACAGCTCAAAAAAGCGGCTCATGTGCCACTATTGCGGCTACTCACGCCGAGTTGATGACCGATGCCCCGAGTGCGGCGGTACCCTCAGCTTTTTGGGCTCGGGTACGCAGCTTATTGAGGAGGAATTGCATGAGCTATTTCCAGAGGTGCCCGTCCTGCGTATGGACATCGACACTGTCAAGGCTGCCGGGACTCACAAAGCGCTGCTTGAGAAGTTCTACGCCGGCAAGATACCCATAATGATAGGCACGCAGATGGTCACAAAGGGGCTAAATTTTGAGAATGTCACGCTTATCGGCGTCCTGTCGGCAGACCAAAGCCTTTACTGCGGCGATTATCGCTCGGGCGAACGCACCTTTTCGCTGATAACGCAGGTCGTTGGGCGCAGCGGCAGAGGTTCAAAGGTTGGCAGAGCAATTATCCAAACCTACACGCCTGATAACGAGATAATAAAGCTTGCGGCGATGCAGGATTACGAAAGCTTTTATGAATCGGAGATCCAGCTGCGCAGGCTTCAAATGACCCCGCCGTTTGCCGATATCATTGCGTTAACCGCATCCGGCCAGGACGAAAACGCCGTTTTGCGCTGCTGCACGGATATCCGCAGCACCCTGCGGGCATCGATCAAAGACGAGTATGCAAAGATCCTCGGCCCTGCGCCGCTTGCGGTCGTCAAGGTAAATAACCGCTACAGATACCGCGTCAGCATTAGCTGCAAGATAGATGCCGAGATACGCTCGGTCGTTTCGGCGATACTCATAAAATTCAATTCATCGGGAAAATACAAGGGTGTCAGCGTTTTTGCCGATTCTAACCCTTCAGATTAGTATATGGAGTGTACGATATGGCACTGAGAAACATAGTTACAAAGGAAGACAAGATACTTTACAAGGTTTGCAGACCGGTTGTGAAATTCAACGATCGGCTCCACCAGCTGCTTGACGATATGGCGGACACTCTCTCGGATGCCGGCGGCGTCGGCCTTGCTGCGCCGCAGGTAGGCGTACTGCGCCGCGCGGTGCTCGTTTTGGAGACAAATGTTGAGGAGGACGAGGATGAGTTTATAATTGAGCTTATAAACCCCGAGATACTCGAGACCTCCGGAGAACAGGTAGGGGCAGAGGGCTGCCTCAGCGTACCGGGCGAATACGGCGTTGTACGCAGACCCGATCATGTCAAGGTCAAGGCGCAGGATCGCTTCGGCGAGTGGTTCGAGTACGAGGGTGAGGGCCTGACCGCACGCTGCATTTTGCACGAGTGCGACCATCTTGACGGTCACCTGTTCCTCGAAAAGTGCGAGAGGATGCTGACCGAGGAAGAGATAAACGGCCCTGCCGAGGAGGAATAAATGCGCATTGTTTTTATGGGTACGCCCGACTTTGCGGCGGCCTCGCTGAAAAAGCTTATAGATGAAAAATACGATATCGCAGCCGTGTTTACCCAGCCGGACAAGCCGAGAAACCGCGGCATGCAGTTATCGTTCAGCCCCGTCAAGCAGCTTGCGGTCGATAATAACATCCCCGTTTATCAGCCGACAAAGCTCCGTGACGGCACGGCAACGGAGATAATCAGATCGCTTAACCCCGACATTCTCGTCGTGGTCGCCTACGGCAGAATACTGCCCGACGATATGCTGAGCATCGCAAAGTTCGGCGCTATAAATGTCCATGCATCGCTCCTGCCCAAGTACAGAGGCGCAGCGCCCATCCAGTGGGCGGTGCTCAACGGCGATAAGGTCACCGGTGTATCGACGATGTATCTTGCATCCGAAATGGATACCGGCGATGTCATATACACTGCCGAGACCGAGATAGGCGAGTTTGAGACATCTGGTGAGCTGTTTGACAGGCTTATGGTCATGGGAGCTGAGCTTCTGCACAAGACACTGACCGACATTGAGGCCGGTAATGCACCCAGAACGCCGCAGAACCATGCTGATGCAAGCTATGTGACGATGCTCGATAAGAGCCTCAGCCCCATTGACTGGAGCAAAACGCCACGTGAGATAGTCAAGTGGGTGTATGGTTTGCAGCCGTGGCCTGTCGCCACGATGCAGCTTGGCGGCGATACCTTCAAGGTCTACGCCGCAACATACACAGAGACTAAGACCGCCAAAGCCCCGGGCAGCATAGTTTCCGCCGGCAAAAAAGGTATAGAGATCGCCTGCGCAGGCGGTCAGACGGTACTCATTACCGAACTTCAAGCCCCAGGCAAAAAGAGAATGAAGGCCGCAGATTATCTACTCGGCCACCCGATAAAAGTAGAGGATTAACATGCCCGACAATGCAAGACTGGCTGCCTTGACCGCTTTGGAGCGATGCAGACGAAGCGGCGCGTGGTCATCTGCGGCGCTTGATGCCGTGATAACTAAATATGAGCTTGACCCGAGGTCGGCCGCTCTTGCGTCGAACATTTTCCTTGGCGTTACGCAGAATGTAACACTTCTTGACCACTGTATTGGAAAATACTGTACCACAAAAAGCAAGATCGAGCCTAAGGTTCGCGACATACTGCGCTGTGCGGTGTATCAGATAGCCTTTATGGACAAAATACCCGTAAATGCTGCCGTAAACGAGGCAGTCGAGCAGTGCAAAAAGCTTGGCTACTCAAGGGCTTCCGGCTTTACTAACGCAGTATTGCGCAAAATTTCATCAAGCAGGGAAGCGGCACTCAATGTTGACAATGAGGGCACGGCTGAGTATTTGTCAATTAGATACAGCCACCCACTGTGGCTTTGCGAGTACATGGTCAATCACCACGGATATGAGTTTGCCGAAAATTTTTTCGCCGAGAATAACCGTGAGCCCCAGACGACTATACAGGTCAATACGTTGAAAACAACAGCCCCGGAATTGCTTACAAAGCTCACCGAAAGCGGAGTTGACGCAAAACTGCACCCATGGCTTGAAAATTGCCTGATAGTCAAGGGGAATGTTACGGCGCTCAATGGCTTTGACGAAGGATTATTCTATGTTCAGGACCCCGCGGCGAGGGCAGCGGTGACGATAGCTGAGCTAAAGTCCGGCACGAATGTGCTTGATGCATGCGCCGCCCCGGGCGGCAAGAGCTTCGCCGCGGCAATCGATATGCGCAATACGGGCAGCATTTTGTCCTGCGATCTGCACGAAAAGAAGCTTTCACTCATTAAAACCGGCGCAAAACGGCTTGGGATAGACATCATCGACACCCAAGTTCGGGACGCACGAAGCCCGCTGGATGAAAAGTTTGATGTAATTATCGTCGACGTACCGTGCTCGGGTTACGGTGTTATCCGCAAAAAGCCCGATATCCGCTTTAAGCCGGAGAAAGAGCGCCTTTCACTGCCGGATATCCAGTATGCGATACTCAATAACCTGTCTAATTCACTTAAACCGTGCGGTGCGCTCATATATTCCACCTGTACGGTGTTTCGCGAGGAAAACGAGGATGTCGTGAGCCGCTTTTTAGCTGCGCATCCCGATTTTGAAACGGTGCAATTTACTTTGCCTAGCGGCAAAAAAGCCAGCGGAATGTACACATTTTGGCCGCATATAGATGGCACAGACGGATTTTTTGTATGCAAGCTCAGGAGAAAACAATGAAAGATATAAAATCAATGCTGCCCGAGGAGATCGCAGCCGATTTTGCCGAGCTTGGCGAGCCGAGATACAGGGCAAAGCAGGTGTACAAGTGGCTGACCCGAGGTGTCGGCTCGTTTGATGAGATGAGCGATATCCCAAAATCACTCAGGGAAAAGCTCGAAAAGCAGTACACCATCTATAAACCCAAGGTCATAAAAAAACAGGTATCCAAGCTTGACGGCACAATAAAATATCTCTGGGAGCTGTACGACGGCAACGCCGTTGAGACAGTCGTCATGAGCTATAAGCACGGCAACACCGTTTGCGTGTCATCGCAGGTCGGATGCAGGCAGGGCTGCGCATTCTGCGCATCTACGATAGGCGGCCTTGTCCGCTGTCTTGAGCCGTCGGAGATACTCGATGAGGTGCTGTTTTCGCAGATAGACTCGGGCAAGCAAATATCAAATATCGTTCTGATGGGCATCGGCGAGCCGCTCGATAACTTTGACAATGTTGTGAGGTTTCTTAAGCTCGTCAACGACTCTGATGGCATGAATATCGGTATGCGGCATATATCGCTATCCACCTGCGGCATAACCGAACGCTTTGATGAGCTTGCAGATCTCAATTTGCAGCTTACCTTATCGGTGTCGCTCCATGCGCCGGATGACGAGACCCGCTCAAAGATAATGCCCGCCAACCGCGGCCGCGGCGTTGATGAGCTTATGGCCTGCTGCAAGCGCTATTACGAGAAGACGGGACGAAGAATTTCGTTTGAGTATATAATGATCGACGGCGTTAACGACACCGAGTATCACGCGAGGCTGCTTTCAAAGCACGCAAAAAGCGTATGCGCCCATGTAAATCTCATACCCATGAACCATGTCGATGAGCGTGAATTTCGCCCCTCGCCCCTGGGCCATATGAAGGCGTTTATAAAGATACTTGAGGAAAACGGCGTTAATGTTACGGTAAGAAGAAAGCTAGGCGGCGATGTCGACGCATCGTGCGGCCAGCTGCGCAGAAAAATTCAGAAGGGCAAGGAGTGCTAATGAACAGTTTCGGTGTTACCGATAAAGGTAAAGTCAGAAGCGAAAATCAAGATAGCTATATCGTTGAACGCTGCGACAAGCGAAAAAGTGTTGTTGCCGTCATCTGCGACGGCATGGGCGGCGCAAAGGCCGGTGATCTTGCAAGCCAGCTTTCAAGCAAGGCCTTTGTCAGCAGAGTTTTTGAAACACTCATATCGCCGAGGTTCTTTATCGGCAATCAGGAGAAGCTTCTTCGGGAAAGCTGCGACGACGCTAACGGCGTTGTGTATGAATACTCACGCTTTGACCCGAACTATAACGGCATGGGCACGACACTCGTCGGCGGCATTATCACAAAGCGCAAGGCTTTTCTTGTCAATGTCGGCGACAGCAGGGCTTATTATCTAACGAAAAGTGAGATAAAGCAGATATCAAAGGATCACTCCTATGTTGAGGAGCTTGTCGCAATGGGCGCGATAACCAGGGAAGAGGCAAGGACTCATCCCAAAAAGAACATAATCACCAGAGCGCTGGGTGTCGACAGCTCGGTAAAGGCCGATTATTTCGAGCAGCCTCTTCATATGGGGGACGGCATCCTGCTTTGCTCGGACGGACTATCCAACATCGTAACCGATGCCGAAATGCTCGATGCGTTCAGACGCTACAACACGCCCGAGAAGGTTTGCGAATATTTGCTGAACCTCGCCCTGGACAGAGGCGCAAGAGATAATGTCTCCGTTGTCCTTGTAAAGATTTGATGTTTGTAGGTGCTGCTATGGAAAAAAGTACTGATAAATATATAGGTAAGATACTCGACGACAGGTACGAGATACTTGAGCTCATCGGAACAGGCGGCATGGCTAATGTCTATAAGGCGCTGTGCCACAGGCTCAATCGCTATGATGCGGTCAAGATAATGCGCGACGATACCGCTGCCGACGAATGCTTCAGAAAACGTTTCAGGACCGAGTCACAGGCAGTTGCAATGCTGTCGCACCCGAATATCGTCTCGGTTTATGATGTGAGCCACAATGAGAATATTGAATACATCGTCATGGAGCTTGTCGACGGCATCACCCTGAAGCAATACATGAAGGAGCACGGGGCTCTGCCCACAGACGAGGTGCTCAATTTCAGCATCCAGATTGCAAAGGCGCTCGCCCATGCGCACAGCAAGGGCATTATCCACCGTGATATCAAGCCGCAGAACGTCATGCTATTAAAGGACGGCCTTATCAAGGTCGCTGACTTCGGCATTGCCGCCCTGCAAAATGATATCGAGGAATCGACAAACGAGACCGTGGGTTCTGTGCATTATATTGCTCCCGAGCAGGCGAGGGGCGCAGCAGCCGATGCAAGAAGTGATATATATTCACTCGGCATCGTCATGTACGAGATGATGACCGGCAGACTGCCGTATGTTGGCAAATCCGATGTAGAGGTTGCGGTCAAGCACATGAACACCGAGGCCGTACCCCCACGTACCATCGTGCCCGGGATTCCCGAGGAGTTGGAGCGCATTTGTCTCAAGGCAATGGCGACTGATATAACTGACCGTTACCAGTCGGCGGGTGAGCTGCTGTCAGACCTGGAGCAGTTCAGAAAACAGCTTGCCGAGGCTTCGGCGCTTAAAGCCGATGTATCCTCTCAGAGCATTGAGACTGAGAATATAGAAGTCGAGGATGCAGGCAGAAGGAAGCGGAAGAAAAAGAGCAAGTTTGCTCTTGGCTCGGGCGTTATAGCCGTGCTGATACTCATTATTCTTGTGTTCGTTTTTGTCAACGGCTATTTTATAAAGGATCTTTTCTCGACTCCCGATAAGGTCGATGTTCCGAGCTTCATTGGCAGATACTACGAGGATGTTATCAATGACGCTGATTATGAGAGTCAGTTCAAGTTCACCGTCACCGTCAAGGTCGACACCGAGCATGATTACGGAATAATCATTGAGCAGAACCCGAAGGAGGGCGAAAGCAGAACGCTCAAGAATAAGGACGATAGGGCGGATGTTGAACTCGTTATTTCGTCGGGCAATGTCATTCAGGATGAAATTGACGGTGAAAAGATCGTTCCGGATATTGTCAACAAAGAGTTTAACGAAGCGATACAGCTCGTTAAAAAGGCCGGATTTAATTATGAGATAAGCGAAGCACCGTCACAGAGCATCACCAAGGACTATGTTATCTATTCTAGTCCGGCAGCAGGAGAGTATGCAAATGCGGGCTCGGTCGTGACTATAACTGTCAGCACTGGCCCTGAGGAAGAGCTGACTGATGTCCCCAAGCTTGTCGGCCTTTCCAAAACTGCTGCTATCGATAAGATAGAAAGCAGCAAGCTCAGCGTAGGCTCGATCGAAACTGTTGACAGCGAATACGAAGCCGGCACGGTAATTTGGCAGAGCCTTGAGGCCGGCAAGAGTGTCACCGCGCACACAAAAATAAGTATTCAGATATCCTCCGGCAGAACAGGCAGCGAGGCTTGATGTATGGAGGGAACGATAATCAAGGCTCTAAGCGGCTTTTATTATGTCAGCTCCGAAGAGCAGGTTTATGAATGCAAGGCGCGGGGCAAATTCAGACTTGACGGCACCTCGCCTCTGGTCGGCGATAAGGTCAGCTTTGCGATAGATACAAATGGAAAAGGCTTTATAGACAATGTGTTTGACAGGAAAAACAGCTTTATTAGACCCGCTGTAGCAAATATCGACGCTTTGGTCTTTGTTGCTGCAAACACAAATCCTGTAACAGATCCGTTCCTGATCGACCGCGTGTCAGTCATTGCCGAAGAAGCAGATTGCGACTTAATTGTCTGCATCAACAAGACTGATATCGACCCCGCCGACGAGCTTTACGCCATATATACCGGCGCGGGTTTTGAGACCCTGCGCACAAGCACTGTAACGGGCGAGGGGATACCCGAACTTAAAGCTGCACTAAAGGGCAAAATTTGCGCCTTTACCGGCAACTCGGGTGTCGGGAAGTCGAGCATATTAAATTCTATCGTTCCGGAGTTCAACATCGAAGTCGCCGCCGTAAGCAATAAGCTCGGCCGCGGCAAGCACACAACGCGACACGTTGAGCTTTACGATATTGGAGATGATACGTTTATAGCCGATACTCCGGGCTTTGCCTCGTTTGACATCGAGATGATGCAGACGATAGATAAGCGGGAGCTTCAGCACGATTTCAGGGATTTTAAAATGTATATCGGCAATTGTCGGTTTAATGACTGTGCCCATCTTAAAGAGCCCGGCTGCGCCGTGACCGAGGCGCTTCAAATCGGCGATATAATGCCAAGCCGATATCAGTCGTACAAACGCTTGTATGAGCTGAGCGCACAAAATAACTTTTGGGAGAACAAATAATTGATCCGCCTTCCGCATAGAGTTTACTAACGCTGTGCAGGGAGGCGGTTTTTTGCATAAAGGTGGGCATTCAATCATAGCCATAATCGCAATACTACTCGGAATAGTCATAATACTATCCCTGGTTTTGCCGTCTCAGTTTTGGTGGTTTGCCTTGGCAGCCGGACTTATATCGTTTGGGATATGGCTCAACAGGTGCAGATAATCGAATATCGCAGAACTTGGACTCATAGAATGTACAAAATACAATAACGAGGGAGTAGCATATGGATATTTCACTTGAACGAAGGTTTTTAAGCAGCTTTAAGCTGATAGGTAGCGCAAAAAAAGTATGCGATGTCAGCTCTGATATCGTTGTGCCTGATACTAGAGAGGACATCCTCCGAGTTATAATGACAAATGCCGATTACTCGATACGCTCAAAGGATGTTGAGTCCGGCAGAGTGGTAGTGCATGGTGAACTTAAGGCTACAGTAGTATATGTACCCGAATCCGGAGATGGTCTTAGCACACTTGGCACGAACATTCCATTTGAATGTGAGTTCGAGGTCGAGTCTGCCGACAGCGGCTGTGGAGTAATCGTTGATTTGAGCATAATCTCTGTAGATACAAGGATACTCAACCCGAGAAAGGTCATGATAAATGCACAAGTCGAGGTAAGCCAAAAATGCTACTGCAATTGTGATTTCAGCTGGTATACTGCGCCGCAGGAGGCACCAAAGAACACATTTTTCAAAAAATGCAGCTCAGAAATCAGGCTCATTAACCTTGTGACCGAAAAGACCTTCTCGCTTGAAAATGACTTCGCGATGCAGGGTGCTGACAATGCTTCGCATCTCATAGCAGCGCCTGTCTCTTTCTGCGTAGATTCTGCCGAGACGGTCGGTTCTAAGCTGATAGTCAAAGGTCATACAGACATTAAAGGCGTTTTTTGCAGCGGAGGGAATATAGAGACAGGCGAGACGACAGTTAGCTTCTCTCAGATATTCGAGCTTCCCGAACGGGATATCGTGCCCGACTACACGGTCAGTATACTGCCGACAGGTGATTTCTTTGAGCTCAACGACGGCAATGTTTCCTTTGAGATACATGCAGTTATGCAGATAGTCTGTTCCGAGACAAAAGTCATCGATTATGTTGAGGATGCATATGTTTGCGGCGCGGAAACAATACTTGAGCAGGAGGATAAAACCGTTTGTACAGCAGAGAGAATGATTTGTCAAACTGAAGCTGTGCAGCTTGATCACTCCGCCGATTTCGATATAGATAAGGTCCTTTACATGTCCGGCACCGTCGGAACGCCGAAGGCAGCAGACGGCAAACTGACCGTACCGCTGACGGTCGAGGCGATTTGTGCATCGGTCGACGAGCAGATACGGTCGGTTAAGCTTCACGGCAGTGTTAAGTTTGAACTTGAATTCGGTGAAAACGAGAGAATTGGCTGCATAACAGCCAAAATTGCCTCACTAAAATCAAATATAAGCGCCAGTGATATATGCGTAACAGCAACCGTTTCATCGCAGGTTCAGCTGATGCAATTCAGATCCTTGCAGATAATCAGCTCCCTGACAGTCAACGAGCCGGAAACTACTGCGCAGACACCGTCTGTATATATGTGCATACCAAACGAAAATGATCTTTGGTGCGTCGCAAAGCGCTATAGTTCGGATACCGACATGATAATTGCACTTAACGCTTTGGATGAAAACGATGATATAAGCGGCAGACTTCTTATAGTCCCGAGAATAAAATAACTAGATCAAAAAAGCTCCGCAATGCGATGCATTGCGGAGCTTAAACTCTATTCAGTTTACCATGTAACGCTACCGGAACCGTCCAACGGTGCGATGCTTATAAAAGTCTTGCCGACGCCGAGAGCGAGGGGAGTGCCATCGGTAAGAGTGTAATGGAAGCTGTCATTACGGTCTGCACGCTCCCAATTGATCTCAACATACTTACCGCCGGTGCAGAAGAAGCCTGTGCCGGAACCGACAAGATTCATTTCACGGTGACCCTTGTTATCAACTACCTTGTTGCTGACGTTAAGGATGATGACATTTGCGAAGTCGATGTGGGTGTCGTTGCCATCAGTGTATTCTTTGTCGCTTATATACGCGTTGTAGCATTTGCGCTCGGCATCATACTTCATAGTAGTCGAAGTGCTGCTGATGTACTTGATAGTGAATTCCTTAGATTCCTTATCGCACTGAGATGCAGCATCGTGGCTGAAGATAAGACCGTACTTGGTGTCATAGCCCTCTGCATGCTCGGTATCAAAATGCTTCTCTGCGTACTCGGCTATCTTGTCGCCCTTAGCATAGAGGGTGTGCTCGTAGCTCACACGGCCGACTCTGTCCTTATCGCGTATCCATGCGCTGCCGCCTTCACCGAAGGTAGCGTCAATGTCGCTCACGCCGTACTGCTTGATATCGCTTCGTGCCTGCTTGCTGTGTCCGCAATGGACATAAATTGCATCATATGCCTGAACAAGGCTGACATAGTAGGGGCGCGCACTGCGGATATATCCGACATCGATTTCGCTTATATCTGTAAACACAGCCATCATACGGGTTATATCACCTTCAACAAGCGCCTCATAAACAATGCCTGCGTTAGCAAGCCCCTTACAAGGACGGGCGCTGGGGTGGTTATTTATCATAACACAGTAGGGACGTGCAGAGCTTGCGTCTGCCTCAACGGTTTCACCGGTAAGCGGATTGATGGGACCGGAGACGACCTCGTTTACGGCAAGTCCATTAGTGTCCACACTGGGAGCTTTGCCATTACCTTCTGTTTTGCTGCAGCCGGTGAAAAGGAGGCAAACGCAGCAAACTGTCAGAAGAATTGAGAGTAATCGTTTCAAATCGAAACACCTCGCATTCAGTAGATTTTTGCTATACAATAATACTACGATATAGCCTGGTTGTCAAATGTTCAAATGTGTGCTAATATAACTTCGGAGATGATATTATGAATATTTCTTTAGATACAAAAAACGCAATTACAGAGCTCGTTGAGAAGGCTAAGCTCAAGAAGGGCGACCTTGTTGTTGTGGGCTGCTCGTCCAGCGAGATACTCGGAGAGTGCATAGGAAAGGGTTCATCGCCCGAAACGGGATTTGAAGTCGCAACGACCGTTTTATCCGTTTTAAACGACAAGGGCATATATCTTGCTGCTCAGTGCTGCGAGCACTTGAACCGTGCACTTGTTATCGAGAGAGAAGCGGCGGAAAAGTATATGCTCGAGGAGGTCTGCGTTCGTCCTATGCCGAAAGCCGGCGGCTCGTTTGCAACGGCTGTGTATGACAACATGAAAGATCCTGTTGTTGTTGAGCATGTCAAAGCCAAAGCCGGACTTGATATTGGCTGCACACTTATAGGCATGCATTTAAAGGATGTCGCCGTTCCGCTGCGGCTCACAGTCAAGACTATAGGCTGTGCAAGCGTGAATGCGGCATATACGAGGCCAAAGCTCATAGGCGGCGTAAGAGCTCATTATCCTGAATAATTTGAATTAGTAATAATAAAAAAGGACACTAAGTGTCCTTTTTTATTACTTTAATATGATACCGCACTCGGTCATTGTTTTCAAAAGGCGATTCTCGTTCGGCTGATACATAGTTGTCAGCGGAAGGCGAAGCTTGCCGTTATCGAGCCCCATATGCTTCATCGCAGTCTTAATGGGAATGGGATTTGTCTCTATAAACAGGTCGGAAAACAGAGCAGCATACTTGAAATACAGCATTTTTGCCTCGGCGAAGTTACCCTCAAGGCACAGCTCGCACAGCTTTGCAACAGCGCCGGGTACGATGTTTGATGCGACCGATATTACGCCGAGAGCACCCATCGCCATCATCGGCACGGTGTTGTCATCGTTGCCGCTCCAGATATATAGATCATCGCCGCAAATTGCTCTTGTCATGGCAAAAAGACTGAAATCGCCTGATGCTTCCTTGATACCATTGATGTTTGGGTGCTCGGACAGCTTTTTGTATGTGTCGGCTTTGATTCCGATACTTGTTCTGCTGGGCACATTATATACGATCATAGGGATATCGATTCTGTCGGCAACATATGTAAAGTGCTCGACCAGGCCCTTTTGTGTTGTTTTGTTATAGTAGGGCGTGACCATCAGAATTCCGTCGGCATCGCATCTCATTGCGCATTGTGCAAAGTTAAGCGCCTTTTTTGTATCATTGCTGCCGACGCCGGCGATTATCTTCATTCGCCCATCGTTGTAGCGGCACACAAATTCTATCAGAGCCTCGTGCTCATATCGGGTCATGGTGGCGTTTTCACCCGTAGTACCGCAGACAACGATCGCCGCAGTACCGTTATCATACTGAAAATCTATGAGCTCCTTCATTTTCTCGAAGTTTATACCGTGCTCGTCAAATGACGTGACTATTGCGGTACACGAGCCTTTAAATATTGGTGTTTTGACCATAGTAAGCCTCCGATCATTGATAACTGCCATTAATATATTCATTTGCATGCCGGCGTATGATATATAATCGTTGAAATTGCTGCGTTTCCGTATTATAATAAAAATCTGCAGAATATAGATAAGGAACAGGCAATATGTCAAATACGGTCAAAAAACTAATAGCGTTTGCGTTAACGGCTTGCTTGACATTGGCGGCTGCACCGACTGCAAACGCAGCAGAAGCGGAGGCACCTGCACCCGCATATTTTGACCTGCCCGTAACTGTTGACACGATAAGGGTCGGCCTGAACTTCGGCAGCTCTGCCTTATATGAAGCAAAGCTTCTCAATAGTGTCGGCAGTGGATATCTTTTCGGCTATTTCGACTATTCCCGGCAGTTTCATGAGCTCGGCAAGACCGAGGTCACGGCGCTGTCAATGCGAGGAGACAATGGCTTTACGTTGCCTGACGGCATGGTCGTTGGACCTTGGCACATGGTGCTTAATAAGCAGTTTAATGACTTTGATTCAGCCAAGGAATTTGCCTCAGCACTTTGGGGCGGCTTCCCGGGGTATATAGACGGGGAGTACAAGGTACTCGTCGGCGCGTATGCCGATGAGGCAAAAACATTGACGGCTATTAAAAGCCGAAGCTTGGACGCAGAGCCCTTTACCGGCAGCAAATATTCCATACTGGCTGCCGAGACCGATACCTCAGAGCTGCAATTTCTGTTGGATGTCGGCGAGGACACAAATCTGGCGGTCAGACCCGTCTCAAGCTCAGAAAAAGCCGAAACATGGTTTGCCGGAAATGCATACCACGGCGACTTTCAGTATATCCGCACGGGCAGTGCGCTGACGGTTATAAACTATGTTGACCTTGAGGATTACGTTATGGGCGTTCTGCCGTATGAAATGCACGGCGACTGGCCGCAGGAGGCGCTGAAGGCTCAGGGCACATGCGCCCGAACCTATGCAATGAACAACATAAACGCTTACATAGACCGCGGCTTTGATGTCAGAAACGACACTTACAGTCAGGTCTACCGCGGCGTAACGGGAACAACCGAGAGCACAAATATGGCTGCTGCCGCAACAGCGGGAGAGTATGTTCGATACAGGGGATCAGTGTGCAAGGTGTATTACATGTCGTCTGATGGCGGGGCCACCGACAGTAGTGCAAATGTTTTTTCACAAAAGCGCGCGTACCTGAGCGGCGTTAAAGACGATAATGAAAAGAATATCGAATACTATAACAAGTCGTGGAAGACTGAGCTATACGATGCCAATGTGCTGTACAGGCTTGCCCTGAGCGACTATGAACTTGATGATATAGCCAATATCAAAGCCACTAAATCCGATATGGGCAATGTGATACAGCTCGTATTTAACGATACAAATGGCAAAACGGTTACGCTTTTGGGTGAGGACTGCTTCAGAATCATGGGCTTTAACAGCCTTCGATACAATGTCACCAGCTATAAAAATGAGCAAGGCGAGCGTATTTGGGTGTTCAAAGGCAGCGGCTGGGGACATAATTGCGGCATGAGCCAGTGGGGCGCATATGCAATGGCACTAAATAAGAACGCCAGCAGCAAAGAAATAATTGATTTTTATTTTAGCGGAGCATATTTAGGATGAACAAATCAGATTTTGACTTTTACCTGCCGGAGGAGCTGATCGCGCAGACTCCGCTTGAAAAGAGGGATACATCACGCCTTTTACATTTAGACAAGCAGACAGGCGAGATCGAGCACAAGCATTTTTACGATATCAAGCAGTACCTCCACGCGGGCGATTGCCTAGTGCTGAACGACTCAAGAGTGTTGCCTGCAAGGCTCATTGGCTCAAGGCCGACTGGCGGCGCGGTCGAACTCGTTTTGCTCAAGGATATCGGCGATAATCGCTGGGAGTGCCTGAGCCGCCCTGGCAGAAAGACTAAGCCCGGTCAGGAGCTTATCTTCGGAAACAGCGAGCTGACAGCAGTTGTGCAGGAAGTGACGCTGGGCGGCAACAGGATCGTCAAGTTCAGCTACGAGGGCATATTCCTTGAAATTCTCGAGCGTTTGGGCAAAATGCCGCTTCCCCCGTACATAAAGGAAGAATTGCAGGACTCCGAACGCTATCAAACCGTTTACTCCAAGGAGCTCGGCAGCGCCGCTGCACCGACGGCTGGTCTTCATTTTACAAAGGAGCTTTTAGCTGAGATAGAAGACGTGGGCGTTAAGATATGCTATGTGACGCTGCATGTCGGGCTTGGTACTTTCAGGCCCGTGAAGGCCGATAAGATTGAAGATCACGAGATGCACTCCGAGTTTTGCATCGTACCCGAGGAAACCGCCGAGACTGTCAACGCCGTCAAGAGGGCAGGAGGCAGGGTCATTGCCGTTGGCACGACCTCATGCCGCACGCTTGAAAGCTTCACAACACAGGACGGCACACTTCAGGCGACCTCCGGCTGGACTAATATCTTTATTTACCCGGGATATAAGTTTAAGTGTATCGATGCACTTATAACAAACTTCCACCTTCCGGAGAGCACGCTTATTATGCTCGTGTCCGCCCTGGCAGGCAGGGAGCATATTCTCAACGCATACAACACGGCAGTCAAGCAGCGGTATCGCTTTTTCTCGTTTGGCGATGCCATGTTCATCGAATAATCAGTAAGGCAGGAAACCTATGTATACATTAAAAAAGCAGGAAGGCCACGCCAGACGAGGCGAGTTTGAGACCCCGCACGGAACTGTGCAGACGCCGGTTTTCATGAATGTCGGCACGGCGGCTGCGATAAAAGGTGCGCTTTCGGCGGCAGACCTTAAAACCATCGGCTGTCAGATTGAGCTATCAAACACCTACCATCTTCATTTAAGACCGGGTGACGAGATAGTCAAGACCATGGGCGGCCTGCATAAATTCATGACCTGGGACAGGCCTATACTCACCGACAGCGGCGGATTTCAGATCTTTTCGCTTGCAAGCCTGCGAAAGATAAGCGAAGAGGGCGTAAAGTTTAACTCTCATATCGACGGCAGACATATCTTCATGGGACCGGAGGAGAGCATGAGGATACAGTCTAACCTCGGCTCTGATATCGCCATGGCATTTGATGAGTGCATCAAGATACCGTCGCCGCGCGACTATGTTCAAAAGTCCTGTGACCGTACATACAGGTGGCTTGCACGATGCAAGGCGGCGCTCAATGAGTACAATAGCATGGACGACGCGGTCAACCCCGGGCAAATGCTGTTCGGCATTAATCAAGGTACGACCTTTGCCGATATCAGAATAGAGCACATGAAGAAGATAGCCGAGCTCGATCTTCCGGGATACGCTATCGGCGGCCTTGCGGTAGGAGAGACCCATCAGGAAATGTACGATACAATTGAGGCGGTCGAGGAATACATGCCCAAGGACAAGCCACGTTACCTGATGGGAGTTGGTACTCCTGGGAATATTATCGAGGGCGTTTACCGTGGCGTTGACTTTTTTGACTGCGTTATGCCCGCGCGAAACGGCAGGCACGGCCATCTTTTCACATGGAATGGAATTATCAACATTAAAAATGAAAAGTATCTGACCGACACTAAGCCTATCGACCCCGAGTGCGACTGCCCGGTGTGCAGAAGATACAGCAGAGCATACGTCCGGCATTTGTTCAAGGCCAACGAAATGCTGGCAATGCGCTTTGCCGTTATGCATAATCTGTATTTCTATAATAAGCTTATGGAAAACATCCGTGAGTCACTCGACGAGGGTTGCTTCGGCGAGTTTAGGGGCAAATATTCAAAATTATTGGATACTAGGATATAAAACACTTGAAAAGAGTGCGTTTAATATGTATAATATTTTTCGTATAATTACAAACTAATTTTATTTAAGGAGTATACAAATGTTAACCTCTACATCAGGCGGCGGCAATCTCCAGATTATCCTCATTCTTGTTGTTTTCTTCCTCATCATGTACTTTATCATGATCAGACCCGAGAAGAAGAAGCAGAAGAAGATTGAGGCTATGCGTAATGCACTCACTGTTGGTGACGAAATCGTTACCATCGGCGGCATCATGGGCGTTGTCGTGAATGTTACAGAAGACAACATCACCATTGAAACCGGTGAGGACAAGGTCCGCGTAAAGTTCAAGAAGTGGGCAGTCAGCAGCAATGTAAGAGCTGAAGCGGCTGAAGCAAAAGCAAACGCAAAGAAGTAAAACTTGGCATCAAAATCCCCCTGAGCTAATAAGATGTACAAACATCTTTAGTTCGGGGGGATTTTTTTGCGGTCATCGAAAACAGCAAAATTTAATAGCAGAGCAATTGTTCTGTCTGTTATAGTGGGCCTGTTGATAACAATAGTTTTACTATTGATGGTATCGGCAATGATACAAAACGGCATGCTCAACGAGGGCAGGATGGGTGCCGCGCTTGTCATAATTAACATAATTGCAGGTTTCGCATGCGGTATGACAGCTCGCTCATCCGGCAGGGAAGGGGGGAGGTTAACCGGATCGATTGCGGGTTTGGCATATGCCGGACTCATAATTATGGTTGCGTTTTTTCTGGATATGCATACACCACAGGCTGCCGCAATGGGCAAAATAATAGCCATATCGCTGGTCAGCAGCTATGTAGGAAGCAAGATCAATTTAGCTAAAAGTAACAAAAAATTACGCAAAAAGCGCAAATCGTGAATTTTCAATAACTATACGTAAAGAGTCAGAGTGGTTTACATAAATTCGAGTGATTACCTACATGTTGTGCTGTAATCAGCGTACGATTACGAAATCTAGTGAAAAATCGCTGTGGATTCAACCTTGCGTAAAACGGCGGTATCGTGGTTAACATAATATAGTTAACATAATATACGGTCATAATTAACAAAAATCATCATTTTTCTTAAAAAGCCTTGATTACAACGAGAATTTGTATTATATTTAGTTTACCTAAGTTATTATGTAAATTTATCCGTTATTCTCTGTGGTCAAGTCGCTTCTCTTGAGGTAACGGTATGAAAACTGAACTACTTAATAAACCGGCTCGTCACTTTCGCTTTGATAGTTCCGGTTTATTGTTGATGTCCCTTGCTTTTTTGCTTGGTGTCGGATCTTATGTGCTCATTAAGCCCTCGTTTCCGGAGGCGGTTAACAAGGCTTATTCAATAGTCAATTTGGACTATCGCGTCTTTGGTTGCGTTTTACTTTTGCTGCTTGTGCAGCTGACGGCTTTTTCGATCATCGGAACTGTTATACTTTCGGTGCTTAACTTCGCTTTCGGGCTTATGCTGCCGATGTCTCTGGCTACCATAATGCCGGCCGACAAGCTGGATATCTTATTTATCGCAAAAGCTTTTTCCGCTGTTTTAGTGCTCATTTTTTCTGTTTTGGCTCTGTCGTGCAGCTCATGCACCTCTGCAAAGAGGCTATACGGCAGGCTTCGCACCGACAGGAGATTTAAGGTCGAGCTTATAAAATCGCTTGCACTTGCTGCTGCGTTTGTTATCTTGTCAGTGATCGGTGTTTCCGATATAAATATGTTTTTTTAGAAAGGGGGTCGGTTGAATGCTTAATTCAGAGTGCCTTGAAATTTTCAACAAGTACCTTACTGAAGTTAAGAAGTGTTCACAGAATACCCTCAGTTCATATCTGCGAGATATCAGACAGTTGAGCGAGTACATGGAGACCCATGTTGACGACAGCCTCGACAAGGTTACAGAGGATGAGCTGTCCGATTATATCAACTGGCTCAAGGGCAACGGCAAATCCGTCGCGACAGTCAGCCGTGCTATTGCCTCAATCAAGAGCTTTTACAGTGTGCTTGTTACAGATGGCCACATTGAAGAAAGCCCGGCCACAAAGCTTGTTCCTGATAAAGCGACGCAAAAGCTTCCGCAGATACTTACCAGCAAGGAAGTTGAGCTATTGCTTGAGCAGCCCTCGTGCACCGACGCAAAGGGTTACCGAGATAGGGCGATGCTTGAGCTTCTTTATGCAACGGGCATAAGAGTCAGTGAGCTTATTGCGCTGAACATCAACGATGTCAATACCTCCGCCGGTGTCGTCCGCTGCGTCAGCAAGGACAAGGAGCGTTTTATCCCGCTTTATTCGACCGCTGTAAAGGCTCTTTCGGAATATATTGAGTTTATCCGCCCGCAGATGATAGCTATGCCCAACGAGCAGGCTCTATTTGTCAATGTAAGCGGCGAGCGAATGTCAAGGCAGGGCTTTTGGAAGATAATTAAGTCATATCAGCAGAAGGCTCACATAGAAAAGACGATAACTCCGCATACGCTGCGCCACTCCTTTGCAGCGCATCTGCTTGAAAACGGTGCTGACCTGCATTCGATACAGGAAATGCTCGGACATGCCGATATATCCTCGACTCAGATCTACTCTCAGCTTGTGAATAAGCAGCTGAAGGATGTTTATAACAAAGCTCATCCAAGAGCGAAATAAGCACTAAACTCCCCACCTGGTGTGGGGAGTTTTTATTGTTGCGAAGAGCAGCTAAGTGTGTTAAAATTTACTGATAGGAAGTGATAAATTTGCGGATATTAGGCATAGACCCCGGGCTTGCAACCGTCGGCTTCAGCATAGTTGATGTTGAAAAAAGCAGAATGAGGCTCGTGACCTGCGGAGTGATAAGCACACCGGCGCACACCTCGCTCTCCAGCAGGCTTGACAGGATATTTGAGGATATGAACGATCTGATATCGTCGTTTTCTCCCGATGTCATGTCGATCGAGGAGCTTTTTTTCAACACCAATATCACTACCGGCATAGCCGTTGCCCACGCAAGGGGAGTGATACTCCTTTCTGCGTACAGGGCAGGCGTGCAGGTATTTGAATATACCCCGCTTCAGGTAAAGCAGGCCGTGGTAGGCTATGGCAGAGCCGAGAAAAATCAGGTCATTGACATGGTGCGCAGAATACTTGCACTTCCCGCAGCGCCGAAGCCTGACGACGCGGCCGATGCCGTAGCGCTGGCTATTTGCCACGCACGAAGCTCCACATCACTTTTGAGCAAAGGAGTAAATGATATATGTTCTACCATTTAGAAGGTGTAGTTTCCGATATAGATATAAACCTTGCAGTCATCGACTGCGGTGGTGTGGGCTATGCAGTTAACACGACCGCAAACACACTGTCAAGGCTCAAGGTCAAGGAAAAGGCAAAGATTTATATATCCGAGTATATCAAAGAGGATTGCTTTGACCTCTACGGCTTTGCAACGCTCAGCGAAAAGCGCTGCTTTGAAATGCTGCTGACCGTGTCCGGCATAGGCCCGAAGGCCGCCCAGGCGATACTGTCGACAAGCACACCTGAAGCGCTTGCAATGGCGATAATGACCGGCGATGAAAAGGCGATAACCGTTGCACAGGGTGTCGGCAAGAAGATAGCTCAGAGGGTCATTCTTGAGCTCAAGGACAAGGTCAGTAAGGAAGCTAATGTCGTTGCGTCCGAGATGCCTGCAGTTTTGACCCCGGCTGATGGTGATTCGAGAAGTGATGCCGTTGCGGCACTGATGGTACTAGGCTACTCCGCGCCCGAGATAAACGGCGTGCTGCGCCGCATGGATGTGACTGGAATGACGACTGAGCAGATAGTGAAGATAGCGCTTAAAAATCTTATGTAAGGAGGCGTCATATGAGCATCAATTTCTCCGATGGTCTTGAAGATCAGGCAATGGTCACAAGCTCTTCAGTCTTACCCGAGGACGCCGGTGAGGGCAGTCTTCGCCCCAAAACCATAAGTGAATATATAGGTCAGGAAAAGGCAAAGGACAACTTAAGCGTGTTCATTGATGCCGCCAGAATGCGCAATGAGCCGCTCGACCACGTTCTGTTGCACGGCCCTCCGGGTCTCGGCAAAACGACACTTGCTGCCGTCATTGCAAACGAGATGGGTGTCAATATGCGTATCACCTCGGGTCCTGCTATAGAAAAGCCCGGCGACCTTGTCGCCATGCTCACGAACCTCAACGAGGGCGATATCCTGTTCGTTGACGAGATACACAGACTCAACAGGGCATATGAGGAAATACTTTACCCTGCGATGGAGGACTATGCGATAGACATCATTCTCGGCAAAGGTCCCTCGGCAAACTCACTGCACCTTGAACTGCCGAAGTTTACGCTCATAGGCGCTACGACCCGCTCAGGCCAGCTTACCGCGCCCTTGAGAGATCGCTTCGGCGTTACGCTGAGGCTCGAGCTTTACACGCCTGACGAGTTGCGCAGGATAGTTGAGCGCTCGGCCGACATTCTCGGCATCGAGATAGACGGGGAAGGGGCGTATGAGATCGCCTCGCGCTCAAGAGGAACTCCGAGAATTGCAAACCGCATGCTCCGCCGTGTGCGTGACTTTGCGCAGGTCAGAGCAGACGGTGTTATAACCAAGGAAGTTGCCGATATGGCGCTGTCTCGGTTGGAAGTCGATAAGCTCGGCCTCGACTCGCTCGACCGTAGGATGTTGCGCAGTATAATAGAATTTTACGGCGGCGGCCCAGTCGGGCTTGAGACCTTGGCGGCAACGATAAACGAGGAGGCCGTGACGCTTATCGATGTCTATGAGCCCTACCTTTTGCAGCAGGGATTTCTCACAAGAACGCCCCGCGGCCGCTGTGTGACCAAAAAAGCTTACGACCACCTTGGCATAGAATACCTCGGGCAGCAGGAGCTCGGACTGTGAATTGTTGAAAACACTGAATTTTTTGCGCGTTTACGGTTAATTTTCTATTGACAATTAATAACTTTGTAATATAATATAATAGACAAATTGGAATATAGCTGTTTTTTATGTTTAGTTACTCTAAAATTGATGATAATGACTTACAGAAGCTTGCTTTGAAAGGCGATGTCTTGGCTGAGGAAGCTCTTGTTGAGAGATATATGAGGCTTGTGCGCATGTGCGCAAGACCGTTGTTTCTTGCAGGAGGGGACAGCGAGGATCTTATACAAGAAGGAATGTTCGGGCTGATCTCGGCTGTAAGGCAGTATGATCCCGCTCAGAAGACAAGCTTCAAGACCTTTGCGGAGCACTGCATAAAAAACAGGCTTTTGACAGCAGTTAAATCGGCGTCGAGCACTAAGCATATACCATTGAACGCAGGCGTCTCGCTCGACACTTTACTCTCGGATGAATCCCAGACCCCACCATTGGCATATGCCGAAATGTTTCAGACATCACCTGAAGAGCAGGTTCTGGCCAGAGAGAACAAAAGAAATAAAGAAGAGTTTTTCTTATCCATTCTGGAAAAGTTATCGAAATTTGAAAAGTGTGTGCTTCGCAATTATCTGAACGGTCTTAGCTATAAGGAGATTGCACAGATAAGCTGCAAGGACGAAAAGGCCGTTGATAACGCAATCCAGCGGATAAGGCGCAAACTGGCGCAGAATTTCAAATCAGGCGATTTCAGCAGAAGCTGACGCATATAAAAGCCGACAGGCGAGTTTTTCAAAAGAGAGGATTTAAAATGTACGAAGACAAGACCTTAGTTTGCAAAGAATGTGGTCAGGAGTTCGTGTTCTCCGCAGGTGAGCAGGAATTCTATGCAGAGCGCGGCTTCCAGAACGAGCCCCAGCGCTGCAAGGCTTGCCGCGACGCTCGCAAGAATGCTGCTCGTGGTCCCCGTGAGTTCTTCACCGCAGTTTGCGCAGCATGCGGCGGCGAGGCAAAGGTTCCCTTTGAGCCCAAGTCCGACCGTCCCGTCTACTGCAGCGAGTGCTTTGCAAAGATGAAGGAAGAGGCCTGAGGAATAACCTACAGGAATAGAGTGGGGCGTCTTCGCGGCGTCCCTTTCTTTATTTAATCAAACAGATTGGAGACTTGACTATGGAAATGTTAAAAATTATGGATCTCAACAGAGAGAGCATGATCTCCGACATTCTTGAAGATTTCCCCGAAGCAATGCCTAAGTTCCAGGAGCTCGGTATGCATTGTCTCGGCTGTGCTCTTGCAACCGCTGAATCTCTCGAGCAGGCCTGTGCGGCACATGGCATTGACCCCGATGAATTTTTGGTCGAGCTCAAAGCCTACCTCATGGCGCTTTGATCGAGATTAAGTTAATTTGATCGAAGTTAAGCTAAAAAGCCGGATATACCGGCTTTTTAGCTTTATATGGAGATATATGAGTAATAGACTTGAATTGATAGCGTCCTTTGTTGAGGGCGGCCTCGGTGTTGCCGATGTCGGTACAGACCACGGCTACATACCCGTAATGCTCGCCAAAAGGGGATATAAGGGCAATATAATTGCGACCGATATAAACGATGGGCCCTTGCAAAAAGCAAAGCAGAACCTTATGGACGCCGAATGCGAGGATGCCGTCGAGCTCATTTTGTGCGACGGGTTGGACGGCTGCAAACCGGAAATGGTCGACACTATTATCGTTGCAGGTATTGGCGGCGACGCGATAACCGGCATTCTCGACAGGGCTGAGTGGTGCGCCCGTGAGGATATGAAGCTTATCCTCCAACCGGTCACAAAGGCGGAGATACTGCGGTATTGGCTTGTTAACAACGACTTTGTTATCAAAAGCGAAGCGCAGGTCGAGGAAAACGGCACAGTGTATCAGATTATCTGCGCCGCACCAGGCAGAGACTGCCGGTACATGGACGCAGAGCTTTTTATAGGCAGGTATGAGCTTATAAAAAGCAGCCCATATTTTGATAGGCTGCTTTCAAAGCACATTAAGCGCTTTGCCTTGGCGGTCGAGGGCTTAAAAACTACCAACAGGGAAGAGCTGCTGCCTTGGCTCGGCCTTGTTGAAAACATCTTAAGCGAGCTTGAAATGATGCTGGAGTGGAAAAATGAGAACCGTTAAGAATATATTTGATTATTTGGATACGCTTGCACCCATCGGGCTCAAAATGAGCTTTGACAATGTCGGAATCCTTGCAGGCAGTGAAAATGCGTCGGTCAAAAAGTGCCTGCTTGCACTTGATATAACCGATGATGTCATTGACGAAGCGGTGTTAATTGGTGCTGATCTCATTGTATCGCATCACCCGCTCATATTCCACGAGCTTAAAAGCATTGTCGCCGAGGATCTTGTCGGCAGGAAGATAATCAAACTTATTAAAAACGACATTTCTGCCGTATGTATGCACACAAATCTTGATATAACTCAAGGCGGCGTTAACGATGCGCTTATGAGAGCTCTCGGCGGCTGTGTGAGCGGTTTTCTTGAGCCCTGCGGCATGGATGCCGACGGCGCGCCCGTCGGCTGCGGGCGCATAGGTGAGCTGCCTGAAAGCGTTGATCTTCAAAGCTTTTTAGCTATCTGCAAGAATAAACTACTTGTAAACGGATTGCGTTACCACAACGCAGGAAGGCCGGTCAAGAAGCTTGCCGTCATGGGCGGCTCGGGCGGAGACTGTATCGCGCTTGCCGAAAGCCTCGGCTGCGATACATATGTCACGGCCGATATTAAGTACAACGGCTTTCTCGACGCCAAGGAGCTCGGCATAAATCTCATAGATGCAGACCATTTCTGCACCGAAAATGTCGTCATTTCCATCCTGCACGAAAAGCTCAGTGCAGAATTTGATGATGTTGACTTTTCGATATCCTCTGTCCATTGCCAAACGGCGCAGTTTTATTAAAAATGAATAATACGCCTTCGCGGTTCATAGACTCGTACAAACGAGAAAAACTGCGGAGGCTTTTTTATGACTAATCTTGATATTTATAAGGATATATCCAGACGGACAAACGGTTCGATCATGCTTGGGGTCGTCGGCCCTGTGCGCACGGGAAAGTCAACCTTTATAAAGCGCTTTATGGAGCTGCTCGTAATCCCGAACATTGAGGATGTTTATGCAAGAGAACGGGCAAAGGACGAACTGCCGCAAAGCGGCTCCGGCAAGACCATTATGACCTCAGAGCCCAAGTTTGTTCCCGAGGAGGCCGTGGAGATAAGCCTCAGTGACGATGTACACTTTTCCGTCAGGCTCATAGACTGCGTGGGTTACATGGTAAACGGTGCCGCAGGTCAGTTTGAGGACGGCAGCGAGAGAATGGTCACGACACCGTGGTTTGACCATGAGATAAGCATGACCGAAGCTGCAGAATCCGGCACCTATAAGGTCATAAATGAGCACTCAACGATAGGCTTGGTCATAACCACCGACGGCAGCATATGCGATATCCCGAGAGCGGACTATGTTGAGCCCGAGGAACGGGTCGTAAAAGAGTTAAAGCAGATAGGAAAGCCATTTGCCGTCCTTATAAACAGCAGATACCCTGCATCCGATGAAGCCGCCGCACTTCAAAATGAGCTCAGCGAAAAGTACGGTGTGCCCTGCGTCTGCGTCAATTGCCAGCAACTGTCCGAGCACGAGCTTGCCGATATAATGAACACCGTCCTAGGACAGTTCCCGATATCAGAGGTCGCCATCTGGCTTCCGTCTTGGTTTGAGGCTCTTGACAGCGAGGCAGATCTCAAAACAAAGCTTTACCAGCAGCTTTCGGCATCGTCTAAGGATCTAAGCTGCGTTCATGATATCTATTCCATGCTCGATGAGTTAAACGAGTCCGATATAGTTGAATCGGCAGATGTCAAAAACTCTGACATGGGCAGCGGAACTATAAATGTCAGCATTGAGATACCCAGAGCACTGTATTATCGGCTTATAAGCGATGAAGCCGGGCTTGAAATAAAAGACGACGGCGAGCTTATAAAGCTTCTTCGTGAGATGAGCGCAATCAAGCGCGACTATGATCATATTAAATCAGCGCTCGACGATGTCAGAGAAAAGGGCTATGGAGTTGTCATGCCATCTGCCGACGAGCTTGAGCTTGATGAGCCGCAGATCGTTAAGCAGGGCGGCAAATACACCGTGAAGCTCAAGGCAAAGGCGCCGGCGATACACATGCTGAAAACCGGCATTGAGACAGAGGTCACGCCCTCTATAGGCGGCAACAATGCATCTGAGGAAATAATCAGTTTCCTGCTTCAGGGCTACGAGGGCGACATGAGCAGACTCTGGGAATCCAATATTTTTGGCAGACCGCTTTATGATATCGCCGAAGAGGGGATAGCAGACAGATTAAACAATTTGCCGGTTAATGCAAGAGCAAAGCTTCAGGAGACCCTACAGCGCATCGTAAACGAGGGCAGGGGAACGCTGATTTGTATTTTGTTATAAAAAACGGGAAGCAATTCCCGTTTTTTTGCGTGCAGATTTATTCATTTTAATAGTTGAAATGGTTAAAGGATAATAATATAATTAAGGCAAAATTTTTTGGAGATGAGATTTATGAAACCGGTATCAAAAATTGCGGAAGCAGTTCGTGCATCAACGACCTTGGCCGTTGACAGCCTGGCAAAGCAGATGAAAGCCGACGGATACGATGTTGTCGGTTTTGGAACAGGCGAGCCTGACTTTCAAACTCCCGAAAATATCAACCTTGCCGGTATTGAAGCCATAAGGGCAGGCAAAACAAAATACACTCCGTCGGCCGGAATAATCCCGCTGCGTAAGGCCATAGCCGAGCAGCTTAAAAGTGAGGGGCTGGACTACGATTACACACAGATAGTCGTCGCAAGCGGCGCAAAGCACAGCCTTTTTATCGCTCTGTCGGCGCTCACCGATCCCGGCGACGAGATAATCCTGCCCGCGCCGTATTGGGTCAGCTACTATGAGATGATCAAAATGACCGGCGGTGTGCCCGTTGTTGTCTCGGCAGGCGAGGATCAGAATTTCAAGATCACCGCTCAGCAGCTTGAGGCCGCAGTCACCAATAAAACCAAGTGCGTCATTTTCAACAACCCTTCAAACCCCACCGGCATGCTGTACAGCCGTGACGAGCTAAAGGCACTTGTTGATGTCTGCGTTAAGCATGACCTTTATATAATTGCCGATGAGATATACTATAAGCTAGTTTATGACGGACTCGAGTTTACAAGCATCGCGAGCTTCGGTGATGATGTAAAGGAGCGCACGCTGCTTATAAACGGTGTTTCCAAGTCCTATGCAATGACCGGTTGGCGTGTCGGATACTGTGCATCAAACAAGCAGCTTGCAAAGATAATGTCCAATTACCTCAGCCATTCCACCGGCGCCCCCTCGACAATCAGCCAGTGGGCAGCTGTTGAAGCCATCAGTGGCCCGCAGGACACGGTCGAGACCATGCGGCTTGAGTTTTTGAAGCGCAGAGATTATATCGTTGATCGCATCAACGCCATACCCGGCGTGAGCTGTGTTAAGCCCGAAGGAGCATTTTACGTCATGATGAACATTGAAAAACTCATCGGGCGCACCCTCGGCAGCAAGCTCATTGAAAACGACGATGATTTTGCCGTAGCGCTGCTCGAGATGGCGCTGGTCGCTGTTGTACCTTGCTCGGGCTTCGGCGCAAAGAACTTTGTCCGCTGGTCGTATGCCGCATCCATGGAGAATATTGAAAAAGGCCTTAACCGCCTTGAAAAATTCATCAGCGAATGATATAATGATCACCCCATCAACATAGCTTGTTAATGGGGTGATTTTGTGTTTGTGACCATTGATCTTAAAAGGCTTATCAAAATTGTCATAGTTGTTGTGCTCCTGATAGCCGCAATCATTTTTGTAAAGCTGTTTATCTCAAGCGGTGGGCTTAAGTCTGTTATCAGTCAGGACAATCGGTCAACGCTAGTTATCGACGCAGGCCACGGCGGCATTGATGGCGGCGCTATCTCGGATTCAGGGCTCAAAGAAAGCGATATAAACCTTGCCATAGCTCTGAAAACCGAGGCTTTGGCGCACTTTTTAGGCGTAGACACCGTCATGACTCGCGAAACGGACACGGATAATTCTGAAAACAAAGCTTATAGTGAGCATGACAACCTCGTCGAACGGGCAAAGCTTGCAAATTCGACCGAAAATGCGGTTCTAATAAGCATTCATCAAAATAAGTTCCCAAGTGCAGTTGTCAGCGGCGCAGAAGTGATGTATTCTGATAATGACGACAGCAAGGCACTTGGGCTTCTCACGCAGGGGAATCTTGTTGCACTGCTGGATTCTGCAAACAGGCGTGTTGCTCGCCCTGCCCCCAAGGAACTGCTGCTGACATCAACGGCAGAGTGCCCGACGATACTTGTGGAGTGCGGTTTTATGTCCAATCCGCAGGAGGTACAAAAGCTTGCATCAAATGAGTATCAGCTTAAAATCGCAGTAATTTTGTCCGGTTCATACATACAGTATTTAAATAACACGGCTTTGGCCTAGGAGAAGATATGAGACAAAAGACAGTTTTCTGCTGCTCGGAATGCGGCAATGAGACAGTTAAATGGAGCGGAAGATGCACTGCCTGCGGTGCGTGGGACAGCTTGGTCGAGGTGAAGCTCGACGCAAAAAGTAAGGGGACTGCCAAAAGAGCCACCTCAAAAAAGGCACCCAAGCTTATCTCTGAGCTCGACACTGAGGCAGAGCTTCGCTTTTCGACCGGAATAGGGGAATTTGACAGAGTGTTAGGCGGCGGCGCCGTAAAAGGTTCGCTGGTTTTGGTCGGCGGCGCTCCCGGAATCGGCAAATCAACCCTTCTTTTGCAGCTGTGTGGACTAGTCGAAGGTGAGCAGAAAATACTGTATGTCACCGGCGAGGAAAGCGAGCGTCAGCTCAAAATGCGCGCACAGCGCCTCGGTGTTGATAAGGGGCAGATCTATGTCCTCGCCGAAACTGGTTTGACTGAGGTTTTGGAGGCTGCTGATGAGCTTGAGCCGGATATAATGATAGTCGACTCCATTCAAACCATGTATGACCCCGAGGTCAGCTCTGCACCCGGCAGCGTAAGTCAGGTCAGAGAGTGTACTATGTCGATAATGCGCATGACCAAGGAAAAGGGCTTCACGACCTTTGTCGTCGGTCATATCAATAAAGAGGGCAATATCGCAGGCCCCAAAGTGCTAGAGCACATGGTCGACTGTGTCCTGTATTTTGAAGGCGAACGCAGCACGTCGTTCAGAATTCTCAGAGCAGGCAAAAACCGCTTCGGCTCAACGAATGAGATAGGTGTGTTTGAAATGGTGGATACGGGATTAAAAGAGCTGCAAAATCCATCTGAAATACTGCTTTCCGGCAGGCCGGATAACGCCCCGGGCACCTGTGTTACCTGCGTTATTGAGGGCTCAAGACCCATACTCGCCGAAATTCAGGCTTTAGTTGCCCCTGCGACCTATAACGCAGGCCGCCGCAGCACAAACGGAATTGATTATAACAGAGCGACACTGCTCTTGGCCGTTCTCGAAAAGAGGGGAGGCATGGCAGTCTCCGGCTGTGATGCGTACATAAATGTCATCGGTGGCCTTGAGCTTGACGAGCCGGCTGCGGATCTTGCAACAACGCTAGCCATAGCAAGCAGCTTCAGAGACCTGCCGCTTGGCAGAGATATGGCCGCAGTAGGCGAAGTTGGTCTTTCCGGGGAAATAAGAAGCGTTAACTCGCTGAATATGCGCCTGTCCGAAATTGCCCGCCTCGGCTTCAAGCGCTGCGTCATACCGGCACATATCAAGGATGATATCAAAAAGCCAGCCGGACTCGAAATTATATCTGTAAAGGATATAAGGGAAGCCATTAAGGCGACCTTAGGATGATATGTTCAAATTGATCGAAACGCCGCACCTTCCAAAATCAAAGGTGCGGCACATAATAATCGGCGAAAAGTACAGAGATTTGCTTGAAAACGCACTAACAGTGCACAATTTTGAGCCAATTTGGCTCAAAAGCAATCCCCATGTCGACGAAAGGCTATCCGGACATGCAGATCTATCTGCTGCTCATATAGGCAAAAGCATAATTATAAGTGAATACTTGAAGCCTTGTGAACAGATTCGCAACCTAATTAGCATTGAGTATACACCTAACCCTAAGCAGGCTATTTATCCGTACGATGCCGGTCTAAATTTTTGCATCATAGGAGACAAACTGTTTTTCAATCCCAAAACGTCAAATGCGGCAGCAGTAAAAAGCGGCTGTAAGCATTTGATTGCAGTCAGGCAGGGCTATACCAAATGCTCAATATGTGTCGTAGATGAAAATTCGATCATTACCTCGGATAAACATATAGCCGAAAAAGCGGGGACCATTGGAATGGATGCATTGTATCTGCCTGATCCATTCATTAAATTGGATGGCTTTGATCATGGCTTCATCGGCGGCGCATCATTTAAAATCAGCGAAAGCGAATTAGCATTCACAGGCACTATAGAAGATACAAATATAAAAAATAAAATTGAAAGCTTCTTGAGTGAAAGATGCATCAAACCGATATACTTGATTGATAAACCAATATTCGATATAGGAAGCGCGATCCCGCTAACAGAGTATATTACATGAAGCAGAGCAATTTTTACGATAACATATTCATAAACCTTGCTCTGATATGTTTTCAACTCCCCCAAATTAAACAAAATCTTTATTTTGTTTAATTTTTAGTCAATTTGTCAATAGACAGAGTTATGCCTTCCCTGTTATACTTAGTGAAATGAATTAATGCTGATTGGAGAAAATTATGGACTACAGGACTGAAGCGCCGGACATCATTAAGGGGTTTTTGACTTATCATGAGACTATCAAGGGACACTCAAGAAAAACGGTCGATGAATATTATCTTGACCTGCGTAACTTTTTCAGGTTTCTGAAAATCCAGCGCGGCATCGTCCCTCGCAACACAGAACTTGAAGATATCTCGATTTCCGATATAGATTTGGATTTTGTAAGATCAGTCACGGTCACGGAAGCCTATGAATATTTATCCTTCATGACTCGTGACAAGATCAAGAACCAGCGCAGCCGCGAAGCTGAATACGGCACTAAAGCCTCGACCCGTGCCCGCAAAGTCTCAACACTCAGAAGCTTTTATAAATATTTGACGGTCAAGGCCAAGCTCATCGACACAAACCCGCTTCAAGACCTCGATGTACCAAAAATCCCGCACACACTTCCCCGCTACCTTACACTGCCAGAGGCTCAAGCCCTCCTCTCCTCTGTCGACGGAAAGAATAAGGAGCGTGACTACTGCATTCTCTGCATTTTTCTTAACTGCGGTCTGCGAATATCGGAGATAGTCGGCCTTAATCTGTCCGATATCAGAGTCGACCATATTAGAGTGTTCGGCAAAGGTAGCAAAGAGCGCATCATTTATATAAATGACGCATGTGCCGAGGCTATCAATAATTACCTTGAGGTCAGGAAAAACATTGCCGCAATTGACAAAAATGCGCTGTTTCTGTCAAATAGACGCACTCGCATGAGCCGCGAGGCTGTGCACAGCATGGTAAAGATCTCGCTGAAAAAAGCCGGATTGGATGCGGACAAATACTCAGCGCACAAGCTGCGCCACACTGCGGCTACCTTGATGCTGCAAAACGGCGTTGATGTTAGGACGCTTCAAGAGCTTCTCGGTCATGATAACCTGAACACCACCCAAATATATACACATGTTGATAATTCGGAGCTACGGCTTGCCTCCGAGGCAAATCCGCTGAGCAGCTTTAAGCCGGAATCATAAAAATATGACTGCTATCTACTCGATAGCAGTCATATTTTTTACTGATTTATACGTGAGATGTTAAGTACTCCGAACATTCCAGCAGCGAAATCGAGCAGTGCAACAAACCAAAGCGTTGCATTGCCGGTCACGGCAAGAGCGATCAGCACAGCTTTTACGATCGCGCACAGCGCAATGTTCTGCATTGATATTTTCCGAGCGCTTCTTGCGATGGATACCATCGACGGTAAGCCGAATATGCCGATATTGGACATGCGCAAATCCTCAGTGTCGGTCGGCTCCCCTACCCTTGCGTCGAGGTCAGCATCGGAGTGATAGCCGACATTTTCGGCGCTTACATACATCAGTGTGTCGTCCTGATCTAGGCTCTGGCGTATATTCTTTACGACTAAAAGCTTCTTAGCAGTGTCGCAGCACGGGAAAAAGTCCGAGATATTGATGGATTTTGCAGTTTTTTCGCATATATCCATGCCGTCCTCGGCAACGAGCATGCTTGTTACGCCCAGAGCCTTGAGGTCGGAAACGGTTTTTGCGGCATAGGGATTTATATTCTCATTAAAAACGATCGCGCCGGCATACCTGCCTGCGATAATCAGATACAGCACATTGCCCTTACGCACGCTGGCAGCATCAAGCGATATTCCCCTCGATTCGAGGAGCTTCAATGTACCGAGGAGCATTTGTCTGCCCTCTATCTTGACCTCCATGCCGTATCCGGGAATGTCGTTAAACTCCTGTATGTATTCCGGGCAAATTTCCCCGTTATACGCCCCTGCTATCGCAGCGGCAATGCGCTGCTCGGACTTAAAGGCGATGTATGCGCACGAGCGCAGGAAGCTTTCTTTGTCAAGCACAGGCGAGATCATTGCGGCAATTTTCGGCGCTCCGGCGGTTATTACATCCGACTTATCAAAAACTATCGTTTTAAGCTTAGTAGCTTTGTCAACGGTTTCCGGGGCGTCTATAATAATTCCAGCGGCAGCAGAGCGGCAAAGAGCGTATGCCGTGCACAGTGACAGCGAGGCAAATGCCGATGCGGGAATGATCGCGATCATAAGCATCGCTCCCCTTCTTATCGACATGACATAGCTCATATCTGTTATCAGCGGCATGAGCACACTGAACAGGATGGCTGCGGCGATGACCGCCTTGACGGCAATGGTGTATGTAGGTTCAAGCTTTGCTCTTATAGCACTTATCGAACCATCACAACGATTGAGTATGCTGCGCTGCTTAGAAAAGCTTTCATCGCTGTTTTTCGGAAGATCACCTGTTGCCGCGCGCTTTGTGCGCTTTTCAGCATATTCATAGAACACTCTGCACGCCTGATAAACGACTACGAACACAGTTGCTTCTACATAGCAGCCCACAGCGAAGCTGGCTGCAGCAGCGATAAGTACGATACATGAATTGTTGAAAAAGTCCTTTCTCAAAATGGCATAAACCGCCGATATCGCTATATCGAAACCGCTTATCAGTATCGCCGCAATGAGCATTAACATCGAAGTGAGCTGTGCCACACTGATAGTGTACGCCAGAACAAGCAGGATAACGGTAATTGCGAGCCTGACAAGCGTAACGAAGTCCGGCATTATGGGCTTTATGCCCTTGCTGTATTCATGCTTATGCTCACATTGGTTCACAATAATCACCATCCCTGTTTTTTATCAATTAGTTTCACTCAAGCCTTACCGTCGCAGCCGAGAACATCGAGTATCTTATGCGCGACCATATCCTTAATGGCTGCTCTTGCCGGCTTAAGATACTGCCTGGGGTCAAAGTGGTCGGGATGCTCGTTGAGGTACTGACGAATGGAGGCCGTCATTGCAAGGCGAAGATCGGAGTCAATGTTTATCTTGCAAACTGCCATGGATGCTGCCTTGCGCAGCTGATCCTCGGGAACGCCGATAGCACCGGGCATATTGCCGCCATTTTCATTGATGATCCTTACAAATTCCTGCGGAACGGAGGAAGCGCCATGTAGGACTATCGGAAAGTTGGGCAGGCGCTTTGCAACATCCTCAAGAATGTCAAAGCGGAGTTTGGGGTCAGTGCCGGGCTTAAACTTATAAGCGCCATGCGAGGTGCCGATGGCAATTGCAAGTGAGTCGCAGCCGGTGCGCTCAACAAATTCCTGAACATCCTCGGGTCTTGTGTATGACGAGTCCTCGGCGCTGACCTTGACTTCATCCTCTATTCCGGCGAGCGTTCCGAGCTCGGCCTCGACAACGACACCATGGTCATGCGCGTACTCAACGACCTTCTTTGTAAGCTCGATATTCTCCTCAAAGGGCTTTGAGGACGCGTCTATCATAACCGAGGTAAATCCTCCGTCGATGCAGGACTTGCAGATATCAAAGCTGTCACCATGATCAAGATGCAAGGCTATCGGCAGGCCGGTCTCGATAACGGCAGCCTCGACAAGCTTCATAAGATAGGTGTGATTTGCATAAGCACGTGCGCCCTTGGATACCTGAAGAATCAGCGGAGCTTTAAGCTCAGCGGCAGCTTCGGTAATGCCCTGGACGATCTCCATATTGTTAACATTAAATGCACCGATGGCATAACCACCGTTGTAGGCCTTTTCAAACATTTCCTTTGTTGTTACGAGTGGCATAGTCGAAAATCCTCCTGACAAAAAATTAATTAGTTAATTTGCATAAAAAATTTGATTTTTTTATTTATTATAAACCAATTTCATGTTATAATCAATAATCATTAACGATGTGGAGGCATTATTTTGGATAATTTATTCGATTCACCACTGGTCGGCTCCTGTATATTCGGCCAGTCCGGCGGGCCTACCGCGGTTATAAATGCCAGCGCATACGGTGTTATCAAAACGGCTCTCGAGTCCGATGCGATAACCAAGGTCTACGGTGCTGCCCACGGAATTAAAGGCGTTCTTAATGATGAGCTTTTTGATATGGGCGAGGAAGAGGATTATGAGCTTAAGCTGCTGCTTAACACTCCCTCCTCCGAGCTTGGCTCATGCAGATATAAGATTGCCGACCCCGATGAGGATGAGTCTGATTATATAAAGATACTGGAGACATTTAAGAAATATAATGTAAGGTACTTTTTCTATAACGGCGGCAATGACTCCATGGATACATGCAATAAGATCAGCCGCTATATGGAGCGTGTCAGCTATGAGTGCCGTGTCATTGGTATACCCAAGACAATCGACAACGACCTGTTCGGCACTGACCACTGTCCCGGCTTCGGCAGCGCCGCGAAGTTTATTGCGACGACATGCATGGAGATTGACAAGGACACCGATGTTTATGACACCGAGATGGTGACGGTTGTTGAAATCATGGGCAGGCACGCCGGCTGGCTCACGGCAAGCGCTGCACTGGCCACGGAATACGGCCACGGCTGCGGCCCCGACCTCATTTATCTTCCCGAGCGTGATTTTGACCTTGACCGGTTCACAGAGGATATCCGCAAGGTTTTAAAGCAGAAGCACAATGTCCTAGTTGCCGTATCCGAGGGTGTTCACTATGCCGATGGAAGCTTCGTCTCCGAGGCCAAGACATCCGGCACAGACGGCTTCGGCCATGCCCAGCTCGGCGGACTTGCGGCCAAGCTTGCAGGCTACCTCAAGGATACGCTTAAGATAAAGAAGACCCGCGGTATTGAGCTCAGCCTTTTGCAGCGCTGCGGCTCGCATATCGCGTCATCTGTCGATATTCAGGAAGCCTTTATGGTCGGTAAGGCAGCAGTTGAGGCGGCAATTGCCGGTGAAACAGGCAAAATGGTCGCTCTTGAGCGTGACGACACGAGCGGTACATACTCCTGCCACACTACCCTGCTCTCACTCAGCAGTGTTGCAAACTACGAGAAGAAAGTCCCGCTTGAGTGGATAACCGACGACGGCAATTATATCACATCTGATTTTATTAATTATGTTCTTCCTTTAATACAGGGTGAGCCTCATGTCCCCAAAGAAAACTCTCTGCCCAGATACGCAAGGCTCAAAAAGGTCAGAGCAAAACCCGAGGAAACAATTTGCGTCTAACTCAGGTTTTAATAGAAAAGAATTAGGAGGAATTTTATGCAGCAAGAGCGTAAACTCAATCTGCCGGCATGGATAATCATCGGCATGCTCGCAGGCATCTTAGTCGGCTTCATTTTTCTGAAGATCGGCGGAACATTCACTACCGATTACCTAAAGCCCTTCGGTACTATCTACATCAATCTTCTTAAGTTTATGGTCGTCCCCGTCGTTCTGTTCTCTATCATGAGCGGCGTCATCAGCCTTAACGACCTTAAAAAAGTCGGCAGTGTAGGTATAAAAACCTTTATTTACTACATCTGCACCACGGCACTTGCTGTTGTTATCGGCCTTGTAGTCGTTAACTGCTTCAAGGGCTTCTTTCCTGTTCTCGACTCGAGCGTAACAGCCGGCCTTGAATACGAGGCTGCCGAGGCTCCCAAGATCATGGATGTTATCGTTAATATCTTCCCCGATAACCTTCTCAAGCCTATGGTCGACACCAACATGCTGCCCGTTATCGTCATCGCCATCTTCTTCGGTGCAGGCGTTCTTGCTGCCGGCGAAAAGGGCAAAATGATCGCTAACCTCGTAGAGAGCATGGATGAAGTCGTCATGAAGGTCCTCATGATGATCATAAAGCTCACCCCGATCGGCGTATTCTGCCTCATGGCTGATGTTGTCGCTGTTAACGGTGCGAAGGTCGTCGGCTCGCTGGCTCTCGTCGTCGGCGTTGCCTATATAGGCTACATTCTCCACCTCGTCATTGTTTACAGTCTGGGTGTTAAGTTCCTTGCAGGCATGAGTCCCATCCGGTTCTTCAAGGGCATGGCCGCCGCAATGCTCACTGCCTTCACCACCACGTCGTCGAATGCAACACTGCCCATCAACATCGAGTGCTGCAATGACATGGGTGCTGAGCCTGAGATCAGTTCCTTCGTTCTGCCTCTCGGCGCTACCATCAACATGGACGGTACCGCCATCTATCAGGCAGTTGCGACCGTATTTATCGCCTGTTGCTACGGTATTGACCTCACCATCGGCCAGATGGCAATGGTAGTCGTGACCGCAACTCTGGCTTCCATCGGCACTGCCGGTGTCTCCGGCGCAGGCATGATCATGCTGTCCATGGTCCTTCTGCAGGTCGGCCTTCCCGTTGAGGGTATTGCGATCATTGCCGGCGTTGATAAGCTGTTCGACATGGGTCGTACGACTCTCAACATCACCGGCGACGCTACCTGCGCAATGTGGCTTTCCAAGGTTGAGCGCAGAAACAAGGAAAAGCTCGCAGCTAAGCAATAAGCTGTCTAACGAAAAACAGTTCCCCGTTTTATACGAGGAACTGTTTTTTTAATCAAATGCCGGGTTTACGGCGTAAAAATTCTTTTTATCAAGCTTTTCAAGGGCATTTCGCAATCCCTCACCAAAGCGCTGATAGTGGACTACTTCCCTTTCACGCAAGAATTTAATGACATCATTGACATCAGGATCGTCAGACAGCCGCAGGATATTATCATATGTCGTGCGCGCCTTTTGCTCGGCCGCCATATCCTCGTGAAGATCTGTTATGACATCACCGTTCGCCTGCATCGTCGCTGCCGTCCATGGTGTACCGGAGGCGAACTGAGGGTAAACTCCGGCGGTGTGATCTACGAAGTAGGTCTCAAAGCCTGCTTTTTTAATTTCCTCCGGTGTCATCTTTCTTGTCAGCTGATGAACTATCGCTCCGACCATCTCAAGATGCCCAAGCTCCTCCGTGCCAATGTCTGTGAGCAGCCCCTTAAGCTCGGGATACGGCATACTGTATCGCTGGCTGAGATATCTCAGCGATGCGCCGAGCTCACCATCAGGGCCGCCATACTGACTAATGATAAATTTCGCCAGCGCTGGATTGGGATTTTTTATTCTTACGGGATATTGCAGCTTCTTTTCATATACAAACATTTATCAGCCCTCCAGTTTTGCTGTATAGTCCCACGGCCAAGGATTCTTGAGCCAGGTAAAGCTCTGCGCTTTCGCGAGCTCCATAGTAGTAACAGGGCCGTAAAGCTTGATATAGCGCTCTCGGGCTGTGTTTGCGAGCTCCAAAATGTTCTTGAGCATATCAAAGGCTTCACTGTCCTCACTATGTGTGTCAAGGTACAAAACCAGCTCATGCGCAACAAAATCGAGCGCCATCAGCTCACCGAGCGGCGTTCCGGTGAGGTCGCCGGTGTTGACCATGTTCATAAACGGCAAGTCAAGTCCCGGGAAAAGCGTGCCTCTTGAGAGGGCTTCGGCTGTATTATATGTCGGCTTAACACATTCCTGCATCGGCACATAGGCCATTGCCAGCGGCGCGCAGGACGGCAAGGAGCCGCTCTTAAAATTGCATTTATTATCCACTTATCGTATCCTCCTTCGTGCTTCATTATATGATGGAGGGCAAAATAAGTGAAAGCCCATCAAACGATGGGCTTTTTGTCACTTTACCATTTCTTCAAATTCGGTCTCATCTATGATCTTAATGCCGAGGTCTCTCGCTTTTTTGAGCTTGCTTCCGGCATTTTCTCCGGCAAGGACAACACTCGTTTTCTTCGACACCGAGGACGATGCCTTGCCGCCGAAGCTTTCGATTATAGCTGCAGCCTCGTCGCGTTTGTAATTTGTGAGCTCGCCCGTTAGAACAAAGGTCATCCCGGCAAAACGGGAGTCTTTCACGGTGTCTACGCTTTCAAACGACACACCCGCATCGCGTAAAAGCTTGATCTGATGCTGCGATTGCGGCAGCTCAAACCATTCCTTGATGTAAGCAGCCGTGATCGATCCGATATCGTTCACCGAAAGAAGCTCGAGCTCGGTCGCATCCATGAGCTTATCAAGCGTTTTAAACTGCTGCGCAAGGGTCTTTGCTGCCTTTTGCCCAACCTGCCTGATGCCGAATGCACACAAGAGCCTTGCAAGTCCCGCCTGCTTACTCTTTTCGATCGCAGCTATCAGGTTTTCGGCGGATTTTTTGCCCATTCTGTCGAGCGATGCGACCGACTGAGCGTCAAGATAATAAAGCTCTGCCGGACTTCCGACAAGGCCGCTGTTTATAAGCGACTCGCAAACCGATATGCCGAGGCCTTCAATGTCCATTGCCTCTCTGGAAGCAAAATGTGCAAGATTTCTAAGTCTCTGCGCCGGGCATTCGGGGCTCGTGCACCTAAGCGCAGCCCCGTCCTCGTCACGAACAACAGGTGCGCCGCACTCGGGACAGATAGTGGGCATTTTGAACGGCACGGTATCATTCGGCCTCTTATCCTTGTTGACAGACAGCACCTCGGGGATAATCTCCCCTGCCTTCTGCACCAAAACGGTGTCGCCGATGCGGATATCGAGCCTGTCTATATTGTCCTGATTATGAAGCGTGGCATTCGTCACGGTCGTACCGGCAAGGCGCACGGGCTCAATGACCGCTTTCGGGGTCAGAACGCCGGTTCTGCCGACCTGCACGACAATGTCGACCACTCTGCTTTCCTTCTTCTCGGGAGGATATTTATACGCAACCGCCCACCTAGGGGCTTTTGCGGTGCTGCCGAGGAGGCTGCGTTGGGCAATGGAATTAATTTTAATGACCGCACCGTCAATGTCGTAGGCAAAATCACCCCTGTTCTCCCCTATCCAATCAATGCGCTCGCAGCAGCCATCGATAGTCTTATACAGCTTGTACGGTACGACAGGAAAGCCCATATGCTTGAGTGCATCGAGCGTTTCAGAGTGATTTTTATAGCTTTCTCCCGAGGTGTACTGCATGTTGAAGCAGACAATATCGAGCTTGCGCCGGGCAGCCACCTTCGGGTCAAGCTGACGAATAGAGCCGGCGGCGGCGTTTCTAGGGTTTGCAAGAAGCTGCTCGCCGTTTATCTCGCGCTCAGCATTGAGCTCATTAAACACGGTCTTGGACATATAGACCTCTCCGCGCACAATAAGTCTTTCGGGAGCGTCAATAAGCCTGAGTGGAAGACTTCTCACCGTGCGCAGGTTTTCCGTCACATCCTCGCCGACAAGTCCGTTTCCGCGGGTGGCACCGCGCACAAATACTCCGTTTTCATATTCAAGTGACATGGAAAGTCCGTCGATTTTCGGCTCAACGCAATACTCATGTGCATCTGCAAGCGAGGTATCCATTCTCTCGCCGAAGGCTTGAAGCTCATCGAACGAGAACACATCGCTCAGGCTCTCCAGCGGCACCTGATGCTGCACCTGCGCAAACTGCGACAGGGCAGCACCGCCCACACGCTGCGTGGGCGAATCGGGGGTCACAAGCTCGGGATGCTCCTCCTCAAGCTTTATGAGTCTCTGCATCAGCATATCATAGTCAAAATCGGAAATGACGGGAGCATCATCAACATAGTAAAGCTTGTTGTGATGCTCTATTTCCCTGCGTAGCTCATCTATCTGCTTTTGAATATCCATAGTCATTTCTCCATGTTCAGATATGTTTCGGGAACCTTGCCGACGATGACCGTGTCGGCTACGATGACCTCGGTAACGGTGCTTGCGCTTTTTGTCCCCCATGGGACGAGAACATCGATATCTATCGTGACCTCGAGTATAAGCTGGTACTTCGACTGATTTATACCGGAGGAAACGATATCGTTTTTAAAATCGACCCTCGATGAGGTCAGCATGACGATATCTACCGATACATCCGGACCTCTGCCCATTAAAAGATTGAAGCCGGTGAGGTTCCCAACCGGAATTTTGACCTCAATAGTTCCATTCTCGGTCGATTCGATAACGGAATTAAGTATCTCAGTGGACAATGTATTTATATGCGCCATATCGCTCGTTATGGCGGTGATATTGCCGCTTTCGTCCTTGACGAGCGAGACGAAATAATCAAAGCCGTATACTCCCTTGCCTATAACCTTGTTGATAGAGTTGTTTACTGTTTTAGTAACGATATCAACAGCATCTGACACTGCGATCTTTGTTGACAGGTCACGCAAGAAAAAGCTTATACCTGACAAAATGAGCAGCAAAACCAGCGTTACAGCGAAATAGCCTGTCTTGGGCTTTTTTTGCTTTGTGTCGGTACTGAATGTATACTTGGGCTTTCTTCTGCGGTAATAATACATAAGACCACCCCATGTATTATATGCCCAAAATCACTCCAGCATTTCATTGACCGCCATCATTATGCCAAGTTTGCCGGATTCGTAAGTAATGCCGCCCTGCATGTAGGCGATATACGGCTCCTTCATAGGTCCATCGGCAGACAGCTCAATAGATGAGCCCTGAACGAACGCGCCCGCAGCCATTATGACAGGGCAGTTATACCCCGGCATCTGCCAGGGCTCAGGCGTGACATACGAGTCAACCGGTGCGCCGCTTTGTATGCCTTTGCAGAATTTTTTCATATTATCAGCGGTTTTGAGTGTCACCATCTGGATAATGTCGCTTCTTACCTCATCGGGAGCGGGCGATGTCTCGAAACCGATCTTACTCATCATTGCAGAGCAGAAGGTCGCGGTCTTGAGCGCCTGTGCAACAATGTGCGGTGCCATGAATAGGCCCTGGAACAAGAGCCTATTATTTCCGAGCGTTGCACCGCATTCGCCGCCGATTCCCGGGGTCGTAAGGCGCATTGCAGCCCTTTCTACAAGATCTGCCTTGCCGACAACATATCCGCCGGTAGGGGCTAATCCGCCGCCCGGGTTTTTGATGAGCGACCCAGCCATAAGATCAACACCGTACTCCGTCGGCTCGTGCTCGCCGGTAAACTCACCGTAGCAGTTGTCGACCATTACATTTATGCTGGGGTCAACTTCTTTTACAGCACGGGTCATCTCGCCGATCTGCTCTGCGGAAAAGGCCGGTCTGTCGCCGTAACCGCGGGAGCGCTGGATGAGGACTGCTGTTACGCTTTTATCGGCTACCGCCTTTTTTATGGCCTCAATATTGGGAGTACCGTCGGCTTTAAGGTCAACCTGTGCATAGTTTATGCCGTAAAACTTAAGGGAACCGTGGCAGTCGCCCTCGATGCCGATAGCATTTCTAAGCGTATCGTACGGAAGCCCCGTTGCCGAAAGCAGCGTATCGCCGGGCTTGAGCATGGCAAATAGCGCCGTTGAAAGCGCATGCGTACCATTAACAAAGCCGATGCGGACAAGTGCCGCCTCCGTGCAGAATATCTGCGCATAGACCTTATCGAGCACTTCCCTGCCGACATCATCGTAGCCGTAGCCGGTCGTTCCGGCAAAGCAGGAGTCGGAAACTTTGTTGTCCTGGAACGCCTGCATGACCTTGAGCGTGTTTTGCTGCGCAATGCGGTCAATTCTCTCAAACTGCGGCCTTATCTCGTTTTCCGCCTCTTGCGCAAGTGAGAACACCTGCGGCTTCATATCACTGAATTTCATATCAAAGCTCCATAATTATCTGCTTAAAGTATTTTCCGCGCTCCATAAAGTTTTTGAACTTATCGAACGCCGCACATGCTGGGGACAAGAGGACGATATCGCCCGCTTGCGCATAGTCGGCAGCGGACAAAACAGCCTGCTTAAAATCGTCAATGGTGACCATTTTAAAGTCTTCGGTGTAGTACTTCGAGGCTTTAACAGCCTGTTCTATCTTCTCAGAGGTCGCACCCGTGAGAAAGAGCGCTTTTGTGTGCAAGCAAATTTCATCACCAAGCGAGTCAAAGGGTATATGCTTATCGTAACCGCCTGCAATTAGGATTGGCTTCGTTTTCAAAGCGTGAAGCCCTGCGGCTGTGCGGCTGGGGCTTGTGCCGATGGAGTCATTTATATAGGTTACGCCGTCTTTTACGCGCACCTGCTCCAAGCGATGCTCAACGCCTGAAAATTCCTTTGCAACCTTGATGCAAGTCTCATCGGAAACGAGCCCGTCAGTTGCGGCAAAGGCGGCCATGTAATTTTCAAGATTATGCGTACCGGGGAGCTTAATGTCATCGGCGTGCATGAGCTGCGCCCGAACGCCATCGTGGACACGGCAGACTATGCCGTCTTCGCAGTAAACGCCGTTTTCGGGCATCTTCACTCTGCTGAAATACATAATAGCCGACTTCACCATGCCCGCATAGTAAGACGAATACTCATTTTCGCTGTTTAAAACCAGCCTGTCAGTGCTGTCTTGACGGGTGAAGATTGAGCTTTTTGCATCTATGTAATCCCGATAATCCTTGTGCTTATCGAGATGATTGGGTGAAATGTTCGTAATGACCGCAACGTTTGGCTTACAGACCATGCTGTGCAGCTGGAACGAACTAAGCTCAAGTACTGCAAAGTCCTCCGGCTTCATACTGTCAACCTCACAGAGCAGCGGGTGACCTATATTGCCACCAAGATGGACTGTATAACCCTGTGCTTTTAACAACTCAGAAATTATCGTCGTCGTCGTGGTCTTGCCGTCGCTGCCGGTGACCGCAATTATCCTGCACGGGCAAAGCTTAAAGAACACCTCCATTTCCGAGGTGACGACAGCGCCGTTTGCGACAGCTTTGGTCAGGTGCTCGTCAAACGGCATCAAGCCCGGGGTGCGGAAAATGATATCGTAGTTGAGGTTCTCAAGATAGCTGTCGCCGAGAGAAAACTTTGCTCCGAGCGATAGAAGCCGCAAATAGTCCTCACCAAGCTGCTCTATGCTGCGCTTATCGCAGGCAGTCACATCGCAGCCTGCTTTTAGCAGCTTTTCTATAAGCGGCTTATTGCTCACGCCTATGCCGATGACGCAAACACGCTTATCTTTGATAGAGCTTATATAATCATTCATAGTCATGTTATAACCCTCCAAATCTTTATTATTATAAGGCCAACGGCGTATAAAAACAAGAAATTTCTATTGACTTGTGCCGCTTTCGTGTTTAAAATAACCACTTGAGTGGGCCGAACGACCGCGGGCACATTTTGAAAAAAAGTGCGTGAGGAAAGTCCGGGCTCCATAGGGCAAGGATAACGGGTAACGCCCGCCAGGGGTGACCCTCGGACAAGTGCAACAGAAATATACCGCCGAGCTTACTCGGTAAGGGTGGAAAAGTGAGGTAAGAGCTCACTCGCCGGTCGGAGACGATGCGGTGCTGTAAACTCTATCCGGAGCAACACCGTGGGAGGACATGTGATCTGCCCGATCGTCCTCAGGAGGTGGCTGAAGCCTGTCGGCAACGGCAGGATTAGATAGATGGTCGTTTAAGACAGAACCCGGCTTACAGACCCACTCGCCAAAAGAAAAACCGCCATAGGCGGTTTTTTTCTTTTTATAAGCTTTGCAGAAGCTTCAAAAGGAACTCCCATACACGCTGCGTTGAAGCTACATCAAGCTTTTCATTTGTTGTATGGATATCGGGGATATTAGGGCCGAATGATATGCAGTCAAGATCCTTTATCTTATCCGCAAAAAGGCCGCACTCAAGTCCGGCGTGGATAACATCAAGCTTGGGCTTTGTGGCGTACAGGCTTTCATATGCTGCAATGGCTTTTTCGCGCAAAACGGAGTCTTTTTTGTACTCCCATGCTGGATATTCGCCCCCAACTGTCACCGTCCCGCCGTTTAATGTGATAATTTCGCTTAGCTTGCTCTGCATTTTGGCCATTTCGTCGGTAGCTGAGCTTCTGAGGCAAAAGCTAAGTGAGATCGTGTCACCCTCAGTTGTTGCAACGCCGAGGTTGAGTGAGGACTCAACAAGCCCTTCAATATCAGGGCTCATAGTCTGCACACCGTCAGGCACTGTGGACAATGCCGTAATGATGTTTCCGCTCGTTTTCACATCCACAGCGCTTACATTTGTTTTTCCAATCTCGGTAACGCTTATATCCATCTCAGGATCAGTGCTGCTGTACTTTTCGTAAGAACATTTTGCAAACGACAAAACAGCATCAAGGACGACATTGCGGTCAGCTTCGTCAAAAGCGATCGTGCATGAGCTTGCGTTTGCAATTGCGTTATCTTTTTCGCCTCCGTTTATAGAAACAAGCCTGAGTGCTGTCTTGGCGTTAATCTCGCCAAGCAGTTTGCCCATCAGGATATTGGAATTTGCTCGGTTTTTATGTATCTCATTACCCGAGTGACCCCCGATAAGGCCAGATATATTCAGCTCAGTGCAGTACAATTCCTCGGTATTCGAGTTCAGTGGGAATTGCGCAAGCACGTGCGCGCCACCAGCACAGCCGCAGGTGATAACGCCTTCAACCTCGGAGTCAATGTTGAGCATGGTCTTGCCGTCTAGCTTGGATGCGTCAAGAAACTGAGCGCCGTCCATGCCGGTTTCCTCGTTTATGGTGAAAACAGCCTCTATGGGCGGGTGCTTGATGGCGTCCGAATCGAGAACGGCAAGCACCATTGCAACGGCTATACCGTCATCTGCGCCAAGGCTCGTTCCCTCTGCCCAAAGGTACTTGCCGTCAGTCTTGAGGTCAAGTCCATCCTTTTCGAGGTCTTTCAAACAGTCAGCAGTCTTGACTGTAACCATGTCAAGATGACCCTGGAGAATGACCGGCTCATCCGATTCATAGCCGCATGAGGCGTTTTTATATATAATTACATTGCCAAGCTTATCGCAGTAATACTCAAGCCCTCTCTGCCTTGCAAACTTGCAGCAAAGCTCGGTTATCTGCGCTGTGTTATCCGAGCCGTGCGGCACGGAGGCTATAAGCTTGAAAAAATCAAATACTTTCTTAGGTTCAATATTCAGTGCTGACATAATTTACTCCCATTTTGCCCATATATCAGGCATATAGCCCACCGTCGCCTGCTTGCCGTTTCTGACGATCGGCGTTTTTATGAGCCACGGACATTCAAAGAGCTTATCTAATTTAGCATCATTAGACGCAAGATATTGTATCATCGGGTAATCTACATCGGCAGTGTTTATCAAAGCCTCGAGTCCAACGGCATTTTTGACGGAGTTCAGTTCTCCCCTGCTCATGCCGTATCTGTTAATGTCGACGAACTGATACTTTATGCGCCGCTCTTTGAAATATCGCTCGGCTTTCTTTGTGTCAAAGCATTTGCTTTTGCCGAATATTTGAATATTCACAGCATTTTCCCCATTATATCATAAAGATTATCCCAAAACAGAGCCCTGACGAGTGTTTCGGGGTAGTTTTGCTTTAATAGCTCGTTATAAAGCTTATCAAGCTCCTGCACACCGCCAAGCTCATTTGGTGTGCATTCTATGCCGTCAAAATCACAGCCTAAGAAAACAGCCTTCTCCCCACCGAGTGACAGAAAATGCTCTATATGAGCAATGACAGCTTTGATATCTCTGCCTAATCCGAGAAATTCGGGATACAGATTTATTCCCGCACCGCCACCGATGAGGATAAGCGCTTTAAACTGCTCATCGGTTAGATTTCTCCGAACGTCACATACAGCCTTAGCATTGGAATGCCCTGCAATTACGGGCTTTTCGCACACCTCAAGCGTATCCCAAAAGCCGCGCTCGGATATATGAGACATATCCAAGGCAAACCCCATGCTTTGTGCCTTTACAGCAAAGGCTCTGCCCTTTTCGGTCAGCCCTCTGTTGCTTCCCACGGCAGCACAGCAGAGCTCGTTATCAAAATTCCACGTAGGATGAAGGATTCTGACCCCGTTGTCGTATGCACTTTCAAGCGAGCTTATCTGCTCGCAACCCTCAATTGATATGAGAGCCGCAATTTTGCCGAGATCGGCAGCTTTCTTGATATCATGAAAATTCAGACATAGCATAACTATGTCCGAATTTTCCTCTATCTGTCTGTTTAAGCGGCGGAGCATTGCCTCGGCTTTTTCAATCGAATGTTCATTTGTTTCAGTGCACACGGCAAACACCTGAGAGCACGGGGCAAATTTGCGAAGTCTTTCCAAATCCGTGTGAAAGCCGTTTTTGCGCAGGCTTCCGCCCTCGTTCATTACCCTTGAAATCGTATCACAGTGACAGTCAAAAAACGGTATCATACCTCAGATATAAGCGGCAGTATCATCGGGCTGCGCTTGGTAGTCTTGTAAAGGTAGCTTGAAACATTGCTCTTAATGCGGCTTTTTATCGAAGCCCAATCCTTAACGCCGCTGTCCTCGCAGTTCATGACGGTCTCCTTGGTGACGCGCTTGAGCTCTTCGATCATAGACTCGGCTTCTTTTACATAGACAAAGCCTCTCGTGAGTATCTCTGGCTCTGCGAGCATGGCATTGTCCCACGACGACAGGGTCACAACAATGACCACCATGCCGTCTTCTGCAAGTCTGTGCCTGTCGCGCATTACGACACTGCCGACATCGCCGACGCCCATGCCGTCGACCATGACAGCACCCGACTGCACGGCACCGTTGAGTTTGATGCTCTTTTTGGATATCTCAATTACCTTGCCGTTTTCGCCGATAACTACATTTTTGGCCGGTACGCCCATGAGCTTGCCGAGCTCTGCATGCTTAACGAGCATACGGTACTCGCCGTGGACAGGAATGAAATATTTGGGCTTCACGAGTGCAAGCATCATCTTCTGCTCCTCCTGCGAGGCGTGGCCGGAGACATGAAGCTCGGTATTACGGTCATAAATGACCTCTGCACCCTTGTGGAAAAGCTCGTCTATGACCTTGCTTATCATGTTCTCATTGCCCGGGATAGCCGATGCCGAAATAATAACGCGGTCGCCGGCTTCAATGTTTATCTGTCGGTGCTCTGAAAACGCCATGCGGTACAGTGCGGACATAGTCTCGCCCTGGCTGCCGGTCGAGATAATAACGACCTTGTTTTTCGGCAGCTTATTTATATGGTTTATATCAACCATGGTGTCCTCGGGGATGTTGAGATACCCGAGAACGCCTGCAACACGCAGGATATTCTCCATGCTGCGGCCGGTTATGCCGACTTTGCGTTTATACTTTGCCGCAACATCGATTATCTGCTGCAATCTGTGAACATTAGACGCAAAGGTCGTAATAATAATACGCTGATCACAGTTTTTAAACAGCATATCGAAGGTCTCTCCGACCTTGCGCTCGGATGCGGAATGGCCGGGCTTTTCGACATTCGTCGAGTCGCTCAAAAGGGCAAGCACGCCCTCGTTGCCGAGTTGGCCGAGACGGGGCAGGTCGATCATCTTGCCCTGAACGGGCGTTACATCGATCTTGAAATCGCCGGTGTGGACAATAGTGCCAAGCGGGGTCTTTATCGCAAGTGCAACAGCGTCGGCAATGCTGTGGTTAACATTGATGAACTCAATGCTAAAGCAGCCGAGCCTGAACACATCCCCTGCTTTCTTGGTGAAGATCTGCGTATTGTAAAGCAGATCATGCTCCTCAAGCTTGAGCTCAACAAGCGCAGCTGTGAGCGGCGTTGCGTAGATGGGTACATCAAGTTCGGTCATAACATACGGGATAGCACCGATGTGATCCTCGTGACCGTGGGTCAGGATGATACCTCTGACTCTGTCGGCATTGGCCTTCAGGTATGATATGTCGGGTATGACGATGTCGATACCATACATTTGTTCATCGGGAAAACCCAATCCACAGTCAACAACGATAATATCTGTGCCGCACTCAAAGGCGGTCATGTTTTTTCCGATCTCTCCGAGACCGCCAAGCGGGATGATTTTGATTTTAGGTGTCATAAATGCCTCCATTCGGTATTTTGGGGTTTCCGAAAATGTAAAACAAAGGGAACCTCGCTTAAAGCTGCCCTGTTTCGCAGTTTAAAGCGTGGCATTCCCCCCACACATATTCGGTATGTAAAAAAGTGTCTCTTCTTTTGTTAGATTATTGCCCGAAAATTATAATTCAATTCTGCCTTCGATAGCTCTGAGCAAGGTTGCATCATCCGCAAATTCAAGATTTGAGCCGACGGGTATGCCGTAAGCAAGTCTCGTGACCTTAACATCAAAGGGCTTTAAAAGCCTTGATATGTACATAGCGGTCGCATCGCCCTCAGTATCGGGGTTTGTTGCCATGATAACTTCACTTATCTCGCTGTCATCAGCCGAAACGCGCTTTACAAGCTCGCTTATTCTGATATCATCAGGTCCAACATGGCTTATGGGCGACAAAACGCCGTGCAGAACATGGTACACACCATTATACTCATGGCTGCGCTCAATAGACAGCACATCGCGAGGCTCTGAAACGACGCACACGGTGCTTTTATCGCGCCTGTTGCTCTGGCAAACGGGGCAGATATCGCCCTCGGTCAGGTTCTGGCATATCTTGCAGCAGCTCACATGAGCCTTGGCTTCCATGATAGCCGTAGCAAAGCTCTCCGCCTCACCATCGGGCAGCGAGAGGACATGAAACGCAAGACGCTGTGCGCTTTTTCTGCCGATGCCGGGTAGAGACGCAAATTTGTCTATGAGGTTTTCGAGTGATGCAGGGAAAAATGCCATAGGTATGTATCTCCAATTATGCGTTTCTGATAGCTTCTATCTGTGCGGCTCTATCGGGCTTGCCGAACACCGCGCTGCCGGCAACAAGGACGTTGGCTCCGGCTTCTTTTACAAGCTTCGCCGTCACGGGGTCAACACCGCCGTCGACCTCAAGCTCGCAATCAAGACCTCTCCGGTCTATCTCCTTGCGAAACTGCTTTATCTTCGGAAGCTGGTCGTGCATGAAGCTTTGGCCGCCGAAGCCGGGCTCGACCGTCATGACAAGGACCATATCAAGCCTATCAAGATACGGGTACAATGCCTCGGCAGGGGTCTTAGGCTTAACTGAAAGGCCGACCTTTTTGCCGCAGCGCTTTACGATATCGATAGCCTCGCTTATCTTCTTGGGCGTATCAGCCTCAACATGGAACATGACCAAATCAGCGCCCGTTTTGCAGAAAACCTCGGCGTATCTTACCGGGCGGTCAATCATGAGGTGAACATCAAGGAACATGTCGGTCGTCTTGCGGACAGACTTCAAAACCGGTACTCCAATCGAAATGTTGGGAACAAATTCGCCGTCCATCACATCGAAATGGACATAATCGGCTCCGCCCTGCTTTATATCTTCAATTTCCGCCCCTAGCTTTGAAAAATCGGCAGAGAGAATTGAAGGAGCTATCTTTATCATGACATTAACCTCAACTTAGTATGCAGCATAAAATGATCCAGCGGTCAGGTGCGCACCGCCGCTTTTATATATCCGGGGGATTCCTGTTTATGGGTATCCCCCGGGCTGCTCAAACTTTTACTTATACATTATACTACACAATATATAGATTAGCAAGCATTTAAGACCGATTATATATTGTGAAAAAAGCAGAAAAGCGACCGCTTTTCTACTTTCATTCTTTACGTCTGCGGTTCGGGGAGCTTGCAGACATCTATCCATTCTATTGCGTTTGAATATTTAAACAGCTCATCCAAGTTGAGCTCAATCGCACTGTTTCCGCTGCCGACTGCGGGGAAAACGGTCGTAAAACGTTTGAGGCTTTCATCGAGATACACATCGATGCCGTCGTTTATGCCGAACGGGCACACGCCGCCGACAGGATGGCCGACAAGCTCAAGCACCTCATCGGGCGAGGGCATTTTGGCCTTCATATGGAACTTTTCCTTGAACTTTCTATTGTCTATTCTGGCATCACCTGCCGCAAGGATAAGGATGCAGCTGTCGCCCTTTTTAAACGAAAGCGTCTTTGCGATCCTTGCGCCATCAACGCCCAATGCCAAGGCGGCAAGCTCAACAGTAGCGCTGGATACGGAAAACTCCTGCACCCTGTCCTCCATGCCAAACTGTCTGAAATATGCTCTACCTTTTTCTATTGACATATTAATTCACCGTTATTTCAAAATTAGCTTGTTGAAGTTTTTCTTGCCACGCTTGATGACAATACCATTTTTGAGGGCATCGGCATTGAAGGAAGCGGAGATATCTGCAATCTTTTCATCATTTACGGACACGCCGCCCTGCTGGATATTTCGCCTTGCCTCAGACTTTGATGCGCAAAGGCCGGTCTTGACAAGTGCAGTCATGATATCGATAACACCGTCGGTAAGGTCAGCTGCCATTATCTCGGTCGTTGGCATGTTCTCGTCATTGCCGCTGCCACCGAAAAGTGCCTTTGAGGACGCCTCAGCTGCCTTTGCTTCCTCCTCGCCGTGGACGAGTGCGGTAAGCTCGTACGCAAGGATCTCCTTGGCTCGGTTGAGCTGCGAGCCTTCCCATTTGTCCATCTCCTCGATTTGCTCAAGCGGCAGGAACGTCAGCATGCGGATGCACTTGAGAACATCTGCATCGCCAACATTGCGCCAGTACTGGTAGAACTCAAACGGCGAGGTCTTGTTCGGGTCGAGCCAAACTGCGCCGGACGCGGTCTTGCCCATCTTCTTGCCCTCAGAGTTGAGAAGCAGCGTGATGGTCATTGCTTGTGCGTCCTTACCGAGCTTGCGGCGTATAAGCTCCGTGCCGCCAAGCATATTGCTCCACTGGTCGTTGCCGCCGAATTGCATGTTGCAGCCGTAATGCTGGAACATGTAGTAGAAGTCATAGCTCTGCATGATCATGTAGTTAAACTCAAGGAAGCTCAGGCCCTTTTCCATGCGCTGCTTGTAGCACTCGGCTCTGAGCATGTTGTTGACAGAGAAGCAGGGACCGACCTCGCGCAAAAGCTCAATGTAATTAAGCGGCTTGAGCCAGGCAGAGTTGCGAAGCATGAGCGCCTTACCGTCGGAAAAATCAATGAATTTCTCCATCTGTCTTTTAAAGCACTCGGCATTGTGAGCAATTGTCTCCTCTGTCAGCATCTGACGCATATCGGTACGGCCGGAGGGATCGCCGATAAGGGTCGTGCCGTCACCGATAAGGGCAATGGGCTTGTTGCCCGCCATCTGCAGGCGCTTCATTAGGCACAGCGCCATGAAGTGGCCGACATGCAGCGAATCGGCGGTGCAGTCAAAGCCAATGTAGAAGGTGGCTTTGCCGTTATTTATCATTTCCTTGATCTCATCTTCATTTGTAACCTGAGCGATAAGGCCTCTGGCAACGAGTTCTTCGTAAATATTCATTCATTCTCTCCTTATTATTTGTTCTCTTTGATGATATTTTCGGCGGCCTCGGCCATAAAGCCGATTATCTCGGGGCATCTAACGCCGCTTTTCTTGAGGTCAATGCAGCGGACGCAGCCATATTTGTCGCGGACGATATCGACGCTTTTGCTCGCTATTGCTGCTATCTTCTTTTTTGCCTCGGTGTTCTGCGAATCGTTAAACGGGCAGGCAAGACCAGCTGCCATAACTGCGCCGGATATTGCGCCGCATATCTCGCCGCTGCGCACACCGCCGCCGAAGCCAGCGGATATAGCAAGCGCCGTTTTTTCATCTATATCATAATAATCACGGCACGCAGCCAGAACTGACTGCGCGCAGTTATAGCCGTTCAGATGATACTCCAAAGCTTTATCTTTAACGCTCATTTTTCTATCCTCCAAAAAATAAAGCCCTCTGTCCTAATGACAGAGGGCGAATTAACGCGGTACCACCTCTATGCGTCGAATCCTCGCAGAGTCGACCTCGGTGAGTATGAAACTCAAGCGCAATATCGGGCGCATCCCGTCACAGCCTACTATAATTTCGGTGTGCCGCTCCAAGCCGTATTCGATATGACATGCTCTCCCCTTTTCAGCAAACAGGGTCTCTCTGTGCAGCAAAATCAAACCTACTTGTGCTCATCTTTGCGTTTACTTGCACGATTATACAAAATTAATTATTCCTTGTCAACCTATATTTATCCGCGGCCAAGAGCTGTTCCTCGGCGCTTGCAAGCGTAAGTTCGGAGATATTTTCGCCGCCGTGCATCCTGGCAAGCTCAAGTGCCCTTCCATTTCGGTCAAGCTCCCGTACCTCGGTGTATGTTCTGCCGTTACGCTCTGTCTTCTCGATAAGATCGTGGTTATCGGCGATCGCCGCGATCTGCGGAAGATGGGTAATGCACAAAACCTGCTTGCCTCTTGACAGGTCTGACATCTTTTCACCGACGCGCTGGGCTGCTATGCCGGAAACGCCGGTATCAATTTCGTCAAATACCATTGTCTCGATGGGGTCGTTTTTGGAAAACACCGTTTTCATGGCAAGCATTATCCTGCTCAGCTCACCGCCGGAGGCTATCTTCGATATCCTGCCGAGTGCTTCTCCGGCGTTAGCTGAAATGAGGAATTTCACATTGTCAGCTCCCATAGAATCAAAGCCTATGTCGCTTTCAAGCGGCTCAATGGATACCGAGAAGCGGACAGACGGCATGCTCAGGTCTCGAAGCTCGCTCACAATGCGCTTTTCAAGTCTTTCGGCAGTGAGACGGCGTTTTTCGGTAAGCTCTGCAGCGATTTTTTTGCAATTTGCAGTATGCTTTTCTAGCTGCTTATTAAGCTTAATAATCATATCGCCAGCATATTCAAGCTCGGAAAGCTTCCTGCGGCAGTCATCAAGGTGCGCAAGCATAGCTTCCTCGTCCATATTGTACTTACGGCGCAGCTTTTTGAGCAGCGACAATCTGCTTTCAATATTGTCGTACTCCTCGGGCGAAAATTCAAGACTGTCTCTGAAATCTCGTATGCGCTCGGAAGCGTCAAAAAGCAGTGAGGATGCATTTTCGATTATGTCGGCAGTTTCTCTCAAATCGTCGGCTATAGTGGCTGCCCTGTCGATGAGTGCCGATGCTTCATCGGTGAGCGACTGTGCGCTCTGATCAGCGCCGTACAAGGCATTGTACGCACCGTCGAGCGCTTCGGTCAGCTTTTCGTAATTTCTCAGAAGATCTCGCTTAGACGAAAGCTCGTCCTCCTCGCCGACCTTGAGCTGAGCCTTTTCAAGCTCATCGATCTGATACTGGAGGCTATCTGCCATGCGCTCTTTCTCGATCTCGTCCATTGAAAGACGCTGTATTTCTTTTTTGCACGCCCTATAATCAGCGTAGGCGGCCTTAAAACGCTCGATAGTCTCGCCGTAATCGCCGTAGCTGTCGAGATACGCAAGGTGATTTGCCTCGTCCATGAGCTGTCTGCCGTCGTTTTGGCCGTGAATATCGAGAAGCAGCGCGCCAAGCTCACGCAGCTGAGACACGGACACGGGAGTGCCGCACACACGGCAGCTGTTTTTGCCCTCCGCACTTATCCTGCGCTGAATGATTATCTCATCCTCAGGGTCAATGTCATTATCCTTAAGCCACTCGTCGGCATTATTTGACTCAAAAACAGCAGAGACAAGCCCCTTGTCGGCTCCTGTTCTCACGAGTTCGCGGCTCGTTCTTGCGCCGAGAACAGCGCCGAGCGAGTCGACAATAATAGATTTACCTGCGCCGGTCTCGCCGGTAAGTACCGTCAACCCCTTGCCAAATTCAATATCCGCTTTTTCAATGACTGCTATGTTTTCTATATGCAGCTGTGTAAGCATATCAGTTCCTCTTTTAGATCATGTCGTCTATCTCGTGGCAGAAGTCCTCAGCCGCCTTGTTGCTAACCATCGCAAGAAACGCGGTATCATCGCCCGCAAGTGTTCCTGCAAGGGTCTCAATATGCATATTATCAAGCGTTGCACAGGCTGCATTTGCAAGACCGGGCAGCGTTTTTATAACGATGATATTTTGCGCAACGGTGTACGAAGTAACACTTTCGCGGAATATTTTGCGCAGCCTCTGCTCATGGTCGTTATTCTTGGATTTGCCGCTGACGGCGTAATGGTGCCTGCCGTTTGAGCCGAGCTCCTTTACAAGGTGCAGATCCTTGATATCCCTTGACAGCGTTGCCTGAGTGCTGGTTATGCCGTGCTCTGCAAGCGCATTTATAAGCTGCGCCTGTGTTTCTATCTCCTGCTCGGTTATTATCTGCAATATCACATTTTGTCTGGTATTTTTCATTCCGTCTCCCCTATCGATTCTTATACAGCAGCTTATCAAAGGTGGAATCATAGAAGCTGCTCAGACCCATATGGACAAGATTTGCGACTTTTTTTGACTGGCGTACCGTGACGATATCATCGTTTGCAAGATCCATGCCCTTTGCGCCGTCAACCGCAACATAAGCCCTGCGGTCATGTATTTTTTCGGCCTTGACAGTGACTTTCCTGTCAGGCCCAAGGACAAAGGTCTTTGCTCCCATGACATGCGCACATATTGGCGACACTATAAAATTCTTTGCTTCCGGCTCTACTATAGGTCCGCCTGCCGACATTGAGTAGCCGGTGGAGCCTGTCGGGGTCGCAACTATGATACCGTCGCCGGAAAAAGACACCATCATATCCCCGTCGCACCATGCGGTGAGCTTGATGCAATCGCCCATGCCGTGGATAACGACGTCGTTAAGGCCTACATCACTGTAAATGACCTTGCCGTTGCGTTTAAGCTCAACATCTATCATCATGCGGTGGCTGGAAACATAGTTTCCGGCAGCTGCGTCAAGGATCAGATCAAGCTTTTCCGGCTCAAGCGGAGCCATAAAGCCTTTGGTTCCGAGGTTTATGCCGAGCATTGGCGTGTCGGTATGGTTAAGATACCTTGCCGCATGGAGCATGGTGCCGTCGCCGCCTATGATGATAAAGAGCGTTGCCTCGTTTGAAACCGCTGACCAGTCGTTTATCTTTACATCTGCCGGTATGGCCTCGGGGTCATCAGCCCCGAAAACAGGGCAAATCTCGGTTCTGTAGCCGTTATTTTCAAGCAAAGCCTTTGCTTTGAGCGTAAGCTCAAGTCCCGTATCTCTGAACGGATTGGGACACAAAACAATTAGATCTGGCATAATACTGCTCCTTAAAGGCTCTCATGCGAGGCTTCAACGACCGCTGCGACGTCGATAGGGCCTGCCTCTTGCACGCCTTTTTTCATATAGCAAAGATACTCTCGGTTGCCCTCGGGTCCCTTTATGGGTGAAAAATCAAGTCCCATGACCGTCATGCCGACAGTCGGTGCAAAGCTCAGCACGCTCTCGATGACCGAAAGATGCACCGCCTTATCACGAACAACGCCTTTTTTGCCGACCTCTTCCCTGCCGGCTTCAAACTGCGGCTTTATAAGGCACACGAGCTGCGCATTATCCTTCAAAAGTGCGCAAACGGCAGGCAAAACGAGTTTTACAGATATAAACGACAGATCCATGACGCAGATATCGAGCGGCTCGGGTATCAGTTCGGAGCTTATATAACGGATATTCGTGCGCTCCATGTTGACAACTCGCTCATCGTTACGAAGGCTCCATGCAAGCTGGCCGTAGCCGACATCGACGGAGTAGACCTTGGCAGCGCCGTTTTTCAAAAGCACATCGGTAAAGCCGCCGGTCGAGGCTCCGCAATCGATGCACACCTTATCATTTACATCTATTGGGAACACCTTCAGCGCCTTTTCAAGCTTCAGGCCGCCGCGGCTGACATACGGCAAAGCCGTACCTTTGACCTCGACCTTAATGTCAGGCGAGACCTGCATTCCGGGCTTATCCGCGCGCTGGCCGTTGACAAACACAAGTCCGCTCATGACGGTCGTTTTAGCTCGCTCCCTGCTTTCGGCAAGGCCGAGGTCAAAAACCAGCTGATCCAATCTAATTTTCTTCACTTTGCACCTCTTACAAGCGTGACCGCTTTTTTATAAAGAGTATCGCTGTCAAGGCCGCAGTCCTTATAAAGCTCTGCGACAGTGCCGTGCGTAACGATGCCTCCGCCAAGCGTGCATATGCTTGCACCATCAAGACACACTCCGGCTTTCTCCGCTGCGATAAGCAGCATTTCGCCAACGCAGCCGTGCTCGCATACGTCCTCGGCAGTCAGGAGCTTTCTGGTCTTTCTGAGTGACTCAACAATCTCATCCGTACGCATCGGCTTTATTTGCGATATCTTGATGACCTCGGCCGAAATGCCGTCGGCTGCGAGCTTTTGTGATAGCTCAAGCATCGTGTTGACCATCGTTCCATAGGCTGCGAGTGTTATATCGCCGCCATGCGTAAGCACTTCAGTGATGCCGTGGCTTACATCTTTATATGCGCCCTCGCCGCCGCGGGGATATCTGATAGCTACAGGACCGTCCATTTCGTTTATCGCCATGTCGAGCATCTTTTCAAGCTCGGCAAAGCTTGCCGGGCACAGCACCTGCATTCCCGGCACGGAGCACAGATAGTCGACATCGAAAACGCCGTGATGCGTCTCGCCATCGCTGCCGACAAGTCCTGCCCTGTCAACGCAAAGCACCACATGCAGGTTCAGCAGCGACACGTCATGGATGAGCATGTCATATGCACGCTGCAAAAAGCTTGAGTATATCGCAACGACCGGCACGAGTCCCTGCTTTGCCATTCCCGCTGCCATTGACACGGCATGCTGCTCGGCAATGCCGACATCGAAAAAGCGGTCGGGGTATACCTCCGAAAACTCATTCAGCCCCGTTCCCGATGACATTGCGGCAGTTATGGCAACTATATCTTTGTTTTTCTCCGCAAGTTCAACAAGCTTGTGACCGAAGACGGTGGAGAAGCAAGTGCCGCTGTTTTGGAGCTCACCGGTCGCGGGGTCAAATTTACCGACGCCGTGGTACTTATCCGGGTGCTTTTCGGCATAATCACAGCCCTTGCCCTTAGTTGTCAGGACATGGACGAGGACGGTGGTTTTCATTTCCTTTGCCCAGCGGATAACGGTCTCAAGCTGTTCAACATCATGCCCGTCAACAGGGCCGAGATAATAAATCCCCATCGAATCGAACAGGTTTGACGGCAAAATTGACTTTTTAAGTGCTTCCTTGAGCTTATGGTTCATCTCATAAAGCGGCGTAATATTGCCGACGGTGCGGCGATACCAGCGTTTGAAGTTAATATACCCGGGCTTGATGCGCTCCTGCGACAAAAGCTTTGCCATACCGCCAACATTGCTGTTTATAGACATGCCGTTGTCATTAAGGATAATGACAATAGGCTCATCGCATCCGCCGACATTTGCAAGCCCCTCATAGGCCAGTCCGCCCGTGAGTGCACCGTCGCCTATCACGGCAACAACATCGTATTTTTCTTTTTTCAGTGTTCTCGCCCTTGCCATTCCGAGCGCGAGCGAGACAGAATCAGATGCGTGACCTGCGATGAACGCATCATCCGCCGCCTCATATGGTTTTGGGAAGCCAGATATGCCGCCGTGGCAGCGCAGGGTATTAAAGCGATCCCTGCGGCCGGTGATGATTTTATGAGCATAGCTTTGATGCCCGACATCGAAAACGATCCTGTCTCGCGTGCTGTCGTACACTCTGTGCAGTGCAACGGTGAGCTCGACCGTCCCGAGATTGGATGCCAAGTGGCCGCCGGTCTTAGAGACATTTTCTATTATAAACTGTCTCAGCTCCTCGCACAGCGGCTTAAGCTCATTTGCATCGAGCATCTTTATATCGTTCGATGAATTAACTTTATTCAAAATATTCAAAACAATGCCTCAATATATAACTATTTATTCGCATAATTTGCTATTTTATATAATAACAAACCACACCGAATATTACAAGATGCAATCGGTGTGGTTTTTAAGTTTATTTACAATTAAGCCATGCGGGTGACCATGGAATCGGCAAGTTCGCAGAGAAATGCGGTATCATCAAACGCTTCATTGAGCACAGCTTTGGCTTGTTCGGTGAGCTTTTTTATCATTTCCATGCAGCGATCGGCACCGTAGAGCGCCATATAGGTGTTCTTATGCTCCTGCGCATCCGAGCCTATGGGCTTACCAAGCTGCTCGCTCGTGCTTATGACATCGAGCATATCGTCTCTTATCTGGAACGCGGCACCGATGGCAGCGCCGAACATCGCAGCCGCCTCAAGCTGCTTATCGCTGCCGCCTGCTGCGGCAACGCCCATGGTGCAGGCAGCTATCAAAAGCGCGCCGGTCTTGCGGCTGTTTATCTCGTCAAGCTCTTGCGCAGTGAGTTTTTTATTCTCGCCTATCATGTCAAGAAACTGACCGCCGCACATTCCGTCGGCACCCACGGCATCGGCAAGTATGCGGGCACACTCTGCTCTCGCTTCCGCGGGAAGCTCGCTGCGAAGTATTGTGCCAAAGGCTTCGGCTTGCAGGGCATCGCCAGCAAGGATCGCCGTACATTCACCGTAAACGACATGATTTGTCGGCTTGCCACGGCGCAGGTCGTCATTGTCCATGCATGGCAGGTCGTCATGTATAAGGCTGTATGTATGCAGCATTTCGATCGCGCATGCAGCTGGGAGTGCCTTATCACAGTCACCGCCGGTTATTCTGCAAAACTCCAGAACAAGTATTGGCCTTATGCGCTTACCGCCTGCGTTGAGGCTATATCGCATGGACTCGAAAAGTCCTGCCTGAGGCATATCATCGGCATGGAAATATTCAGCGAGCTTTGCGTCTATAAGTATTTTGTATTCTTTTAAAGTCATATCAGCCTTTATCCTCAAGCGGAAGCTCGATAGGCTCGCCGTCCGGGCCTTTCTTAAGCTTAACAACCATCTGCTCTGCCTCATTGAGCATGGCATCGCAGCCGGTTATAAGGGCGGTACCCTCCTCAAATAGTTTAAGCGAATCGCTCAGCGGTGCGTCACCCTTTTCAAGCAGCTTTACTATCTCATCAAGTCTTGTTATCGACTGCTCAAAGCTCAGTTTATCACTCATGTATTGTTTCCTCACTTTCCTCTACGCGGCATCTTATAACGCCGTCGCTGACACTCAGCATTATCTTATCATTGGGCTTTACGCCGCTTACGCTTCGCACGAGCTTGCCGCTATCATCTGATGCAATGGCATATCCCCTGTTGAGTACCTTGAGCGGGCTCATTGCATCAAGGGATGCAGCCAGGCGCACAAATTCACGCCGTTTGGCCGAATTTGACCTGTCGGCAGCGGCAATGAACTTGTCCTTCATATAGTCAAGCTCGGCGCGCTTGCTGTCAACATACGCCATAGGCGTTTGCAGAACTCTGCGCTTTTTAAGCTCCTCCAGCCTCGATTCGAGTGTTAATATTTTCTTGCGCATCGCCTGTGTGCGGCGGATGCTCAGGTTATCAAGAAGCTCGCGAATGTCCCTCACGTTCGGGACGGCAAGCTCAGCTGCGTTTGACGGCGTTGATGCTCGTACGTCGGCGACATAGTCGGCAATGGTAACATCCGGCTCGTGGCCTACTGCTGATATCACAGGAAGCTCGGACTCGTAAATTGCTCTCGCGACACGTTCGTCATTGAACGCCCACAGATCTTCAATTGAGCCGCCGCCTCTGCCGGTGATTATGAGGTCTGCAACCTTGTGTCGGTTTGCGTATCTTATGGCGCCGACTATTTCCGGCGGTGCTTCTACGCCCTGCACTCTCACAGGCAGCAGCACAATCTTAGTCATAGGCCAGCGCTGACCGAGTATCCTTATCATATCGTGCACAGCAGCACCGGCAGATGAAGTTATAATTGCAATCTTTTTCGGGAACGGCGGAAGCTTTTTCTTGTGCTTCGGGTCAAACAGTCCTTCTGCTGCAAGCTTTGCCTTTAGCTGCTCATAGGCAACCTGCAGATCGCCCGTACCCTCTGGTATCAGATCTGTACAGTAAAGCTGATACGCTCCGTCACGCGGAAACACCGATACACGGCCAAAAGCAGTGACACCCATACCGCTCTCAGGGCGAAAGCGAAGCTTTGATGCACTGCTTTTGAACATAACGCACCTTAAACTGCTTTCCGAGTCCTTTAGCGTAAAATAATGATGCCCCGAGGGATAGATCTTGTAATTGGAAAGCTCCCCTCGGATACAGACATTAGTGAGCAGCGGCTCGCAGTCTATAAGCGTCTTTATTAAATTATTAAGCTCCGATACGGTCAGAGTTCTTTCGTTCATTCTTCCGTCTCCGCATTGACGGTTGCCTCGTCACCGAGCTCGCCGCGCATAAAGCCGCCGAGAACGCCATTGACAAATGCTACGGTCTCCGGCTCGTCATACCCCTTTGCTAGTTCGACCGCTTCATTGATGGCAGCTGCGTTCGGGATATCATCCATGTACAGCACTTCGCAAATTGCGCAGCGCATGACAGCGATGGCCGTTTTCGATATTCTGCTGAGCTTCCAACCGTTTGAGTACTCATTTATATAATGGTCTATCTGCACCCTGTAATCCTCAACAAGGCTTGCAAGGCGAGTTATATAATCCATCTGCTTTTTCTCGGGATACTCGGCATATAGCTCGTCCACATCGGAAAGGGTCGAGTAGTAATCCTTATTGAAAAACTCCTCGGCAATTTCCGCAACGGGCTTTCCTGTCTGAGCAGCGTAAAACCCAAGCTGTACCGCTATCTCTCTTGCAGTAGTCCTCTTCATCCTGTGACCCTCGTATGATTACTTTTCAAAGGCTACACCGGAGACATGGACATTGACCTCAGCCTTGTCGATGCCGGTTATAGCCTGAACAGCCTCGGTAACGGAGTTCTGAACTTCCTTTGCAACATTGACTATGTTGCAGCCATATCGAACGAGAATGACAGCGTCTACCTTGATGGTATCGTCGACTATCTGCACCTTAATGCCCTTGGACACAGTCTTGATGCCGATGAGCTCGGCGAGCTCAGCACCGGCGGTATTGGAAATGCCGGCAACACCGTCTATCTCGGTGATAGCGGTACGGACCATGGTGGAGATTACATCCTCGGAAATATTAATGCTGCCGTTTTCTGCTTTGCAGCTTATATAATTATCGCCCATTTTTATTCCTCCAAATAGATTTCATGACATTGTACCACATCATAACAAAAAAATAAAGCATAAAAAGACGGGATTTCCCGTCTTTTTATGCTGAGATCTCAATTATGTTAAGCTGCGCTGCTTTATAATCCGTTTCCGATGTCACCGTTTCGGTTATCCTTGCAACTGCCGCTTCGCTGAGGCCGTCGGCAGGTGCAGGCACGGCAACTGTAATTTTATCCTCGCTCATGTAGACGACGCAGTCGGTAAAGTCCTTTGCGATCAGCTTGTTTTCAAGCTGTGTCTCACTCATGGAGTAGTTTGCCATGACCGATATCGACTTCATTGCCTCATCGATAGTTTCCTTTGAGGCACCGTCCTTTTTGGACGCTTCCTCAAGAAGCTTCATTGCTTCCTCACGGGAGACCTGTCGGTTGAGCCTTGCTTCGGCAAAGTAACCTGAGGAGCTTCCCTTTGTGTTAGCAGCCTCGTATGCCTCGTCGGCTGCCTTCATCGCCGCATCCTCAGCCTTAACCATTGCCGCATCCGCCTCGCCCCATCGGTTGTTATATGACCAGTTCAGGTACACCGCCGCACACACAAGCAGCAGCACGGATGCTATAGTAATGTTTCTTTTGATATTCTTCATTTTACCCTCCTATTTTTGCATCGTAATTAATACCTGTATCTCATCGCAGCCAAGTCCTGTGTAAGCTTCCACGCTTTTAACAACGCTCAGCTTCACCTCGGGATCTGCTGCGCCGTCGCATACGACCACCGCACCGTGCTCGGATATCAGAACACTTGCATTTCCGACACCACGGCTGCTTTCCAATATAGTAGCCAAGCGCTGCTCATCGTCGTTTAAGCCGCCGTCAGAGCTGCTCTTGGCGCTGCCGCTCGGGATTAGAAGCAACACCAGCCCCACTATCAGCACAATGAGCGGATATTTATACTTTGCAAGACTATCTAAAACTTTTTTACTGTTCATTTGTTTTACACCACTTTTGTTCTTCTTTGCTAATGCCAAGCTGAGCGCCTATAAGCGCTTCAAGTTCAGCTCGCTTTGCATCGTTGCACCTATAGCTTATCTCGCAGCTAACTGGATACCAGAAGCCGTCGGTCGACCATTCGGCGCTGACCGTGACCTCGTCTATATCAGCTCCCATTTCTTTGGCTTCATCCAATATATATGTCTGACATTTATCTTGTATGTACAATCTATTTAAATTTTCGCTTTCAGCTATCCCGCTGTCGGCGTATTTCTCGGCTTTGAGCTTATACTCTGTGAGCGTTTTTGAGTAGCCGCTTAAATCAATTGAGGCTACCGGTGTTATGACCGCTATCATCATTGCCGCAGCGCATGCTATGCCGACGGCTTTCTTGCCGCTGCCCTCGGGAGTGAGAGCAAGTGCAAGGAAGCAGAACAAAGCGGAACACACAAGAGTTTGTATGTAATTATGCACAAATTCGCTCATCAGCCCACCACCGCTCTCATACAGGAAATCAGGGACATAAACATCATCACGCCGCAGCATCCGACAAGCCCCAGCAGCATTCCGAAGGCTGTCCCTATGCTATGCGTCAGGGATGCGATCTGAGGCAGCTTTAAAGTCGATGTGAACGCTCCTGCAGCCTTAAAAGCCAGGTAATTCAGGCCGATCACGACCATCGGCGAAATGCACAATGCAAGCACAGCAATCATTCCGAAAGCGCCCAAAGTGTTCTTGACAATTTCCGCTCCGGCGACTACACTTGAAGCTGCATCCGAGATTATCCCGCCGACTACGGGAAGCACCGTTGAAATGGTAGTCTTGACAATCTTCGAGGCCAGCTTGTCCCCGCCGGAGGCTATGGCGGAGCTCACGCCGATGTAGGCGGTAAAGCCCAGTGAAAGCAGCGTCATAAGGCTTGTACTTGCCCACTTGAGCAGCTTTGAAACTGAGCCGAGGCTTGGATTGTCAAATGCAGCTGAAGCTATGCTCACGGCAAGGTAGGCATATATAAACGGCACGATAAGGTTCTGCGCCAGTGCTATGAAAACATCCATGAACATCGCCGATGCCGCATACCTGACAGCAGCCGAGCTTATCTCGCCGCAGGCGGCCGATGCCGTGCACATGGCAGGCAGAAGAATCTTTGAAAAGGCAGATATATCATTTATCACCTTTGTGCTCTGACTTATATATGAATTTGTGTCGCTCACACACAGCATTGTTATCGCAGCGCAGCCGCACAAGGTAACGAGCTCCGGCGTTTTATCTCCGCCGAACAGTGAAAGTATGGAGCACATGACGGCAACAATGACAACGCTGACCGCTTTTTTCAAAATGCCGCCCGCATTATCCATGAACTTTTGCTTAACGGTATCGCCCATGCGTTCAAAAAATGCCTGAGCGTCCCCTGCATCATCAAGATCACCGGCAAGCTCCCTTGCGTCATCCGGCACAGCATTTTCTACTTCGTGTGTATCGAGCCCATCGGCATAGCAGGTGCCGGACAGGATAAGGAGCATGACGAGTACAATGATCAAAAACCGTTTCATGTCAGTCCCTCCAATGTCTTTAGCAATGTTCCCAACAGCGGCATTGCAGTGTAGACCATTGCGGCGCTGCCGAGATATTCAACGGCGGATGATGTGCCGTTTTGTCCTGCGTCCTTGCACAAATTGCAGACAAGTTTTGTGAGCACGGCGATGCCGACACATTTGATTATCGGTACGAATACCGCAGACGGCAGACCCGAGCTTTTGATGATGCCGGACACGAAGTCGGCAAGCGATGATATCATTCCCACAGCAGCTGCACACACGCACACGGCACATATAGTGCTCAAGACGAAGGAATACTCCGGATTTTTCGTCTTTATCAAAAGGCTGCACGCTGCGCACAAAACAGCCACCGCAGCAGCTTTTGCAATTATCTCCATCAGAGCTGAAACAGGGTTTTTATAAGGCCGAACAGCTCGCTTATTTTCTGAACGACCACAATAAGCACAACGACAAGCGCCGCAATTGTTGTCATGAGAGCCTGCTCGTCCCTGCCGGAGCGGCTGAGCAAAATATTGAGTACCGCAACGAGTATACCGACCGCGGCGATTTTGAAAATCAGATCAATTTCCATTTTTTCTCCTTCTCAGACCAGTATTATAGCGAATATAAGCCCTATTCCCGTTCCAAGTCCGATGTACATTTTTTCGTTGTTTCTAAGTCCTTCGTTAAGCTTTGCATATTCACTGTTAAGTTCGCTCATGCATCTATCGATGCACGCCGCCTGAAGCTCGGCATCGTATTTACCGATGCTGCTGCCGAGGTTCTTTACAGCTTGTCTGCCGCTTTTATCAAGCAGCGCAAGCTCTTTTTCGGCACACTCGCACCAAATCTGCGCAAAGCTTCTGCTGCCGAGACTCGCCAGTCCCGCCTCAAGGCTGCCTATAAAGCTGTTTATGTATTGATATCTCGGCATGTTTGAACATGAAAAAAGTTGCCTTAAGGGTGTTCTTCTTGTAAATATCTCATTGCGCATCAGCTCTAAAAGTGATATAATTTCTCTTAGTGCCTGTGATGCCGCTTTCAGGTCGCGAGCCTTGAAAAATCCCATAACGGAGGCTGCTGCGGTCAGCATGATTGCGCCGATAAGCTTCATCACTTCAGCTCCTCGACGCGGTAGCTTCTGCTGCCGCTGCTGTTTTCTATAAACAGGCAGTATTTGAATATTCGCATCTGCATGAGACGGCGATAAAGCTTGCGTGAATAGAGGTCTTTGGCGTCCCGCGCATGGGCCGTTGCAAGCAGGTGTACACCGCAGCCGGAAGCCTCGAAAACTGACTGCATGTCCTCGCTTGAGCTGACTTCGTCCATTGCGAGAACATCTGGATTCATAGCTCTTATGAGCATCATTGCTGCTTTTGCCTTCGGCGCATCGCTTATAACATCCGTGTGTCTGCCGACATCGAATTGGGCGACTCCATCGCTTACAGCCGCTATCTCGCCTCGTTCATCGGCAACCGATACCCGTTTGCCACTGTCGGAGATAACTCTTACAAACTCACGCAGGCAGGTCGTTTTGCCGCAGCCGGGCGGAGAAGCGATCAAAATGTCGGTCAGGCCATTCCGGTTCATCAGTCTTAGCTCGTTTGCAGCGACCCCGCGTATTTCTTTTGGGATTCTGAGCGATAATGAACTTAGATCCCTGATGCCGCAGACTGTCCCCGCGCGCATTATTGCTTTTCCGCATATTCCAAGGCGTATACCGCCGTCAACATTTATGTAGCCGTTTGCCATGCTTGTCTCAACGGCATGCACCGAAGCGCCCGTTGCACATTCTAGCACGCTTTCAAGATCACTAACTGTTACAATATGCTCCTCGGCAATCGTCTTTTCCCAGCCGTTTATGAGCACTGTCATAGCTTGCCCCGCCCTAAGGCGTATCTCCTCGATCAGCTCGCGCTCGGTTTCCGGAAGTATCAGTATCTCGCTGTTTAAGGCTATCGGAAGCATCGACGCTGCGCTGTTTAGTTTGTTCATTTTTGCTCACCGTCCTATGTCCTATAATTATTATGGTAAGCAAAAAATTATTCCTTGTAAAAAAATATTTTTCTTGTCACCTTTTTACCCGTTAAATTGTCTATATTATAGATAAATGAGACGCACTTTCGCTTGAGCATAAGGATATAAAGAGCCATGGTTTTCAGCAGTATTAATTTCTTATTGATCTTCTTCCCGATTTTCTTCACTTGTTACTATCTAACGCCGAACAAGTATAAGAACTACACCCTACTCTTAGGCAGTCTTGCGTTTTATTTTATCGGAACCTTAAATGCGCCATACCACTTTGTTCTGCTCATCGCCTGCATGCTCGTAGACTTCTTTGCAGGTCTCGGTATCAGCAGATCCGAAAAGCACAAAAAGCTTCTGCTGGTTCTTGGCATCATCTTTCACCTTATATGCCTGTGCACATTTAAATATGCAAGCTTTATTATCGGTGAGCTTGGAAAGCTATCGGATAGTTTTAATATCACAGTAAACATCATTCTGCCGATCGGAATCTCGTTCTACACGTTTCAGGGCATCTCATACCTTGTGGATGTTTACAGAGGCGATGTTGAGGCCGAAGAAAGTCTTTTATGCTACTGCGTTTATATCTCAATGTTTGAGCAGCTCATCGCAGGCCCGATCGTTACATACGGGCAAGTGCAATGCGATCTGCACAAGAGAAATATTTGGCTCCAGGATATACTCAAAGGCATAGGTATCTTTGTCTTCGGTCTCGGACTTAAGGTTCTGCTTGCAAATCCCCTGGGTAAGCTTTGGTCGCAGACGCTCGCCATCGGATTTGAAAGCGTCTCCACCCCGCTTGCATGGATGGGCGTTGTAGCGTATTCGTTCCAGCTGTACTTTGACTTTTTCGGCTATTCACTCATGGCCATCGGTATGGGTAAAATGCTCGGCTTTGAACTGCCGATAAACTTTAACCACCCCTATACAAGTCTTACGATGACCGAATTCTGGAGAAGATGGCACATTACGCTCGGCTCGTGGTTCAGGGAGTATGTCTACATTCCCCTTGGAGGAAGCAGAAGAAGTGTTCCGAGGATCATCCTAAACCTGCTCATTGTCTGGCTGCTCACGGGTATATGGCATGGAGCGGGATACAACTTCATGCTATGGGGCTTTATGCTCTTCTGCATACTTGTCATCGAGAAATTCTTCATCGGCAAGTATTTGAATGCTCATCCCTTTATCGGTCATATATATATGATATTGCTGATACCTTTGAGCTGGGCTGTGTTCGCCGTCACCGATTTTTCGCAGCTTGGCGTTCTGTTTACACGTCTGTTCCCGTTCTTCGGGCAGGGTGTCTGGTCGGTGTTCAGGTATGACTATCTCAAGTACCTTGGCCAGTATTATCCGTTCCTTATAATAGCTGTTCTGTTTTCTACGAAGCTTCCGTATAAGCTTTTAAAGAAGATAAAGAGTAAGATCGTCATTGCAGTTTTGCTCTCCGCTATTCTGGCAGGAAGCATTTACTGCATGTACCGTGGTCTAGACGACCCATTCCTATATTTCAGATTCTGAGGATGCAACAATGAAAAAATCCAATATAATTACTTTTGCAATTTTGTTTGTCGTAACAGCAGCCGTACTTATTTTCGCCTCTTGCTCCCACAATGACGAGCCCGAAGTGACACCCACCCCCGAGCCAACCACGACACCGATGCAGACTGCCGAGCCTACGGTAGCGCCTCAGCCTACGAATCCGGTCGCGACAAAGCCCGTTGAGACGAAAACTCCCAAGCCCAGCAAGGCCCCCGCCCCCGTCAGCATGAACGACACTCTGTTTATCGGCGACTCGAGGACTGTTGGCATAAGAGAGTACTCAGGGCTTAAGGACGCCGACTTTTTCTGCAGCGTCGGCTTGAACATCTTTGATGCAACCAACGAAACACTTTCTGTCGAAAACGTTGGAGATGTGACGCTTTCAAGTCTGCTGTCGCAGAAGAAATACACCAAGATATACATCATGCTCGGCATCAATGAGGTCGGATATCCGCACAGCTCTATCGTTGATAAGTACAGCAAGGTTTTGGATATGATCAAGGCCAAGCAGCCGGATGCAAACATTTTTATTGAAGCAAATCTTCACGTTTCCAAGTCCCGTTCCGACAGCGATTCTGTTGTAAACAACGCAGCAATAAACGATCTGAACACAAAGCTTTCCGCTTTGGCGGACGGCAGCAGGGTGTTTTACATCGATGCCAACAGCATTTTTGACGATGAAAGCGGCTCCCTCTCCTCGGAAAAGACATCCGATGGCACGCATCTTTACGCTAAATACTACCCCACGTGGGTTGAATGGATCAGTCAGGAATCGGCAAAGTATATATAATATAAACCGGAGGTGCTGCATTGATCGATAAGGATACATTTTGCCGATTGGTCAGGCAAAACGAAAAAGCAATGTATTCTGTCTCATTCTCTATCTTATCAAACGAAAGCGATGCAGCCGATGCCATCAGCGAGGCGTTATACCGAGCTTACAAGAATCTGGACACCCTCAAAAACGAATACGCATTCAAACCATGGATACTGCGGATAGTCCGCAACTGCGCTGTAGAGCTCGTCCGCAGCAATAAAAATCTGCTTTCCATAGACGATGTTGAGGTCGAGGAAAGCAGCGGCGAAAACGATATTGTAACTGCGCTCACGCTGAGAAAGGCAGTCGAACAGCTTAAACAGCCATACAAAGAGGTCGTTGTTTTATACTACTACGAAGACTTGTCAATAGCTCAAATTTCAAAAATCACCGGTGCATCGGTCGTGACCGCGAAGCAGCAACTCTCCCGTGCAAGAAAAATGCTGCGAGATATGTTAATGGAGACTTTCTGAAATGAACAAATTTGACTCCCATTTAAAAAAATGCGCAAAGGAAGATGATCTTGAAGTTCCGGAAAGCGTGAAAAAGGCGATAGATGACACGCTCTCCTCCCTGCCCGATAATGTAAGCCACTGGCGCAAAAAGGTCTATGTAAAGCATTTTTTGAGTGCAGCAGCTTGCCTTCTGCTCGTATTTCTCGTAGTTCTTCCTAATTGTAGCCCCGCATATGCGCAGTCGCTGGAGAATATTCCTGTCATAAGCAGCATAATCGAGGTCGTCACAGTCAGAAATTACAAATATTCCGACGACAACTACTCTCTTGATATCAATGTGCCGCATGTCACGGGCCAAAACGGCGACGCTGAAAACTATATAAACAAAGATGTCGACGAGATGACGGAGCTTATTTCCGATTTGTTTTACAAGGATATTGAATTAACCAAGGGCAAGGGTCACGGAACGGTGCATGTCGACTATGAGGTGGTCACGAATACCGACAATTGGTTTACTCTGAAGCTCCGTGTTTGTGAGGCATACGGGAGCGGCAACACCTACTATAGGTATTATCACATCGATAAAATCAAGGGCTGCATCGTTGAACTGAGCGATCTTGCGGTTGACGACAGCTTTTACAGTAAGCTAAAGGCCGAGGTTCAGCGCCAAATGAAGGTCGAAATGGATGCTGATAAGGACATCAAGTACTGGCTCGAAGACGATCTATTCGGCGTGTATTACCTTGAGCCGGGCGAAAACGGCAACTTCTATTGGAACGATGACGGCGACCTTGTAATTGTCTTTAACAAATACGATGCCGCACCCGGATTTATGGGGACACCCGAGTTCACGGTCAAGAAGAGCGTTTTAGGCGATTCACTCGTCCCGGAATACAGATAAAAATAAGCCCTCCGGCTCAGCCGGAGGGCTTACTGCATATTAAATTACTCTTCCCAGTTGTGCCATACGTTCTGGACGTCGTCGTTGTCCTCGAACATGTCGAGCATCTTAGTGATGTTCTTGATGTCATCCTCGTTGGTGAGCTTGATATAGCCATTCTGAGGCAGCATCTCGACCTGAGCGGAGAGAAGCTTGTAGCCCTTTGCAATGATAGCTTCGGCGACAGTTGTAACATCGTCGGGCTTGGTGTACACGACAAAGGTCTCCCCGTCGGGCTCAAAGTCATCTGCGCCTGCGTCAAGAGCTTCCATCATGACGGTGTCCTCGTCAAGTTCCTCGTCCTCGTTGTCGATGACGATAACGCCCTTCTTGTCGAATGACCATGAAACGCAGTTTGCTGCACCCATGTTTCCGCCGTACTTATCGAAATAGTGGCGAATTTCACCTGCAGTGCGGTTGCGGTTATCGGTCATGGTCTCGACAATAATCGCAACGCCGTTCGGACCATAGCCTTCGTAAACGATCTTCTCATAGTTGTCGGTATTGCCTGCGCCGAGCGCCTTATCGATCGTGCGTTTGATGTTATCGTTAGGCATATTTGCAGCCTTTGCCTTGGTGATGACCGCTGCGAGGCGCGAATTGTTATTGGGATCGCCGCTTCCGCCTTCCTTGACCGCAACGATCATTTCTCTTGCGATCTTGGTAAACGCCTGTGCGCGCTTTGCATCCGCCGCGCCCTTTGTCTTCTGTATATTGTGCCATTTGGAATGTCCAGACATCTTTTAACAGCTCCTCTAAATGTATAATTACGAATTAACGGCAGTTATTTTATCACATTCTCAGCCTTATGACAAGGATTAATTATCCTGCATTCAAGATAATAGCGCTTGTCAGGTCCGTGACCTATCGAAAAGCTCTTTTTGGGGAACGGACCGCTCTTGTAGACTGATGTAAACAGCTCGGATTTCTTCATTCTCGGCATCAAAATACCGGCATCATGCTCCTTGCTTGCCATACCAATGCATTCCTCATCGCCGTGGATATAGTCTATCCTACCGCCGAAGCGCTCGATGTACGCCTTGCAAAAGCTTTCGCATGAGTCGATAAGCTCGCCGAGCGTCATGTCCGCAAGCTCTATGGTCTCGGTCACATCATGCGTAACGATGGTTATCGCCTTGCCTTTGCCTACGTCATCCGCAAAGTATTTCTTTGCCTCGGAAATAAATTGTTCGGGTTCGGTGTCAAACAGCACCTTATGTATCGGTTCAAAGGTTATTGCCGGCGAGTGGATGTTGTTTATCTCGCAGAGCACAAAGCGAGCCGGATGCGTCTCCCTTTCCTCGGTGCTGAGCATGGGCTTTATCTCCTCCCAATACTGCTTTGCGGCAGCAACACTGTGATTTCCGTCGCCTATAGCAAAAACTATCGGATCATCTGCACTACCGTATTTTTTTATAAGCTCATCCTTATCACCGAGCTTATCTACGGCAGCTTCAACCGCGGCATTGTCCAAGACCTGCCAGCCCTTGATATGACCGCCGTGCTGCATAAGCTCAAAGTCATATAGCAGCTTTCCCTTTTTGACCGAAGAAAAAACATAGTCTTCGGGGTCGTCGATGAAAACCATAATATGCGGCATCTCGACAAGCGCTTTTTCGCGTACCCGTATGCGAGGCGGCAGTCTGTCCTCGACCGTGTGCTCGGTCGCCCGTATAGGCGAAACTGAGCCCTCCGTCCAGTCGTAGGCTTCAAGATCGAGCATTCCGACAAGCCCCGGCCTGACCGTGCCATCGGATAGCGTTCGCTCGATATAAACATAGCTGTCCTTGAGCTCGGTAAACACGCCGTTTTCGAGATAACTGCGCATAACGGAGTAAATTTTCTTGATTTCAGTCTCGGTGTCCTTGATGCCAAGCTCGGCCTCGGGCAGTATCATATTAAGCGCCGAGGGCTTGTCCTCCGCTATCTTTCGCACCTGCTGCCAATACTCGGGCTCGGATGTAAACTGGTCGCAGGCAACAACGCTCCACGCAGTCATATCCTCAACATTCGGCAGAAGTACATCAGCGGGTCTAAAAATGTCCACTCAAAGCACCTCCAGCGCTATCTGCGTCCATGTTTCCATGCAGTCGTAGTTTGCCTTAAGCTCGGGCAGGGTCATCCACAAGCCCTCTAGTTTTTCAGTCTCCTTGACGGCCACCTCGCCCTCGGTCTCAAGCGTGAAGCATGCGCCGAGGTGTACGCTGCCGACGCTGTTTGAGTCGTCGTTTATAAAGCCGCAGGAGCAGAGCTCACCGTGGCTATTGAGCTCGACCTCCTCGTGGATCTCGCGCCACAGCCCCTTCATGAGCATGTCGCCCTGCTCGTCAACGGGGTTTATGTGACCGCCGATGCCGATGGATATCTTGCCGTGAAGCCTTGCCTCGCCGCCCTTGTTGAGCCTGCGGGTAGCAAAAACCTTGTCGCCCTGGCGCAGGATGACATAGGGTATGATTTGCTTAAAATCCGGTCGCTCCTCGGCATCGGCTCTGGGCATATACTCATGCTCATTTCGGATTATTTCAAGCAGCTCCGGCGCATTTTCGGTTATAAGGCCGTTTTTGCCTGCAATAAATTTCTCGATCTTTTCTCTTTTTACTACTAATACCTGTTCCATTATTCTTCCCAATTTGCCGAACGCTCGACGGCACGCAGCCATGTTGCGTGCAGCTTCTCGGCATCACTTTCGTCCATAATGGGCTCAAATACTCTGTCTGATTTTCTAAGCTTCTTTATCTCGTCAACACTGCTCCAAACGCCGGTAGCAAGACCCGCAAGGAAAGCTGCTCCGAACGCCGTGGTCTCGACCATCTGCGGACGGTCAATGGGCTTTCTGAGCAAATCCGACTGGAATTGCAGCAGGAAGTTGTTGACCGAAGCGCCACCGTCGACACGCAAAACAGAGAGCTTTTCTCCTGCGTCGGATTCCATAGCGTCGAGAAGATCCTTGACCTGATAGGCGATGCCTTCAAGCGCTGCTCTTGCGATATGTGCCTTTGTGCAACCTCTTGTAAGGCCGACTATCGCACCTCTTGCGTACATATCCCATCTCGGTGCGCCAAGCCCGGTGAAGGCAGACACAAGGTAAACGCCGCCGTTATCGGGAACCGAGGTCGCAAGTGCCTCGCACTCGGACGATGTACCGAGAAGACCGACCTCGTCACGCAGCCACTGAATGGTGCTGCCTGCGTTAAACACGCTGCCCTCGAGTGCATATGTAGTCTTGCCGCCGATCGACCAAGCAACGCTCGTTACAAGGCCGTTTTTGCTTCTGACAGACTGGCTGCCGGTGTTCATAAGGGTGAAGCAGCCTGTGCCATAGGTGTTCTTTGCCTGACCACGGTCGATACAGCCCTGGCCGAAAAGTGCCGCGGCTTGGTCGCCTGCGCTTCCGCAAACGGGAGTGCCGGCAAGTATCTCGATACCACTTATGCCTGCGGCTACATTGCCATAGATCATCGACGAGGGTACGGGCGTGGGCAGCATGCTCATGGGAATATCGAGCGCTTTGCAGAGCTTTTCGTCCCACTTGAGTTCGTTTATATCAAAGATCATAGTTCTCGAGCAGTTTGAATAGTCTGAAACATGAGCCTTGCCGCCGGTGAGGTTCCAGATAAGCCACGAGTCGACATTGCCGAACAGCAATTCTCCCCTCTCCGCTCTTTCTCTTGCACCGGGAACATTGTCGAGTATCCACTTTATCTTTGTGCCGGAAAAGTAAGCGTCGATGAGCAGCCCCGTCTTTTCCTGTACGTAGTCGCCAACACCGGCCTTTTCAAGCTCTTCACACATTTGTGCTGTTCTTCTGCACTGCCAGACTATCGCATTATACACGGGCTTGCCGGTATTCTTATCCCAAACGATGGTGGTCTCGCGCTGGTTTGTAATGCCAATGCCCGCAATGTCCGTGGGCGAAAGCTCGCTTTTCTCAAAAGCCTCAGCCATCGCGCGAAGCTGTGTGTCTAGGATAACCATGGGGTCGTGCTCCACCCAGCCGGGCTTCGGGAATATCTGCGGGAAGGGATACTGCCCTATGGAAACGGGGATACCGTTCGAGTCAAAGATAATCGCTCTTGAGCTGGTAGTGCCCTGATCGAGAGCTATAACATAACCGTTCATGTCTATTCCTCCAGTTTTTTGTTGACTAATGTATTATCTCGATATAAAATCATTTCTAGAGAACACTATAACACAAAGAGAGGATTATTTCCATGCCTACTTTCAAGGATTTCTATTTTAATTCGAGCACAGGCAAAAACAAGATCCACGCCCGCATGTGCGTTCCTGACACCGAGCCGAGAGCTATCGTGCAGATCATCCACGGCATCGCCGAGTACATTGACCGCTACGACGAGTTCATGAGCTTTCTTGCCGATAACGGCATCATCGCTGTCGGCACCGACCATCTCGGCCACGGCAAGAGCATTGAGAGCGAGGAGCAGACGGGCTTCTTTGCGTATGAAAACGGCTGGGACTATGCCGTGCGCGACGAGGAAGTGCTCAGACTTGCCATGCATGAAAATTACCCCGAGCTGCCCATCATCGTCTTTGGCCACAGCATGGGAAGCTTCATGGCCCGCACGCTGCTCATCCGCTACCCCGATGCGTTCAACGCAGCGATAATCAGCGGCACGGGTAACCAGGGCTCAGCCCTTGTAAACGGCGGTCTTTTCATGGGCAACCTCGTGACCGGTCTCAAGGGTGCTCACCATTACAGCAAGTTCCTCAATAACCTCGCATTCGGCAGCTACAATAAGATATACGAAAATCCCAAGACCGAATATGACTGGCTGTCGAGAGACGAGGCCAATGTTCAGAAATACATTGACGATCCTCTCTGCGGCTTTATCCCCACTTGCAGCCTGTTCCGTGATATGATGACGGGTGTAAAGTTCATTACGAACAAGAAAAATCTCACCGCAATGAACAAGGATATGCCCGTGTACTTCATGTCCGGCGACATGGATCCTGTCGGTGAGTGCGGCAAGGGCGTTCAGAAGGCATACAACAACTTCCTTGAGGCAGGCATGAAGGATGTCAGCATCAAGCTCTATCCCGGCGGCAGACATGAGATGCTAAACGAGATAAACAAGGACGAGGTCTATTCCGACATTCTCACTTGGCTGGGCAGCAAGATCTGATACTATCACGCTTTTTTAGGCAGATAGGATAGCAAAAAAGGCACACCGCGTGGTGTGCCTTTTTGCTGCCTAAAGTTAGTTTTTCATTTCTCTGTTTCTCAGGAAGTTCATCATGCCGTCCTGCATATAGTCAAGCCTGCCAAGCATTTTGCCTGCGCCGTGGACTGTGCATGCAATGGGGTCGTCAACGAGCATGGTGCTTATGCCGGTGCTGTTTTGAACGAGGGTATCCATGCCAAAGATCATGCTTCCGCCGCCTGACATGATGATGCCGTTATCAGCAAGGTCGCCTATTAGTTCAGGCGGAGTTCTCTCCAAAACAGCGTGAACGCTCTCAAGAATGAGCTCTGCGGGTTCTCTGAGGACATCAACGAGCTCGGATGCACTGACCTCTACGGTCTTGGGAAGGCCGGTCATAAGGTCTCTGCCCTTGACCTCCTCGTAAGAGTCAACGCCGCCCTTGAGTTCCATACCGCCTATGCTTATCTTCAGCTCCTCGGCAGTTCTCTCGCCGATGAGCAGATTGTGCTTTTTCTTAATGTATCTGATAATAGCTTCGTCAAAGCTATAGCCTGCTGTCTTTATTGACTCGCACTCGACGACACCGCCCATCGACACCACAGCAACATCCGTCGTTCCGCCGCCGATATCGATGACCATGTGGCCGTCGGGCTTGTTGATATCAACACCTGCACCGACAGCGGTAGCAACTGCGTTCTCAACAAGATACACCTTTCTTGCACCCGCCTCGATGGCTGCATCGATTATCGCACGCTCCTCAACGCCGGTGATGCTGCTCGGAACGCACATAAGGAGTCTGGGCTTAAAGAGGCTGAACGAGGTAACACGGCTGACAAGCTCACGAAGCATCATGGCAGACATGTCATAGTCGGATATGACACCGTTACTAATGGGATGTATCGCAACTACGTTCGCGGGAGTGCGGCCGAGCGTTTTCTTGGCTTCCTCGCCTATCTTGAGCATTCTGCCGTTATTCCTATCAACAGCAACGACCGTAGGCTCACGCAGTGCAACGCCGCTTCCTGCAACAAAAACCTGCGTTGACGAGGTTCCCATATCTATTGCGATATCTCTTTCAAATATAACCATAGTTTTCTCCAATCCGCCGAGCGTTTATCGGCGACTTTTGTTATAATTCTATCCCTATTGATCAAATATCAATCTTCACGGCGTGCAAGAGTTATGCAGTAAACCGCCTTTGCGCCAGCTTTTTTGAGCATCCGTGCGCATTCTGAGACGGTCGAGCCCGTGGTGACCACATCGTCAACGAGCAGGATATACTTTCCCTTGACCGTTTCAGGATCAGTGACCGTGTACACTCCGACGACATTTTTAGCCCTGAGCTTTGCGTCCTTTATAGTCGACTGTGCAGTGTTGTTCTTTATCTTCTTTAGCGTCGGCACAAACTTAACATCGACAGCCTTGGATATCTCCCTTGCCAAAAGCTCAGCTTGGTTATACCCTCTGTCGTGAAGCCGCTTCTTGCTTAACGGTATACATGATATCATATCAATACTGCCGCAATCAAGATTATTTTCGGCACATTCCGACATTATTGCGCCCAGTCTGCGGCTGTAGCACGAGCAGCCGGAGAATTTGAAGCGCAGCACGGCGCGGCGGACATAGTCCTTGTAATAAAGCGGCGATATACATTTATCCACGAAGAGAAACTTCTGATAGACGCTGTCGCCTTTAGTGTACGGCAGTGTTTTCTCGCACTCGCTGCATATATCCGACTTATCTATCACCTTGCCGCAAAACACACATTTTGGCGGATAGATAAGGCTCAGTATGTAGTCAAATATCTTATTCATCCGCAATAAGCCTCAAACGCAGCGCACTGTAGCGTCTTGACTGCTTGTTGTTGTCTATCATGCGGTGGGCAATATTATCATCGCCGACCATGATGAGCAGCTCCTTTGCCCTTGTGACCGCCGTATACAGCACGCCCCTTGTGAGGAGCATCTGAACATCGCCGCTGAGCGCCAGCACAACGGCTCTATACTCGCTGCCCTGTGATTTATGCACCGTCAGCGCCCACGCGTGCTCAAGCTCGTTGAGCATTTCAAAGCTATAAGTTGCAAGCTTGTCCTCAAAATCAACGGTCAATGTCTCCGTTATGGGGTCTATCTGCGCTATAGTTCCTATATCGCCGTTATAAACACCGGCGCCGCTCACGCCGCCCTTGGTTTTCCATATGGTATCATAATTGTTTTTTGTCTGGATGACCCTGTCGCCGACGCGAAATACCACTTCACCGAAAAGCTTTTCTTTTTTGCTCTCGCTCGGCGGATTGAGCACCGCCTGCAGGCGCTTATTAAGGTTCACTGTGCCGGTCTCGCCTTTTCTCGTGGGCGAAAGCACCTGAATGCTCGCAGAGGGGATATTCATATTATCGGGAAGTCTGCGTGCGCACAGCTCGACGATCGTCTCGACTGCCGTACCGCCATTGAGCCTGCGCAGGCGGAAGAAATCACCGGTGTTGGCCTCAAAATCAGGGTGCTCTCCCCTGTTGATCATGTGTGCGTTGCGCACGATGCGGCTGTCTCCCTTTTGGCGGAATATCTCCGTCAAGCGCACTGTGGGCACAGTTTGGCTTCGTATGATATCTGAAAACACATTGCCGGGGCCTACCGACGGCAGCTGATCTGCGTCGCCGACGAGAACGAGCCTACATCCGGGTTTTAATGCTTTCAGCAGCGAGCACATAAGCGTTATGTCAACCATTGAGCACTCATCCAGCACCAATGCATCACAGTTGAGTGGGTCGCCCTCGTGCTTGGAAAAGACGACAGACTCGCCGTTCTCGGACATTTTAGCACCCAGCAGTCTGTGTATGGTTGATGCTTCCCTGCAGGTGAGCTCGCTCATACGCTTTGCAGCTCTGCCGGTCGGTGCAGCAAGCAGCGTTTCGAGCTCAAGCTCGTCATATAAGCTCAAAATACCCTTCAAGATCGTCGTTTTACCCGTACCGGGGCCGCCGGTGATGACAAGTATGCGATTATTGAGTGCAAGCTCAATAGACTGCTTTTGAAGCGGCGCATAGCTGATATCGTACATATTTTCAAGCTTTGATATCAGCTTTTCCACGTTTGCGCTGCTTTTTGTCTTGAGCCCAATCATGCTCTTGAGTCTGTCGGCCGTGTAAGTCTCGGCATCAAAAAGCTCAGCAAGGTAGCAGACATTGAGGTTTGCGACCGTATCGCAGACAATGCCGCCATTTTCAGACAGGCTGTCGATGGCATCGGATACCAGGTCAGGCGGTACGGAGATGAGCTGCGAGGTCGCTGCAATGAGCTTATCTCTTGGGATAAAGCAGTGGCCGTTTCCGCTGTTATGCTGAAGCTCAAACAATACGGCGGCCGAAATTCTGTTCATACTGTCGCCCTCGACTCCGAGCTCAAGGGCGAGATTATCTGCCTCGGCAAAGCTTGCACCGATATGGCTTGCGGAGATTATGTACGGGTTTTCGTGCACCGTCTCAAGCGCCGCCGAGCCATATGCTCTGTAAAGCTTAAGCGCAACGAGCGGTTGAATGTTGTATGCGCACAAAAATTCCGTGAGTCGTCTCACTCCCGCCTGTTTTTTGAAGCTTGCGCTCAGATCCTTTGCTTTCGTTAGGCTGATACCCTTTATCTCGGCAAGCTTCTCCGGGTGCATTTCGAGTATATCCAGCGACTTTTCCTTGAATCTGTCGACTATCAGCGCCGCAGTGGCAGGGCCGATGCCCTTGACGGTGCTTCCGGCAAGATACTCATAAATCCCGTCGGCAGAGGTCGGCAGCAGTCTGTTTGACTGCTCTATCTTAAACTGCCTGCCGTGCTGAGCATGCGTCACCCACGAGCCTTCGGCAGAAATCATTTCACCCGGTGCGATATACGGCAGGCAGCCGACGGCGGTGACCATCTCGCCGCTGTCAGTCTCCATGCGCACAACGGCATAGCCGTTTTCGTCGTTTAGATAAATGACTGAGCTTATTATTCCATTTATCTCAGTTTGCTCTACCATAGGTCTCTCCATCTTTTGAAAGTGTAATATAGCCGTATTTTTCAGCGTAAGCCTCCGCAATATGCGCCGTAGCGGCATCAGCGTCATGTGTGTCTATGTATAAGTTTGCCTTCAGCGTTCCGTTATCGCGCAGCCACACAAAGCCCTTTATCGTCTGCTCAAGCTTCGGTTCGCTATCGCGCACAGTAAGCTCAATGCTTATGCCGGTGTTCTCACCGCTCGTTATGGGCGTAAGCAGCAGACCCTTGAGCGCCCATAGCATGATAAGAAGTATCGCTGCCAACGAAAGTCCTACTATAAAATCGACTAACATCCCCAACCTCCTTTGTGCATTATATGAGGCTGAGCATGGTCGGGTCAAAGCATTTTTTTAAGAAACTGACCCGTGAAGCTGTCTTTGCAGGCAGCACACTGCTCGGGTGTGCCGGTGAAAACGACCGTTCCGCCGCCGCTGCCGCCCTCGGGGCCGAGGTCGATGATATAGTCACAGGATTTTATGATATCAAGATTGTGCTCGATTATTACAACGGTGTTGCCCGCATCGGCAAGGCGGTTGATTATATAGATAAGTTTATGCACATCCGCCATGTGAAGGCCGGTGGTGGGCTCATCAAGGATGTAGATAGTCGAGCCTGTACTGCGCTTTGAAAGCTCTGTCGCAAGCTTCACTCGCTGCGCCTCGCCGCCGGACAATGTCGTGCTCGACTGGCCGAGTTTTATATAACCAAGTCCGACATCAAAAAGCGTATCGAGCTTGCTTCTGAGCTTGGGGAGATTTGCGAAAAATTCTCTTGCCTCCTCAACAGTCATGTCAAGAACCTCGTAGATATTCTTGCCCTTGTACCTGACCTCGAGTGTTTCTCTGTTATAGCGCTTGCCCTTGCATACATCGCAGGGTACATAGACATCGGGCAAGAAATGCATTTCTATCTTTTGCAGTCCGTCGCCCTTGCACGCCTCGCAGCGTCCGCCCTTGACATTAAAGGAAAATCTGCTCGACTGATAGCCACGGAGCTTTGCGTCCTCGGTTGAGGCGAAAAGCTCACGAATATCGTTAAACAGGCCCGTGTATGTCGCCGGATTGGAGCGTGGCGTTCGGCCTATAGGGCTTTGGTCAATGTTTATGACCTTGTCGATATCCTCAAGCCCCGTCACGCCGCCGCATTTTCCGGGCTTTGTTTTCGCTCGATTTTTCTCAAGAGCAATGGTCTTATACAGTATTTCGTTTACAAGTGAGGACTTGCCGCTGCCTGATACGCCGGTCACACAGGTGACGACACCCTTGGGGAACGATACATCGATGCCACGCAGGTTGTTTTCTCTTGCGTCGTGAACGGTGATAAAGCCCTTGCCAGTAGGCCTGCGCTCCTTTGGCACAGGTATGACCTTTCGGCCGCTAAGATACTGCCCTGTCACTGAGCGCTCACAGGCACATACTTCGTCAACCGTTCCTGCGCAGACGACCTCGCCGCCGTGAACGCCCGCAGCAGGGCCTATATCCACGACAAAATCCGCTGCACGGATGGTGTCCTCGTCGTGCTCGACGACGATCAGCGTATTACCAAGGTCGCGCAGATCTTTGAGCGTTTTCAGAAGCTTTTCGTTATCACGTTGGTGCAGACCGATGCTCGGCTCATCGAGGATGTACAAAACGCCCATGAGCGACGAGCCTATCTGTGTCGCAAGCCTTATTCTCTGGCTCTCACCGCCGGAGAGCGTCACAGCGCCTCTTGAAAGCGTGAGGTATTGCAGGCCGACATTTTTTAGGAATCCGAGTCTGACTTTGATCTCCTTAAGTATCTGAGCCGCAATTATCTGCTGCTTTTCGGTCAGAACCAGGCTGTCGACAAAATCTATCGCTTCAGTGATGGACATGTCGCTCATCTGCGCAATGTTCTTGCCGCCGACGGTGACCGCCAGTGCTTCCTTACGAAGTCTCAAGCCGCCACAGGTCGGGCAGCTTATCTCGGACATGACCTCCTCGATATCGGCTCGCATCGCTGGACTCTGAGTCTCGTGATAGCGGCGCTCAAGGTTATTGCAAATGCCCTCAAAGGGCTTGGAATATTTGCCGGAAAACGAGCCGTTCTTGCTCTCCCTTTCGTATAAAAGATCAAGCGGCTCGCCGTTTGTGCCGTAGAACAGTGCGTCTTTGGCTTCTTTGGGGAGCTTCTTAAAGGGGGTATCAAGCTTAAATCCGTACTTCTTTGCAAGTGCCGTGTAGTACATCTTCGCGATAGAATCATTGCCGCCCGATGCCCAACCGCTTGCCTGAACTGCGCCGCTTGAAAGGCTCAGGCTTTCGTCCGGCACAATAAGCTCAGGATCAACAAGAAGCTGCATACCGAGGCCGTCGCAGGTCGGGCACGCGCCGTAAGGCGTGTTGAACGAGAACATTCTCGGCGTGAGCTCCTCTATGGATATGCCGCATTCCTCGCAAGCGTAGTTCTGCGAAAAGAGCATCTCCCGGTTTTCGCTTATAACATCTGCGATAATTAGGCCGTTTGCAAGCGAGGCTGCAGTTTCGACAGAATCCGTGAGCCTGCGGGTTATATCGGGCTTAATTACGATTCTGTCAACGATTATCTCAATATTGTGCTTTTTGTTTTTCTCAAGCTTAATGGTCTCAGACAGGTCATAAATGCTGCCGTCGACCCTTGCCCTTACATAGCCGGACCTTCTTGCATCCTCGAAAACCTTTACATACTCGCCCTTTCTCGCTCTAACAACGGGTGCAAGTATTTGAAGTTTAGTCCCCTCTGGCAGGAGCATGAGCTGATCGATTATCTGATCGATCGTCTGCTGTTTTATCTCCTTGCCGCATTTCGGACAGTGCGGCACACCTATGCGTGCCCACAAAAGACGCATATAGTCGTATATCTCCGTCACCGTACCGACGGTAGAACGGGGATTTCTCGAGCTGGTCTTCTGGTCAATGGATATTGCCGGAGACAGGCCCTGAATGTTATCTAGGTCGGGCTTATCCATCTGGCCGAGAAACTGCCTTGCATACGAAGATAAGCTCTCGACATACCTTCTCTGCCCCTCGGCATAGATGGTGTCAAAGGCAAGGCTTGATTTACCGCTACCGGATACGCCGGTCATGACAATGAGCTTGTCTCTTGGTATTTCGATATCGATATTTTTAAGGTTGTTGGCTCTTGCGCCTTTGATTACAATGCTGTTTTCCATTTAGTTTACACCAATTCCGCGTAGCTTCCACAGGTGAGCTTCACAAGCTCATCCGGTGCAAGCTCGACCTGATAGCCGATTTTGCCTGCACTAACCATAATGGTCGGTTTATCCGCTGCACTTATATTATAAAACGTCTTGTACTGCTTTCTCATCCCGACCGGCGAGCAGCCACCACGAACATAGCCCGTCAGAGCATTGATCTCGCTGACATGAATCATCGCAACAGACTTTTCTCCGCTGGCCTTTGCCGCCTTTTTAAGGTCTAGCTCGCTCGTGACGGGAATTACGAACACATATATCGTCTTGCTTGCGCCTCTTACAACAAGCGTTTTGAACACCTGTTCGGGATTCTGGTTGCATATTCGCGCAACGGTCTGCCCGTCGACCGCCCCATCACCGTGCGGGTACTCGTGCGGCGTATAGCTTATCTTTTTCTGCTCAAGCAAACGCATAACATTTGTTTTTTGCTCTTTCATCTCGTCACCTCTTTCTTAACTGAATTATTATATCCTTTTTTCTCTTTTCTTTCAACAGAAAAAAATGAGGGTCTCCGCCTAATACGAAGACCCTCATGTTGCTGTTATTCATTTTTTCTGAAACCTCGACAGTATGCTCTCGATACTGCCGTCAAGAACCTTGATGAACTTCTCCTCGGTTATCTCGGGAGGCAGCTCCATGTTCCTGTCAAGCCACTGCGAGATAAGGCCGACAACACCGTTTGCGTAGAACTCGCAAACGAACTCAAGATCGGACCACTCAATGTTCTTGCCCTCTGCAACGATGACAGCAAAGCTGTGGATGCAGTAGTGCAGTCTGCGCTTAAAGTAACGCAGGAAATACGAGCGGTTGTTGGAGTTATAGACATTCAGGACGAAGAGCCTATTGTTGTAAAGATAATGGAAGAACGTGAGAACATTTTCACGCCAGTTCTCATACAGTATCTCCTGCGGCAAAGTCCTGTTCGCGTCTTCCTCGAACACCCACTCGAGCAGGTCATAAACATCATCAAAGTGATAATAGAAGGTCTGGCGGTTAACACCGCACTCCTCAACAAGGTCTTTTACGGTTATCTTATCAATAGGCTTGATGGTAAGCATCTTTTTAAGCGCATTACCAAGGGATTCTTTCGTCGAAGTAGCCATAATTGCCCTCCATACATAATTATTATAATCTCTTTATACCACATGTTTAGGAAAAATGATAGTTGTTTATTTAATTTTTCTCGTAAATATGATAAAATATATTGAATCTTTCTAAACAAAGGGCTAAAAATGTACAAAAAAGCTAATTTAACCGGGCGTTTTGCACCGAGTCCGAGCGGCGTTATGCATTTAGGAAATCTGTCATCTTACCTGCTTGCATGGCTGGATGCTCGCTCTAAGGACGGAAAAATTATATTGCGAATAGAAGATCTTGATCCAGACAGATGCTCAAAGGGCTATGTCAAGCAGCTTGCCGATGACCTGCGTTTTCTCGGTCTTGACTGGGACAACAAGCTCAGCGATGAGTATTACCAAAGCAGCCGAACAGCGCTTTACGAAGATGTATTCGAGCGGCTTTTAAAGCGGGACATGCTCTATCCCTGCTATTGCAGCCGCAGCCAGCGCTTGGCCGCTTCCGCACCGCATCCGGGCGAATGCACGCATGACACAGGTTGCCGGTGCAGGCACCTGAGCCTTTCCGAGCGATTGGAGCTTGAAAAGCAAGGCAAACGACCTGCGTGGAAAATTCATGTGCCGGAAAAGGTGATAATCTTTACCGACGGGCATTACGGTGTGATAAACCAAAACCTTGCCGACGATGGTGATTTTATAATCCGGCGATCAGACGGTGTTTATGCATATCAGCTTGCCGCTTCCTTTGACGATATGGATATGGGCGTTGACCGTGTCGTCCGCGGCCGTGATCTGTTGAGCTCAACGGCAAGGCAGATATGGCTCATAAGCCAGCTCGGCGGCACACCGCCGGAATACTGTCACGCTCCCCTGCTACTTTCCAAAGACGGAAGAAAGCTTTCAAAGCGCGATGGTGACTTGAATATACTCAGTTTAAGGCAAAACCACTCGTCGGAAGAAATTCTCGGATATCTTGCCGCTCAATTAGGTTTGGGTGACGGAACTCCCGTCTGTGCGCAGAAGCTTTTGCAAACTTTCGATTGGTCACTTGTTCCTAACGACGATATAATAATAAAATGAAGCCTGCGATGCAGGCTTCATTTTATTACATTATTAGATATTATTACATATTGGATTTTAAGATATTTGCAATATCAACAACACTGTTGAGGACATAATCGGGCTTGCGCTCGGCATTTTCGATATCCTCAAGCGTGCTCTCGCCGGAAAGGACGCACACGGACACGGCGCCGGCATTCTGCGCAACGGCAATGTCTGTGTAGAGTCTGTCGCCAACACAGCAGATCTGCTCATTGGGAACTCCGGTTTTTTCTGATATTATGTCAACCATGTTCCTGTTAGGCTTACCGATGTACTCAGGCTTTACACCGCTTGCCGCCGTGAGCAGAGCACATATGCTGCCGCAGTCAGGCAAGACCTCGTTTGCAGGCATTGGGCAGACCCAATCGGGGTTTGCGGCAACAAATGCCGCGCCGTGGCGCAGGTAATGCACCGCTTTGTTGAGCTTTTCATAAGTAAGCTCAGTGTCAAATCCGACGCAGACGACTTTTACATCATCCTCGCCGAGCTTCACGCCGTAGCTTTCAAGCTCGCCCATGAATGCTTTCGTTCCGACAGGATAAACTGTGCAGCCCGGGAACCTTGAGTTTAGATACATGGCCGTCGCCATTCCGGATGTGAAAACATTCTCCATATCGCAAGGAAAGCCGAGCTTGCGCAGCCTTGTGACATAGTCTATGCCGGCTCTCGACGAGTTATTTGTAAGGTAAATGTACTGTCTGCCGCTTGCCTTTATGGTGTTTATATAATCGATCGCACCATCAAACACCTCGTCGCCAAGGTAAAGGGTGCCGTCCATATCAAGCAGAAAAAGTTTTGTGTTTAAAAGCTTATCCATCACAAATCTCCTATAGTCCGAATGTGGCTATTATATAGTTTTTTTCCCCGAAAATCAACAGATATCTATGCAAATACAAAGTTGTGTGATATTATTCACTTATATGTTTAATATGGAGAACGAAAATGACTATTCCGTTTAACAACGATTGGCTGTTCACTTGCGACTATGACGCAGGCTTCGATAACGCCGAGCGCATCAGGCTGCCGCACACCGTGCGTGAGATATCGTACAATTACATTGACTGCAAAGATTATCAGATGCTTTGCGGTTATAAAAAGAGCTTCTTCGCCCCAGGCGAGTGGCAAGGCAAACGTATACTCTTGCGCTTTGACGGCGCTGCGCACGATGCTACCGTCTACTGCAACGGTAAAGTGGTTGCACACCACGCCTGCGGCTACACCGCCTTTACCGCCGACCTGACGGAGTGTGTATGCTTTGGTCAGGATAATGTCATCACGGTCAGGCTCGATACGAGAGAAAGCCTTAATGTCCCGCCCTTCGGCTTCGTAATCGACTATCTATGCTATGGTGGTCTGTACCGTGAGGTCGAGCTTGAGGTGCGAAACAGCACATATATAAAGGATGTACGCATTGAAAACATCGGCCTGCGGGACATCTCTGTTAACATCGATACCTCTGAGCCTCTGAAATGCGGCAGGCTGGTGACCGATATCCTCGATGCCGACAGCAACGTTGCAGCTTCGGCAGAGGGTGCAATGTCCATGCTCACCGTTCCTGACGGCAAGCTCTGGTCGCCGGAGTCACCGTATTTATACACCTTAAGGTCAAGAATAATCAATGGCGACACGGTTCTCGATGAAAAAAGATATCGTTTCGGTCTTAGGACTGCGAAATTTGAAAACAACGGCTTTTATCTGAACGGCAAAAAAATGAAGCTTCGCGGCCTTAACAGGCACCAGAGTTTTGCTTATGTAGGCTATGCGATGCCGAAGTCCATGCAAAGGCTTGATGCGGATATCCTCAAGCATGAGCTTGGTGTCAACGCCGTGCGCACCTCGCACTACCCGCAGTCGCAGCACTTTTTAGACAGGTGCGACGAGCTCGGCCTGCTAGTGTTTACCGAGATACCGGGCTGGCAGCATATCGGCGACAACGCATGGAAGGATCAGGCGGTCGAAAACACGCGCGATATGGTCATACAATACATGCATCACCCCTCAATAATCCTTTGGGGTGTCAGAATAAACGAATCGCAGGACGACGACGAGCTGTATAAGCAAACAAACGCTGTTGCCCACAAGCTAGACTGCTCAAGGCAGACCAGCGGTGTCAGGTTCATTGAAAAAAGCAGCCTGCTTGAGGATGTATACGCATTTAACGATTTTTCGCACAGCGGCGATAACGCCGGTCTGAAGGCAAAAAAGAGAGTAACATCTAACAAGCGCCGTCCGTATCTTGTTTCCGAGTGCAATGGGCACATGTTCCCCACCAAGCCCTTTGATGACGAACGTCATCGTCTGAGCCACGCTATGCGCCACACAAAGGTGCTTGATGCAATGTATGCAGCCGACGATATTTGCGGTATTTTCCCGTGGTGTATGATCGACTACAACACCCATAAGGATTTCGGCAGCGGCGACGGCATCTGCTACCACGGAGTAATGGACATGTTCAGAAACCCGAAGCTGGCAGCCGCCGTATATGCAAGTCAGTCCGAGGAAGCGCCCTGCTGCGTCGTTTCCTCGTCGATGGATATAGGCGAGCACCCCGCCGGTAATATCGGCAGTGTCTTTGTGTTCACCAATGCCGACAGCGTGAGACTTTATAAAAATGGATTGCTCGTAAAGGAGTTTTACCCCAATAGTTCGAGCTATCCGGCACTGCCCCATCCGCCTGTCGTCATTGACGATTTCATCGGTGATCTGCTCGAAACACAGGAAAGCTTCGACAGCAAGACCGCAGAACAGCTCAAGGAGTGCCTGTGTGCGGTCGCAAAGTACGGCACAAGTGCTCTGCCGCCGAAGTATCTGCTGAAGCTCGGAAAGCTGATGCTGCTCAATGGGCTTAGATTTTCCGACGGCGTTGAGCTCTACGGCAAATATGTGAGCAACTGGGGCGGCGAAGCAACCGAATGGCGCTTTGATGCAGTGAAAAACGGCAAAGTCGTAAAATCGGTCATCAAAAAACCCGGGCAGGTAGCGCATCTTGAGGTCGAACTCAGCCATACCGAGCTCACCGATGGCGACACTTACGATGTCGCCGCCGTCAGGATATACGCGAGAGATGAGTTCGGAAACCCCGCCGTGTATTATCAGGAGCCCGTCATTTTAAGCTGCACCGATAAGCTTGATATCATCGGGCCGCATGTCATCTCCCTCAAGGGTGGCTGCGGCGGCACATACGTCAAAACGACCGGCTCTGCAGGTAAGGCCGAGCTGATGGTCAATGATATTAAAATCGAGTTTAATATAAAATAATACTTTACAAGAAAACGACCGTTTACTATAATGTAAACGGTCGTTTACCATTGGAGGTGTATTGATGACTGACACAAAGGAAAAAATTTTGATGACCGCGCTGCATCTGTTTGCCAGAGATGGCTTTGATGCCGTTTCGGTCAGCACCATTTCCGGCGAGCTGGGCATGACAAAGGGCGCACTATACAAGCATTACAAAAACAAAAGGGACATTTTTGACAGCATCGTCGAAAGAATGTTTGAAATCGACGCTGAACGCTCGAAGCAATATCAAGTACCCGAGGAGCAAGATTGCAAGCAATCAGTTTCGTGGGACAGCGTCAGGCGGTTTACTTTGGCGCAGTACATTTTTTGGACGCAGGATGATTTTGCCCGAAACTTCCGTAAAATGCTCTCATTGGAGCAATACCGTGACGAGGAAATGGCACAGTTATATCATAGCTGCATCATGACAGGCCCCGTTGACTACATGGAGAGCATATTTGCACAAATGATGACTGATGGTATGCCTATAAGCGCCGATCCCAGACTTCTCGCACTCGAATACTACGCACCGATGTTCCTGCTCATAAGCAGCTCAGATTATTTGGATAAAGGGCAAAGCCTTGCCTTGCTCAAAGAACACATCGACCGATTTATTATCGAACACACATGAAAGGAAATACAATGAAATATATAATAAGTGAAAAATACTGTACTCCCGATCTTATGAAAATGATAATGGGGCCGAACCCCATAAAGCTCGAAGAGGAACTTTTGCTTGAGCACAAGATACCCGAAAACGCCATTGTATGTGACCTTGGCAGCGGTCAAGGGTTGACAAGTGTTTTTCTTGCAAAGGAATACGGCTTCACCGTTTACGCCGCCGATCTTTGGAGTGATCCTACCGAGAACAGGAAGTTCTTTGACAGTATGGGTGTGTCCCCTGACAGGCTCATACCCGTCAAAGCCGATGCGACCGCTCTGCCGTTTGAAAAGAGCTTTTTCGATGCGATCGTCAGCACCGACTCGTACAACTACTTCGGGAGAGACGAGGGTTTCCTGGACGAAAAGCTTCTTCCCTTCGTAAAGTCCGGCGGCTATGTCTATATCGCCATCCCCGGCATGAAAAAGGACTGTCACGATGATCTGCCGCCCGAGCTTTTGCTTTCATGGACGCCGGAGCAGCTTGAATACATGCACGATGTCAAGTATTGGACTGACATGGTCTCAAAGTGCATTGGAGCAGAAGTCCTGAGCGTCAAGGAGATGGAGAGTAACGACGAGGTTTGGTCTGATTGGCTAAAGCAAGACAACGAATACGCAGTCGGCGACCGCAAATCGATGGAGGCCGGCGGCGGCAAGTACCTTAATTTCATCTCAATAGTTTTAAGAAAGAAGTAAAAAAAGCAAAAACCTGTTGGCAGAAGCCAACAGGTTTTTTATGGAGCTGGTGGGGTGACTCGAACACCTGACCTGCTGATTACGAATCAGCTGCTCTACCGACTGAGCTACACCAGCAAACCACAGCCTTGATATTTTAGCATAATGTGCAAACAAAGTCAATTGAAATTATAATTACAATTTGTATTATTTGCTGTAACTTAATTGCAAACTATGAAGAATTCAAAAATTATAGGCATTGATATACAAGGCTTTTTTGTGTGCAAAAGGTTGCAAATTAGTTACCATAACATATCGCAATAATTATTATTCATATAGTTATCAACATTTTCAACAGGTTTTTCAACACGCAAAACCACCTGTGTAATCAACAATTTTTTCGCTTTTGCTATAAACCCGCAAGCCCTGAAATCGAAATAGATAACAAAATAGAAACAGAAAATTGTTTACATAACTCCGCTCTGCTTGAGTGAGTAGTATACTCCGCTTCCAACGATGATGTGGTCAAGCAGCTTAACGCCAACAACATCAAGCATATTTTTGACAGTTTCCGTGCAGTCCTCGTCCTCTCTGGAGGGATCAGGCATACCGCCCGGGTGATTATGAGCAATTATAACACCCGTAGCCTTATACTTCATCGCAAGCTCAATGAGCATCCTCACGCCAACCTCGGTCGCATTGACAACACCCTTGCTTATCGGCTTACAGGTGATGACTCTGTTTGCATTATCCAAAAGCAGCGCATAACAGACCTCGTCCTGCAAGTACATGAACTTGGCCATAAAATATCTTCCGATCTGATCTGCCGACTCAACGCTTTTCCTCGGAGCAGTGATTTCCTCCATGTACCGGCGGCTTATATCGGGAATGAGCTTTAGTAAGACCGCGGCGTTCTCCCCTATTCCGTCGATTTCGCTGAGAGCCTTGTGATCAGCTTCGAGCACGGCTGCAAGCGAGCCGAAGTGGTTTAAAAGCTCGTGTGCAAGCTCGTTTGTATCCTTGCGGGGCAAAGCGTAGAACAGCAGCATTTCCAGCGCGTTGTGGTCGTTAAATCCATCTAAGCCGACCTCTAAGAAGCGGCTTTTCATTCTCTGACGGTGACCGTCGTGAATTCCCATCGTGCACCTCTCAAAGCTCCATGTTGGCGTATGCGTTCAGATCGCTTCCGGCCGTGTTTCCGGCAAGGAACTCATAGTAGCCCTGGCAGCCTATCATAGCCGCATTGTCTCCGCAGAGCTTAAGCGGCGGCACGAATAGTTCACATTCCGCTTTCTCGGCGGCAGCCTTGAAATCCGCCCTTATCCTCGAATTTGCCGCAACGCCGCCTGCAACGGCTATCTTTTTATAGCCAAGCTCCTTTGCAGCCATCATCGTGCGTGGTACCAAGCTGTCACTGACAGCAGCGGTGAATGAAGCTGCGAGCGAAGGCTTGTCTATCTCCTCGCCCTTCTGCTCGGCGTTGTGAACGATGTTGATAACGGCAGTCTTGAGACCGGAAAAGCTCATGTCATATGGGCTTCCCTCGATATGCGTTCTGGGCAGGTGATATTTTTTATCGTCGCCGCCCTGGGACAGAAGGTCAATGGGCTTGCCGCCCGGGTAAGGCAGGCCGAGAACGCGCGCAGTCTTGTCAAAGCACTCCCCTGCCGCATCGTCACGGGTAGAGCCTATGACCTTGAGGTCGGTGTAGCTGCGAACATCGATTATGAGCGTATTGCCGCCGGAGATCGCAAGGCAGAGAAACGGCGGCTCAAGCTCGGGATAGGCTATGTAGTTTGCCGCGACATGACCTTTTATGTGGTGCACCGGTATGAGTGGCACATTAAGGCTTAGCGCAACAGCCTTGGCAAAGTTGAGCCCCACGAGCACCGTGCCGATAAGCCCCGGCGCATAGGTCACCGCAACCGCATCAATGTCGCTTTTTTTGATATCTGAGGCCTGAATTGCTCTCTCGGATAGCATGGATATGACCTCGACATGGCTTCTTGACGCTATCTCCGGCACAACGCCGCCATAAATGGCGTGCAGATCCGCCTGAGAGAATATCTGATCGGTCAAAACCTTTCTGCCGTCCTCAACTACCGCAACGGCTGTTTCATCGCACGAAGATTCAAACGCTAATATCTTCACTGTTTTATCCTCACTTAAGAAATCTTGTCATCAATATGGCATCCTCGGTCGGCTTGGTATAGTAGTTTTTCCTCCGGCCGACTTCGGAAAATCCGTTTTTTATATAAAGCTCAATTGCCGGAACATTGCTCTTTCTGACCTCAAGCGTCACAAAGCTGAGGTCTTTTTCATTTGCCCTGTCGATAAGGGCGTTTATAAGGGTGTCAGCTATGCCGAGTCTTCTATGCTCGGGCGAGACGGCAACATTCGAAATATAGCCCTCGTCGAGGACATACATCATACCGACATAGCCCAGCACCTGCCCATCGTCTCCGATGGCTGCGATAAACATGTGCATGTCATCGGGAAGCTGCGAAATGAGTGCCTGCCTTGACCACGGCAGCGAAAAGCAGAGCTTTTCAAGCTCATTGATCTCAGCTATATGCTCAAGGCTCACATCTGCAATTTCAAAATGCATCGGCTGCCTCCTGCTCGAGCTCGTCAATTACCGCCAGGACCTCATCCGAAAGGCGCTCCAGCGTCTTTTTCCAGCCAAGCGCCAGCGCAGGTGGCTTAATATCGTCCTCAGCAAGGCACATGACGCGTTCGTCAAGGTCTTGATATCGCCTTGATAACTCATCGGTCTGCGCAAGTGTCATGCACAGTGCGATATCATATGACGAAAGAAGCTCCCTTGTTATCTCAACGGGTATACGATTTGGCAAGCCGATATTCAAGTTCTCGCAGGCTTTGACGAACTTAGGCGCAAGTACGTTGCCTGCGCTCAGCCCAGCCGAATACGCCGTCACGACAGCGCTGTGTCCCTGCTTATTGGCGTTGAACACCGCTTCGGCCGCCATAGAGAGCGCATTGTCGTCACAGACAAAGAGTATGCTGCCGACATTGATGCCGTTAAAGCCGCATAGCTCGGACTGTCTGTCGTCCCAATGCTCAAGGCTCCTGTCACCTGCCATACTTTCGATGTGGTGCGTCAGCTCATGGTGCAGCGTGTTTTTGAGCCTGCGCTTGAAAAGTTCGTCGTCCATCTCGCCATAGAGCTCGACAAACGAGCCGTAGTACAGCTCGATGTATCTGCCCATGCCGTTACGGAAATACGTGCCGAGAGTATATCTGCCATCCTCGGCAACGACCGCTTTCTCGACAAAGTTAACTCCGCCGTTTAAGTTTTCAAAAATGCCCTCGGGCAATTCGTCTGCCAGCTCGTCGAGCACGAGCCCCGCTTGTTCATAGCTTAACATCAGTGTGCCTCCGCCCAACTATGTCCTCGTTTTGCATCAACTATGAGCGGCACCGAAAGCTTTGTAACTCCGCTCATCTCCTCTGAAAGAATTCTGACGACCGTGTCCGCTTCCTCCTCGGGGCACTCGCATATAAGTTCGTCGTGCACCTGGAGGATGAGCTTTGACTTAAGTCCCTCGTCCTTGAGGCGCCTATAAACATTGACCATCGCAAGCTTGATAATATCCGCCGCCGTGCCCTGGATGGGCATATTGAGCGCTACCCTTTCACCAAAGGAACGCATATTGAAATTGGAGGATTTAAGCTCAGGCAGAGCTCTGCGGCGATTATACAGGGTCTTTACATAGCCGTTGGCCTTGGCCTGCTCAACGATGTGCTTCATATACTCGTGCACGCCGTTATACTTATCAAGATAAGCATCCATATATGCCTTTGCCTCATTCGGGAAAACGCCGATATCCTGTGCAAGCGACCATGCCGAAATGCCGTAGACGATGCCGAAGTTTACCGCCTTTGCTCTGCTGCGCTGCAGGCTCGTGACCTCGGAAAGCGGAGTATCAAACACCTGCGATGCGGTAACTGCATGGATATCTTCGTCGCTTGCAAACGCCTCCTGCATGTGCTTGTCGTTTGAGATATGCGCAAGCAAGCGCAGCTCGATCTGGCTGTAGTCTGCATCGACGAGCACCTTGCCCTTTGAGGCGATAAACATTTTTCGTATCTGCCCGCCAAGCTCCTTGCGGATGGGTATATTCTGCAAATTGGGCTCGGTGCTTGAAAGTCTGCCCGTTGCCGTAACAGTCATCTGGAAGTTCGTTCTTATCCTGCCGTCAGGCTCAATGAGCTTTAAAAGGCCGTCTGCATATGTGGATTTGAGCTTTGTGAGCATTCTGTAGTCCAAAATGCGCTCGATTATCGGGTGCTTCCCCCTGAGCTTTTCCAAAACATCGGCATTTGTGCTCCAGCCGGTCTTTGTTTTCTTGCCCGAGGGCAGCATCAGGCGGTCAAACAGCACCTCGCCGAGCTGCTTTGGCGAATTAATGTTGAACTCACCTCCGGCAAGCTGCCATATCTCATTTCGAAGCTTTTCTATATCATCGTTAAGGCTTGCTCCAAACTCGCTGAGTGCCGCTCTGTCGACTAAAAAGCCGACCGACTGCATATCGGCGAGCACCTGACACAACGGAAGCTCGATCTCGTAATAAAGCTTTTCCATGTCAAGCTGCTTAAGCTTTTCCTCGGTCACGGGTTTGAGCTTGTATATTGCCTCCGTGCCGTGAAGCTCGGTGCCGAGATAGCGCATGCTCACCCGCTCTAAGGGATAGTCGCTCTCGGTGGATTCGAGAAGATACGCAGCCAGAGCAGTGTCGTACACAAAGCCATCCAAGGGCAAGTTTTCAGTAATGAGCTTAGACATTAGGTCTTTTACATTGTGGGACGCTTTATTGGTCTCGGCAGAAAACACGAGTTTAAGCAGGCTGTTATAGTCATCGCCCAAACCGTCCCAGTGAGCCGTGTAGACGCTTTTTCCGTCGCAAAGCTCAATGCTGTCAAAATCGTCACTCATCTGCACTGTGACAAGTTCCGTCGCCTTAACTGCCGCATATATCGTCTCGAAATCAGCATCGTCAATTACAGGGAAGTGCTCAATAGCTGCGCTTTCGACTTTCGCTTCGGTCTCTGTAATGCCCCATTTTTCAATGAATTTATTAAATCCGAGCTTTTTAAAAAGGCTATAGAGCTCAGGCTTATAATTTTTATTCCAAAGTGCATCCTCGGGCTTAAAGCTTATCGGCGCTTGGGTGCATATGGTCGCAAGCTCATATGATAGCTCGGCACTTTCCATGCCGTCTCTGAGCTTTTTGCGCACTCCCTCTTTAATTTCCAGTTCATCGAGGTTTGCATAGATATACTCAATGCTCGTGTAGCGCCGGATCAGATCCATTGCGGTTTTCTCTCCGACGCCGGCAACGCCCGGTATATTGTCCGACGAGTCGCCCATCAAGGCTTTGAGGTCAACAATGTGTATGGGGTCAAAGCCGTACTCTTCCCTAAACAGTTCGGGTGTGTACTCCTTAGTCTCTGTCTGCCCCATGCGGCTTTTCACATGGCAGACATGCGTTGTCTCGCTAATGAGTTGGAAGCTGTCCTTATCGCCGGTGACAATGCGGCAGTCCCAGCCGGTTTTTTCGCAAATTTTGCTCACAGTTCCGAGAAGATCGTCGGCCTCGAAGCCCTCAAGCTCAAGACGCAGGATGCCCATAGTATCAAGCACCTGCTTTAGAACCGGCATCTGCACCGCAAGCTCCTCCGGCATGCCCTTGCGCTGTGCCTTGTAGCCGTCATAGCGCAGGTGGCGGAAGGTCGGCGCTTTAAGGTCAAAGGTCACGCAGACAGACTCGGGATTTTCGCCGTCGAGCAGCTTATGCAAGATTGCCAAAAAGCCATATATGCCGTTTGTGGGCGTACCATCAGGTGCATTGAGCTGCCGAATGCCGTAAAAGGCTCTGTTTACTATGCTGTTTCCGTCTAATATCAGTAGTTTCATTATCATTCCTCGCCGCGAAGTCTGATTATTCTGTCTCTAAGCTCTGCCGCAAGTTCAAATTCGAGCATCTTTGCGGCGGCCTTCATCTGCTTTTCAAGCTCGGCTATAAGTGCCTTGCGCTCGCCCCGCGTCATCTTTACACCGTCTTTTCTGTGGGCGGCGCTCGATGCGTCGGACGATATTTCTATCATATCTCGGACGCTTTTGATTATCGTTTTGGGAACGATGCCGTGCTCGGCGTTATACTTTGCCTGCTTTGCACGGCGGCGCTCGGTCTCGTCGATGGCAAGCCGCATAGAGCGAGTGACAGTGTCGGCATACATGATGACCAAGCCGTCTGCGTTTCTTGCTGCTCTGCCGATGGTCTGGATAAGGCTCGTTTCGCTGCGCAGAAAGCCCTCCTTATCGGCATCGAGGATGGCAACAAGGCTCACCTCCGGAAGGTCAAGTCCTTCTCGCAAAAGGTTTATGCCGATGAGCACATCAAATTCGCCGAGGCGCAGGCTGCGGATTATCTCCATACGCTCGATAGCGTCGATATCATGGTGCATGTACCGGCACTTGATGCCGACATTGCCGAGATATTCGGTCAGATCCTCCGCCATTTTCTTTGTCAGGGTCGTTATAAGCACTCGCTGCTGCTTTTCAATGCGCCGGTTTATCTCGCCGATGAGGTCGTCTATCTGTCCTTCGATGGGGCGCACCGATATCTCGGGGTCGAGAAGTCCCGTGGGTCTGATTATCTGCTCTGCGACCTGCCCCGCCCTTTCACGCTCGTAATCGCCCGGTGTTGCGGAGACATACACAGCTTGGTGTACCCTCTCCTGAAATTCCTCAAACTTAAGCGGTCTGTTGTCAAACGCCGAAGGCAGGCGGAAGCCGTAATCGACAAGGGCTTCTTTTCTGGCCCTGTCGCCGCGGTACATTGCACGCACCTGCGGGAGTGTCACATGGCTTTCATCGACAAACAACAGAAAATCATCAGGAAAATAGTCAAGCAGCGTCATCGGCGCGCTTCCGACGGGTCTACCGGATATTATCCTCGAGTAGTTTTCTATGCCCGTGCAGTAGCCGAGCTCCTGCATCATTTCGATATCATAATTTGTACGCTGCGATATTCTCTGTGCTTCGAGAAGCTTGCCGTTTTCCTCAAAAAACTTCACTCGCTCCTCGCACTCGGCGCGGATATCGTCGATCGCCTTTGCCATTCTCTCCTTGCTGACGACATAGTGACTTGCAGGGTAAATGGCAGCGTGGCTTAAGTATCTGAGCACTGTGCCGGTCACGACATTGACCTCGCTGATGCGGTCGATCTCATCACCGAAGAACTCTACCCTTATTGCCTTATCGCTTGAATAGGCGGGGAAAATTTCAACGGTATCGCCACGCACCCTGAACATGTTGCGCTCAAAGGCAATATCGTTACGCTCATAGCGTATCTCAATAAGCTTTTTTAAAAGCTCGTCAAAATTCTTGGTCTGACCCTGTCTGAGCGAGATGACCATGTTTTTATAGTCAATGGGGTCTCCGAGACCGTAAATGCAGGAAACGGAAGCCACAACGATGGTATCCCGACGCTCAAAAAGGCTGGACGTTGCGCTGTGTCTTAAGCGCTCTATCTCGTCATTTATGGAGCTGTCCTTTTCGATGAATGTATCGGTGTGCGGGATGTATGCCTCGGGCTGGTAGTAGTCATAGTAGGAAACGAAGTATTCAACTGCGTTTTCGGGAAAAAACTCTCTAAATTCGGCGCACAGCTGCGCAGCAAGGGTCTTGTTGTGTGCAAGAACGAGTGTCGGGCGGTTGAGTCTTGCAATGACACTTGCCATGGTAAAGGTCTTGCCAGAGCCGGTAACGCCCAAAAGCACCTGCTCATCTATGCCGTTTTCTATGCCGTTTACAAGCGTATCTATCGCCTCAGGCTGGTCGCCCATGGGCGCATACGGCGAAACGAGCTTGAATTTATCCATTGAGAGCCTCCGCTTTAATTTATCATAATATTATATCATGTTTATTCACAAATCACAAGAAAATCAGCCGTTTTAGAAACGGCTGATTTTGATATTTTTATTCTTTTTAACCGGCAAGAGCAAGTCTTGAGATCATTGCGGCAAACTGCGCTCTTGTAGAGCAGCCCTGCGGGTACAGCGTACCGTCGCCCATGCCGATGATAACGCCCTTGTTAATGCACCAGTTCATTGCCGGCACGGCGTAATCTGAGATATATTCAGCATCGGTAAAGGCCGAGGTCTTGCCCGAAGCTGCCGAGCCGTCGTTTGCGTATCTGTACACAAATGCGGCAAGCTGCTCGCGGGTAACGCTCTCATCGGGACGGAAGGTGTTGTCGTCATAGCCCATGACTATGCCCGCATTATAGCCCCAGATGATCGCATCTTTGCACCAGCTTGAGTCAACATCGGTCAGCGGGCAGGTCTTGCCTGCAACGGACGGAGAGCCAGCAAGACGGTACAGTACGGTGACGACCTGGCCCCTTGACACCGCGCCCTCGGGAGCAAAGCTCTTTGCATCGGCGCCTATCATGAGTCCGTTATCGTAGCAATACTTGACATTGTCATAGAACCACGAGCCCATGCTGACATCGGTAAACGGCAGGTTGTTGATGATTGCATCAGGCTTGGAGTTCATGTAGTCGTCGGGAATGGACATCATCCATGACATGCCGAGCTCACCGTAGTGGGCGGACATAATGCCGACAATGTTGAAAATGAGCGTTGCAAACTCGTCGGGGCACTTTGTGACTATCTTGATGACGGTAAGCGTAAGGGGCTTTACCATCTTCTTGACCTGCTCGAAATTATACTCGGTTATGCCGGCATCACGCATGGCATCGAGGAACAGGTTTGCAACAAAGTTCACGACTTCTTCAGTGGATTTGTTCTTTATCACATAGATAAGCTCGCCGATGTTTTTTGCCGCATTCTTGCTGAGTATATCAACGAATGTATCCCACTGGTCGGGATATGTGCCGATGAGCGGCAGGACGATCTCTGAAATGTCGTCCTGAGCGGCGTAGACCTCAGCTCTTTTGGTGAACACCTCGGTGAACAACTTCTGGACAAAGCGATCGAGGAACTCGCCCTGTGTCATGGTAATGCCGTTTTTGAGATTTAATATCTTTGAGATCGTCGCCTTGGGCGTGACAGTCACATACTTAAAGTCATCAATGCGATATTTGCCCGCGTTTTCAAATGTCGAGAACACCTCGAGCATGTCAGCCTTGAGCACGTCGTAGTTATCGTCGAGCTTTGCGCTGGGCAGGACATGATCGACACCGTATCTGCCGAAGTCCATGCACTCGGGCGCGACCTTGACGACGAGGTCATTGTAGTTAACGATGTTGTGGATGTTATTGTAGATGCTGCTGCCGATTTTATTGACATCTGCACCCATGGGCGGCTCGTAGCAGTAGAAGTAAACATCGTCTGCCGTCAGCTCAACATTCTTGCCGATGCTGCCGCCGGAGGCAATGATATCATCTATCGCGCCGCCGAGCATGTTGGTTCCGGCCGCACCACGGCTGTAGCCGGTGCACCAGAGCTTGATCTTTCCGCTTATCTCAGTGTGCTTGGCAAGATACTCCTTCAGGAACGCAAGCGCCGTGTCGCGGCAGATGGCAAAGCCCGTGTGCTCGCCTTCAAGGCCGACATTCAGGTCGCCTGCCCATTCGGCATAGTAGCCGCAGCCACGCAGGCCGATACCGATAACGGTGTATTTCTCGCCGTCTATGTATATGACCTTGTTTGCAATGCCTACGCCGAAGGTGTTTCTGCCGGGTCTTTCGGTATAGTCCTTGTTGGCCTCGAAATCCTTGAAGCCTATCTGATCAAAGAAATCGATAAGGTTTGCAGGGCCTTCCTTGTACCTTGCGGGATCGGCAACATTACCCGCCGCAAAGCACATTGCCATGGTCACGGTCGCGAGATCCTGCCTGTAGTTATAGCCTGTTTGAGCAAAATACTCATCGCTATAGGTAAACGGGCAGGGGTGATCCGTTTTCGAATCGTCATGTCCGGCATTGAACATGACCGTGCCGGTGATAGTCTCATACTCGTCCCCCGCCGCAAACACCGACAGCGGCGCAAGGGAAACCAGCAGCACTAGCACCAGCAGGATGCTTATGGCTTTTTTCATACACTATCCTCCACCATATATACTTGATTTTGCCTTTTCGCCTCTTTTTCAGCTATCGAGAACATGATGATGAGAAGTGCAGCCTCGGGGAACGGGCAGAATATGCCCGGGTTAGTCATCGACATAGCAAGTATTCCGGCGTAGGAAAAGCCGAAGATTATCTGCTTGCTGTGCAGATTTGTGACTATAAGGCGCATTCTCTCTCCGAACAGCCAACAGTATGCCATTACACCGATAGTGCCCATAGAGCCCATGACCTGAATGATGACATTGTGATAAAACACGAGGCTGCCGGGTACGATAGCTTTGAATATTCCTACATTTTTTGTGTTTCCGAGACCGACACCGTTTATGGGGCAGGCAAGGAAATCCTTAATTCCAAGTTCAATGAAGCTTACTCTTGTCTCACTGGAGGATATGAAGCTGCCCTCGACAAGTCTGCTCGAATATAAAACGGGAATATACTTAACACCGACATAGCAAAGCACGGCGACTAAAACAAGAAACGCCCAGTTATACCATTTGTGCTCGGCGATGCTCTCCCGTCTGAGGTGGCAAATATAAACGCCGCTGACAAAGCCGATCATTGCGCCGAAAAGCAGGCCGCTTCTCGACCCGCACATGACAAGTGCAAGACACATAACGGCATAACCTATAAGATGTATCCTGCGCCGCTCGATCAAAAGGCACGATGCAGGCAGCGTCATTAGAAGGACGCTCGCGACATAGTTTCTCGGCTTAAAAAACAGTACGCTCCCCTTTTCGATAAAGCGTTCAAGATTAACGGCATAGAAACTGAGCACCACTGCCGAGGCAACGAGGCCCGCTGTGAAAAGAATGTCCGCCATGCGTTCAACACGGTCGTACTCTCTATCGTTTTCGAGTCGGGAATTAACGAGAAAATACAGGCCGAGCATAACAACGCCGAGACCGAGCATATAATAAAGGCTAGTCGGTCTGAAATAATCCTTTGCCGAGATAGTCCCGACACCGCCGATGAGCAGCGCCGCCGAAACTGCGCACAGCGGCATGGTAAACCTGCCCTTTACAATTGGTCTGCGGTAATGTACAAGGTTGAACACGGCAGCTATAGCAAACGGCACGGCAGCATATGGCACATACGGCACGAGTGAAGTATAGTCAGTGTAATACTTTGTTGAAAGCAGAAAAATGCAAAGTAGCGGGCAGACTATCGACAGCAGATCGTCACAGAAAACGAGCAGCAAAACCGTGACCGCAACGAGCAGATACATGACGGGAAGCTGCGTTTCCGTCACAAGCGCAAACAGCGATAACACAAATAGCACCGGGCAAAAGCCCTTGCTGTTCCACGCTTTTGAAGCTAAATACTGTCCGTTTTCAAAAAAATCATGCAAATTCAAATCAATTTCCTCAATTTAATGATCTTTGATCGGCTCGCGGGCATCAGGCCCTCAGGCAAATCCGAACACTGTATATAGAATACACTATATCGAGCTTTTTTTCAACACAAAAAGGCTTTGAACGCAATTCGTTCATATACAATTATAACCGTTCAGGCGAAACAAATCGGTCGAACACGCCCGTTTTTTCCTTATAACTCTTGAAAGAATAATAATATCGTGTTACAATCTAAAAAAATTGCGGAGGTGCTTTAATGAGCAGAGAAGAGGTCAAAAAGCAGATTGAAGAGGAAGATAATTACCACTATAACGACGAGCTGTTTTACACCGGCGAGGGCGATCTTTTGGATACCGCCGAAGGTCGTGCAAAGTTTTGCAGACTCAACGAGACGACCGTTTTCAGAAAGAAAGACCCCGGCGTGTGGAACAACTACATTTGGGTGTTCAACAATAAGGGTGTCGGCATGACGATAAAAAAGCAGAGCCGCGTTGACCCGAGGCTCATGGAGTGCATCGATTACGACGCAGACGGCAATGAGGTCAGCAAGTCCTACGACCCTGCATAACTTTGATTATAAAAACAGACCCGATGATTTTTCATCGGGTCTGTTTTTTCAGCTATTCCACTGTTTGACCTGCTCACGCAGCCAGTTTGACCATTCATCAATGCCCTCGCCCGTTCTTGCGGAGATGGGGATGATCTTGATGTTGGGGTTGAGCTTTGTTACATAACGCTTGCAAGCTTCAAGGTCAAAGTCAAAGTACGGCATGACATCGATCTTGTTAACAAGAAGCACATCGCAGATGGAGAACATCAGCGGGTACTTGAGGGGCTTATCGTGTCCCTCGGGAACAGAAAGGATCATCGCGTTTTTGACAGCACCGGTGTCAAACTCGGCAGGACACACGAGATTACCGACATTTTCGAGGATTGCAAAATCGATATTCTCCGTGCCAAGGCCCTCTAGCCCCTGCTTTGTCATCCCTGCGTCAAGATGGCACATGCCGCCGGTGTGCAGCTGGATGACCTTTGCGCCGGTCTCGGCAATGGTGTGAGCGTCGACATCGGAGTCGATATCCGCTTCCATAACGCCGATGCGCATCTCATCCTTGAGCGCGGCTATAGTAGCCTTAAGGGTCGTTGTTTTGCCCGAGCCGGGAGACGACATGAGGTTGAGCAGGAAGGTCTTTTCCTGCTTGAGCTCCTTTCTAAGCTCGTTGGCCTCACGGTCATTATTCTCAAACACGCTCTTTTTGATCTCTAAAACTCTGAACTTATCCATTGTTTCACCTCATATATCTGTTAGTTTAATGAATTCATTATCGTGTTGAGTATTTCGTCAAAATTTCTGCTGTTGACGGAATACTCGGCACTTGCAGCAAAGGTATAGCGCTCGGACTTGTTGCGGCGCTCGGCTATCGCGGTCTGAAGCTCTGAATATATATCAAAATCCGAAATGCTCACAGCAGCACCGGCGGCGGGTATGTAGCCGCTGTCGCCGACAAATGCGGAGTTATTTTCGTTCGATGTAAACCATTTGATAAACAGCGCCGATGCCCGCTCGGAGTTAGTGTCGGACTTTGTCATCGTTATGCCGGTGACCTTTTCGACATAGGCAGGCGTGCCGTCCTTCATGCATGGGTAGGCCGCAAAATCGATCGCATCAGCGTCAATGGCATAGGCATAGCGCATGACATCCACAGACGAAACTATCGCACACGGAAGCTTACCCTCGCCCACCTGCTTTGCCGCACCCTCATCGCCTGCGCCGAAGCCTCGGTTATAGGCGGTCTCGGCCAGGAGCTTGTATATGTACTTGCAGTTTTTGTTGCTCGTTTCATAGGGGCTTTCAGCGTCAAATTCGTCCTTGAACTGAGATGCCGCAGTCCTGAAAAACAGCGAGTAGTCGGTTATCGTGAAGAAGCTGCCGCCGTTTCGTGAATAATACTCGTCAGCGACGGAGCAGAGTTTTTCAAAATTGGATATTGCAGAGAAGTCTGAAAACAGCTTGATATTGACCATGAACACATCGGCCTGAGCGGCTATCGGCACGGCTACAAGGCTTCCGTCAACGGAGGCAGCCTCCGTCATCTCAGCGTTAAACTCTGATGCTTCCCAGTTGCCGAAATAGGCGCTTAGATCAGCCAAAACGCCGTTTTTTGCCATGTATGCTGCATAATCGGTATCGCACACGACCATATCCGGCAGACTTCCCTTTTCGTCTATCGCCTTATCCAGCTGCTTATATAGCTCGGTTTTGCTGGCAAACGCCTTTGTTTTAACGGTAACACCGAACTTTGCGCCCTCGCCCTTATTGTAGTTATCGGCAAGTCCGGCAAAGCTCTGCCACATCGTGTCGTTATTGACATACCACACGGTCACCTCGGTGTCCGCATCGGGCTTAAGCGGCGCATAATGGGCAAAGTAGATATACACCGCACCTGCGATAACTAAAACGACCGCCAAAAATATTCCGAGTGTGTATTTTATCTTTGACATTTCCGTTCAAATTTCCTCAAGAAAGTATTATAACGCATTGATTTTCTTTAATATTTATACCACATCGCGCAGTCGTTTTCAATAATATTGTGTCGATTATTATTTTAATTGAAAAATCGATGCCTTTGTGATATCATGACAATGTATCTTTGTACCCTCGGAGGCGTTAGCATGAAAAACAAATTTCAGAGGATAATAAGCTCCGTTCTGACAGTCGTTATGCTCTTCGGTCTTGTCTGCAGCAGTGCGGTCTTTCCCGCTTATGCTGTTGATGCCTGCGGCTATAACCCGGCAAAGACCATGTCCGATCTCGATTTTTCGGGTGAGGAAGCAGTGACCGGAAGCAGCTACAGCATCTCGACTGCCGACGAGCTCAGCCTATTTGCCGAATACGTCAACGCAGGCAAGCTGACAGAAGGCGTCACCTTCTACCTTACCTCCGATATAAAGCTTAAAAATGTCACCTGGACTCCGATCGGCAGTGCAGTCGGCACCGCCTTCAAGGGCGTGTTTGACGGCTGCGGCTATGCCGTTTTGAAGCTCGCAGTCGATTCGCAGGAAAATGACCAGGCTCTTTTCGGCTATGTAAGCGGCTCGGCTGCCGAGATAAAGAACCTAGGCGTAGAGGGCACGCTGAACGGTCAGACCAATGCCGCCGGTATCGCCGCAAATCTCAATGGTGCAAAGATCGCAAACTCGTGGAACGCAGTTGATGTTACGGGCATAGATAATGTCGGCGGTATCGCCGCAAATGTAAACGGCGGCACTATCACCAACTGCACGAACTACGGATACATTTCCGGCACGGCAAACGTCGGCGCAATAGCAGGCAGCCTGAACGGCGGAAGCACTGTTGAATACTCCTACTACGTTTACTACTCTGCCGATAAGGCAATCGGAAGCCAAACCGGTACGAATGCACATTCGGTCTACCGCTTCTCCACAAGCAGCACCGAGGTGCTCGCCGAAAAGGAGCTGACCGTTGGCAGCAAGACCAGCAGCAACATGCTCACCCTCCTTAACGGATGGCTTGACATGCAGAAAAACGGTCACAATTACCGCAATTGGGTGTTTGACACCTCGACGACCGCAAAGCAGCGTGTCGACGGCAACTACCCCAGCCTCGAATACCCTGACTATGTTGCCCCTGTTGAAAGCACCTATACCGCAACAGCGACCATGACCGCACTGTACGAGGCCAAGCAGAACGCCGTTGAGGGCGGCTGCTACAGCATTTCAGGGACCGATGAGCTCAAATATTTTAGAGATTATGTAAACCAAGGCTTCAAGACAGACGGGGTCATCTTCTTCCAAGACAAAGATATTCTCATAACAAACACCATCGACAGCTGGGAGCCCATCGGCAACAGCGAAAAGGTCGCATTCCAGGGCACCTTTGACGGACAAGGCTATATCCTCACCGGCATGGCAATAACCGGCCGCTCAAACGGCCTCGGCCTGTTCGGCTATGTAAATAATGCAAACGCTGTTATTAAAAATGTCGGTGTATTCGGCGTTATCTCCGGCGGTGACAATTGTGGTGCTATCGTTGGCGAGCTGATGACAGGTACTGTGTCAAACTGCTGGTTTGACGGCGAGATGAGTGCAAAGGATCGCATCGGCGGCATCGTCGGCAAGGCAGATAATGCGCAGATACTCAACTGCGTTGACTTTGCAACCATCAGCGGCGACACGAGCGTTGGCGGCATAGTCGGTGCTTGCTCAAGCTCCACTACCATTAAATACTGCTACTATCCGCAGGATATTGCCGGCGGCTGCGGCCAGTCGAGTGGCAGCCAGACCGCACTTATCGCTTTCAGCAAGGACGGCTCGGATTTCACGCTCGAAAGATCCGTCGCTGTCGGCAGTGCATCGGGCGTCAAGCTTCTTAACGTTCTCAACCACTGGGTCTCCTATCTTGCATTGGATTCGACTTACCGCTACTGGAAGATAGACAGCTCTGCGGCCGGTATTGCAAGAATTCAGGGCGACCACCCGACGCATCTGTATCCCGGCGACGGTTCGGGTGTTAAGCGCGTGGACGAGCCTCACTTTGATGTCGACGATGAGACTAACCCCTACAATGTTAAATATATTGAGACCGCAACGATGACCGAGCTATACAACAGCGGCATTGATGCCGTTGCAGGCGGTCATTACAGCATAAACAGCGGCGAAGAGCTTAAAAAGCTCGCACTTTACGTCAAGGATAATCACGCGACCAATGATGTCACCTTTTATCTGACAAAAGACGTCGATATATCCGTCAAGGCGATCGGCAACGATTCAGACGGCTGGCTGCCGATCGGCTGCGATTACAGCATTCTTGAAAGCGGCTCGCTGACCCGCGTCTTTAACGGCACATTTGACGGCTGCGGTTACACAGTCTTCGGCCTGTACATATATGATGAAAGAGGCGATAACGTCGGCCTGTTCGGCAGGATCAGAAACGCCGTTATCAAAAATCTCGGTGTTATCGGCGGTATAGTCGGCGAATATAACTGCGGCGGCATCGCCGGCAGGTCAGAAAGCAGCACCATCACAAACTGCTGGGCAAATGTCAGCATCGAGGCTGAGTCCGAGACCGGCGGTATCGTTGGCAGAATGGACGATACCACTGTTGAAAACTGCGTGTCCTACGGTGCAACGCTCTGCGCAGGCGGTGAGACCTGTATCTCCGGTGGTATCGCAGGCGACGTCCTCGGAAAATCGGCCATCAAAAACTGCTACTATCTTAAAGATACCGCTCAGAATGGCTATAATAGCGCTCCGTCCGGCGCAGAGATAAACATCCTCACCTTTACATACGGCTTTGAGCAGGACGACTACTACTGCACGCTTGAGAGAGCAACGCAGATAGACGATATCATGACCACGAGCCTGCTCGATGCGCTCAACGCATGGGTGTTTTTGCAGAATAATGGCCAGTACAGCGGTTGGCGCAACTCCGTCACTCTCATCGGCGAGGGCGACCATTCCGGCCACTACCCGAGGCTCATGGCTCCCGGCCAGTTCCAGGACAGCGACCCGAACGAGGAATACGATGGCGACTACACCGCTACCGCAACGGTCAGCCAGCTCTATTCCACAGGCTCTGACGGCATTGAGGGCTGCGCATACAGCATAAACGGCATTGACGACCTTGAGGCGCTGCAAAAATATGTTGCTGCAGCGCGCAAGACAAAGGGCATCATCTTCTTCATGACTCGCGATGTTGACATGAGCTACAAGTATCATGTCGACGGCAACTCGTGGAAGCCCATCGGCAATGTCGACAACCCGTTTCAGGGCATTTATGACGGTCAGGGCTACACAGTAAAGTATATATACATCAACACAGGCGACGATGATCAAGGTCTGTTCGGTCACGTGAATATGGGCGCGACAATTAAAAATCTCGGCATATGCGGAGCAGTCAGAGCCAAAACAAATGCAGGCGGTATTGTTGGTGACTTCAATTTCAGTACGCTCGCTAACTGCTGGTCATCATGTGAGGTCGCAACAACCGACGGTAATTCCGGCGGTCTGGTCGGCGGAGCGAACAGCGGCACGATCGTCAACTGCACAAACTATGGTGTCGTGACAAGTACCGGCGCGTACGGTGCAATAGTCGGTTATGCCGCGCTGACATCGATCAAATACTGCTATTACCTCTACGGCACCTGTCAACAAGCCTACAGTCCCGCCTCAACCGCGGCTGCCACCGGTGTACAGTACTTTAACGGAACGAGCTCTGCCTGCGTGCTGCACGAGAAGGTCAATGTCGAAGGCACCACGACGCAGAACGCTCTGAGCGCGCTCAAGCTCTATGTTGACGCTCATCCCGAGACCAACTACTGCTATTGGGTCATCGGCAACACCGAGGAATACATCAAGATGGGCGTTGCTCTCTTCCCTGTTCTCATATCCGCATCCGGAACGATGGGCGACAAGGACTTTAAAGAGGTGCAGGCCTACTTCAACGGCGTTGAGTATTACTCGGTCATCAAGGCGATAAACGCCGCGAACGACACTGAGGGCGGCGGCGATGTTACCCTCGCAACGAATGTCGTGTTCTATCTGCATGACGACGCAACTCTCGACAGCGATGTACGGCTTGTCACCGACAAATACTCGGCTGTTATAAAGTCCAACCTGAACCTACAAAGCATGCAGCAGTTTGACGGCTACTTCACCGTAAAAGACGGCGGCAAGATATACCTTTGGGACAGCGCCAAGAATGACTATGCTCTGTTCCTGTACTCGCAGAAGAAGGCCGACCCCAGCTGCAACAGCAAGATATACGGCACCACGGGGCTTAACTTCCGCTCTTCGCCTGTAGTCGGCGATTACCCCACGGCATATAACCTCAGTCTTGAGGACGGCGAGTTTATCATAAATTCCACTCTAGACAGCGGCAATCCGCATGGCATCCCCGGTGGCAGCACGCTCACGATACAAACCCGCGCAACATTAAACGTCGGCGCAAACGCAAGGATTCGCACGACCGGCGGCGCGGTCATCATGAACGAAGGCACTGTGAAGATCGGCAACGCAACGCTCGACCGCAACGGCGGCACCAAGATGAAAGGCGTTTTTGAAGACGACGGCGGCACTGTCACCCTCCCCTACATCTATAAAGATGGCTACACTCTGCGTGGCTGGTCGGACGCAAACGGCACGATACATGTCGCAGGCTCGAGAGTCAAGGATGTCCAGTCGGGCAGCACATTCAAGGCCGAGTGGAGTCTGGGCGAAACGACCACAGATCTCTATCCCGGCGACGACGCGTTCTCGGACGACACGCCCGTGTACAACATTCCCATCACCGTCATCCAGTCTAACGGCGGCACCATTTCCCCGGGCAGTATGATGGCTGCGAAGGGCGAGAACCTGTCGTATCAGATATCTCCCGACTCCGGCTACAATATTAAGACCGTGCTCGTTGACGGTCAGCCGGTGGAAATCGACGAAAATAACTGCTACCACTTTATAAGCATCAGCCGTGCGCATAACATCATCGCTCTGTTTGCAAAGCAGACAAACGAGGCTTATTATAGCTGGACAAATCCGTTTAAGGACATTTCAATGAACGACTGGTTCTATGAAAGTGTCAGATACACAGTTTCGGCAGGCCTTTTTAACGGCACGGATGCCACGGTATTTGCCCCCGACGACGCTACGACCCGTGAAATGATAGTCACTGTGCTCTGGCGCGTGGCAGGCAGCCCCATCGTTCCCGCCGACAAAGGCATAAGCTTCAAGGATGTCAGCCCTGACAGCTACGCCTATGAGGCTATACGCTGGGCTTCAATGTTCAACATCGTTGAGGGCTACGGCGACGGCACCTTCGGATACGGTGACCCGATACTGCGTGAGCAGCTCGTGACCATTCTGTTCCGATTTGCAAGGAACTATGTCGGCGTTGATGTCTCGTTGGCAGACTCAACAAATATTCTCGGCTACTCCGATGTTTTGCAGATATCGCATGGCATGGCACAGCCGTTCCAGTGGGCTGTCGGCACAAAGATCATTTACGGTACTTCCGGCACAACGCTTGAGCCGAGAGGCATGGCGACCCGTGCGCAGGTTGCAGCCGTGTTCCAACGCTTCTGCACGAACTTCATGGATACAGTTCCCGTATTCAAAACCTAAAAAAGCACAAAACCGCCGTGGCGAGAGCCACGGCGGTTAACTTTATTCTGTTATTTAATTACGCTGCCTTATCAAGCAGACCCTCGACATATTTCGCGACCTTATAAACATCGCCCTGGTGGTACCAGTTCTTCACTTTGGTATCTCCCGAGCCGAAGACCGCGCCTAAGCTGCCGATATCATGGTTTCTTGTCTCTGCGATGATGCCCCAAAGCTTATCTCCGCTTGAATCCTTGCCCTGGGTGATATTGAGGACGAAGCCTATCTGCTTAACAACGTCGTTTTCGCTGTAATAGTCGGTCAGGCGAGTGTAGAAATCGGACAGTGCACAGGTGAAGTTTATAAGCTCATCACCGCTCATCTCGTCGAGCTTGAGGCTTGAACGCAGCTTCTCGGGAACAACGCCTGCCGCTTCGCCGACGCGCTTGACTGTCTCGGGAACGCCGGTGTAGACCAAAAGCTGATTTATCGTCTGGATATTGTTCTTAACAAGGTTCTCGACACTGAACTCAGAGTTGAGCTTGCATATTTTCTCTGCGAGGAGCACCTTGCCGGTCGTTACATGGTTTGCCTCGGCAAGCTCACGCAGAGTCTTGTCGCTTGTCGTCGTCTGACTGAGGATCGAAATATCGTAGTCAACGCTCTTATCTATCTTGACGATGGTGTTCACTATCGTTTTGCGCACGGCCTCCGCCCGCTCCTCGTCGCCATCTACGACAGTTACGAGCACCGAGTTTTTAAGCTCGGTAATATAGCCGCTTTTTTGCAGTGCTTTAACGGTCACTTTCACGGCGTCGTCGTACTTTTTGCCGACAACACTTACATCGGCCGTCACCTTTTCGGCATCACTGTTGACGGCGTTGACCTTAACGACTTTATTGCGGTCGTTCACTTCGAGCCTTATGCTCGGGTTTACATCGAGCATAACAACGGTATTTTCCGCCATCGGCAAATGCGTAATGTTCCCATCAATGTCCGTTGTACCGATATCGGCCTTACCGAGACCGAGAAACATGGCGGCAGAGCCGATAGCGATAACAGCGAGGGAGGCAGCCAACGTCCTCCAGCCTTTATATCCGCCGGTTTTTGGCACTGTCTGTATATCGCTTTCAAGCAGCTCGTCAATATAGCGGTCATTTACCGAACCTATGTATTTAAGTAAGTCTTCTTTTCTCAAAGAGGAATTCCTTCTTTCATCAAGTGCTTTTTAAGCTTTGCTCTTAACCTGAAAAGCATCGTTGTTGTTTTTGAAACGGATATATCGTAACGTTCTGCTATATCCGAAATGGGGTCAAGCATCCAATAGCGACGCATGAACACTCCCCGCTCAACGGTGTTGAGATCTTCCAGAAATTTATTCAGTGCCGCTACTATCTCTGCCGAATCTGCTCTGCGCTCAAGCTCGTCATAGCCGGATATACACTCGGCCAGCTCATCGAGCACCACCGGCGTTTCCCCGCCGCCGCGCTTATCGCTGTTTTTCTGACGCAGCTTATCAAGCGCAAGGTTTCGGGTTATCTTGCCGATGAACGATGACAGCGAATTTGGCTCGTTTGGCGGGATGCTCCCCCAAACTCGCATAAGCGCATCGTTTACGCATTCTTCGCTGTCCTCATCATTGCCGAGAATATTATATGCTATGCGGTGGCAGTATCGACCATATTTACTAGTTGTCTGCTCAAGAGCTTCTTCTGATCGGTTCAAAAAAAGCTCAACTATATTGCGGTCGTCCACGCTTCTCTCCTATCTGCTCCGCCCCTACTAATCAAGACGAAATTTGTAATTAAGTATCACATTTTTTGCCGCAGATTTCAAGGTTTATTTTTTGAATTTTTAATTTCAGGGCGTTTCTTTTAACAAAATTTAATTTTTGTTGTTGTGATAAATCCCGCTTTATGCTATATTTATGGGCGATATTGTTTGTATTTTCGGCCTTTAGCCGAGGAAAGAGGGAACTTTATGAAAACAAGAGTGATTTCGGCCTGCGTGCTCATAATTTTAGTTGTTGCATGCTTTGCCATTTCCCCCATGACCCGCATTCTGTTCCTGCTTGCGGCGCTCATCATGGGCATTTGGGAAATGTGCCACGCCGTCAGCCTTAAGGATATAAAATGCACGAGCTGGGTATTGTATATCTATGCAGTGCTTGCCACAGCCGGAATTTTCCTCATGGAGGGCAACTCCTATTCGGTCATGCTGTTTTTCCTCGCCGTGTTTGCCGTATTCATCGTGGGCATCTGCAAGGACGATATCAGCGGCCCCGGCACTCTTGCAAGCCTCGGTATTCTCGTCTATCCGACCGTTCCCCTTCTTATGATAATGGAGCTTTCGCTGCGCCAGGACTGGATACCCATTTTTGCGATTGCCTGCATCTCCACATGGATGTGCGACTCATTTGCGCTCTTTGGCGGCAAATGGTTCGGAAAGCATAAGCTCGCGCCGAAGGTAAGCCCCAACAAGACCATTGAGGGCAGTGTCACCGGCGCCGTTTCGTCGATGGTCGCAGGTGTTATCCTGTACTTTGTCTTTAAGGGCACCGATTATAGCATTTCCCTCGTCACCTGTGTTCTGACCGGCCTTATCTGCTCAAGCTTCGGGCAAGTCGGCGACCTTGCCGCGTCTCTTATAAAGCGCATGGCAGGTCTCAAGGATTACAGCAACCTCATCCCCGGTCACGGCGGAGTTATGGACAGGATAGACAGCCTGCTGTTTTCCATCCCCGCGGCATTTTTCTGTCTCACAAACGGCATTTTTTAATTTTTCTGGAGTAGAATTTCAATGGACGCAAATAACTTTAAGCCCCTTGCGCAGCTAAAGCGCATGATGCTCATCATAAACCCCGTTTCCGGCAGACGCATCTCTCTGCGATTTTTGCCCGATATTATCAGAATTTTCACAGCAAACGACTATGTCGTGAGCGTTTTCTCGACCGGCAAGCGCGGCGATGCGACCGAGTTTGCACGGCTGTACTCGGCTGAGTTTGACATCGTCGTCACCATCGGCGGCGACGGCACGCTCAACGAGACCATTACCGGCATGATCCTTGGCGGAAGTCACACCCCGCTCGGATATATTCCCTCCGGCAGTACGAATGATTTTGCCTCCTGCCAGGGCATTTCCTCGGATATGCTCACAGCCGCTATGCACATTGCAAACGGCAGTCCCAGGCAGATCGATATCGGCAAATTTAGCGACAACTACTTTGCCTATGTCTCGGCTTTCGGCGCATTCTCATGGCTTTCCTACACGACCTCACAGAACTTAAAGAACGTTTTCGGCCACTCGGCATATATTCTTGATGCGGTCAAGGACCTGCCTAAGCTCAAGTCATACCACCTCAAGTTTAGAGACGGTGAGTTCAATTACGAAGGTGACTACATTTTCGGCGCTGTTTGCAACTCTACCTCCGTTGCCGGAACATTTACGCTGCCGGCGGATCTTGTCGACACATCCGATGGCAAGTTTGAGGTGCTGCTCGTACACAAGCCGCAGTCGCTCATCGATTGGCAGAGCATTCTGACCGGCGTTTTCACGCAGGACTACTCCTCACCATTTCTTGACCTGTTCCAGACCGAGACGCTGCATATCGAAGCTCCATCGAGTCTTGACTGGTCGCTCGACGGCGAGCGTGGCCACGGGAAGAGCGAGATAGACTTCGAGATTTTGTCAAAGCGCATTACACTTATAAGTTAAATCATAAGCTGAAGGCTATACTACCGCTTTCCTATCGAAAGCGGTAATTTTTGATTTGATCATGAAGAATTTATATCTGAAAATTCGAGATTTTACAGACGGAATAAGCGATGATAATATTAGCGCACATGCTGCGGCAAGCGCGTTTTACATGTTTTTATCGCTTGTGCCCTTCATTGCGCTCGTCAGTACCATCCTGCCACTCACAGGACTTGAGGAGGACAGACTTTTTGAGATAGTCAGCCACTACATCCCCGCCGCGATGCAGGGCATCATAACCTCCGCCGTCACGGATATATACTCTGCACCGAACGCCATACTGCCGGTATCGATCATCATCACGATATGGCTTTCAAGCAGGGCGTTTTCCTCGCTTATACGCGGCGTTGAGGACATTGCCGATTGTCCAAGGTACAGCTCATATCTGAGGCGCAGCCTGCTCGCATGTCTGTATACGATCGGTATCATTTTTATTATGGTGCTGCTGTTGCTGCTTCTCGTTTTTGGCGATAGGCTCAGTTCATTGTCGCTATTGTCGCCGTTTGTGCGCATAGTCATAAAGTTCAGGCTCATCGTCGTGGCCATTTTGCTGACGTGCGTGTTTATCGCCATATATCACTGGGTGCCCGGCATGCGGCTCAAGCTTCGCCAGCTTTTGCCCGGAGCGCTTGCAGCATCGGGTGCGTGGCTTCTGTTTACATGGCTTTTTTCGCTGTACATCGTCTACGGCGGCGGATACACGACCTACGGCAGTCTTGCGGCAATAATCATAACGCTGCTGTGGATGTACTGGTGCATGTATATAATTCTTCTCGGCGCGTACACGAACATGTATATATACCGCAAGCGGCATGCTGACGGTTGAGTAAAACAGCAAATAACGAAAAATCATGCAGTAAAATTACTGCATGATTTTTTCAGCTTATATTAAGTCATTATTAACAATTTTCGAACTTTGATTTTATGCATGTTGACTTGAAATTTATATTGTGTTATCATTCTTTGGTTGAAATTTTTTAGATTAGTACGGTGATATGAAATGAGTCAGAACAACTCGCTTGCGATGTTTGAGACTGAGCCTATTGGCAAGCTGATGACAAAATTTGCGCTGCCTGCGATAGCATCGATGGTGGTAAACTCGATATATAATATTGTTGACCAAGTATTTATCGGCCAGGGTGTCGGTATGCTCGGCAACGCCGCAACGAACCTCACCTTCCCATTCGTGACCTTCTCAATGGCCATAGGCACGATGATAGCCGACGGCTGTGTTGCGTATTTCAGCCTCAAGCTCGGCCAAAAGGACTATCGCGAAGCGGAGCGTGCCATGGGCAACGGCATTTCCATCTCGCTTGCGGCAGGTATCCTCATGGTGCTGCTGATGGAGATATTTATCGACGCTGTTCTCGTTCTCTGCGGGGGCTCTACCGTTGATCCGCAGACATACGAGTACGCAAAGCAGTACGCCCGCATAACGCTTATCGGCATTCCATTCGTGTGCGTTAGTATGACGGTAAACAGTATCATACGAGCGCAGGGTAATCCGAAGTATGCAATGTTTTCAAACCTTGCAGGCTGCTTTTTGAATATTATCCTTGACGCCTGGTTTGTCCTCGGCCTTGACATGGGGGTCGCCGGTGCAGCGCTTGCGACCATCATCGGTCAGGCGCTGAATCTTGTGCTCGCACTTGTGTACATTCCCCGTCTCAAGGGTGTTACATTCACGCTTGAATGTGCTATACCCAACAAAAAGACCGCATTTTCATTCCTGCCGCTCGGCATTTCGAGCTTCTTTACGCAGTTTGCGTCAACCATCGTTGTCATCTGCATGAACAATCTGCTCGTCTCATACGGTGCGCAGAGTGTTTACGGTGCGGATATCCCGCTTGCGGCGCTCGGCATTGTCATGAAGGTCAATTCCATCATCATAAGCGTCATGGTCGGCCTCGGTATCGGCAGTCAGCCTATCGTCGGATACAACTATGGTGCTAAAAACTACAGGCGTGTCAAGGCGACATATATCCGCACGATAACCGTCGGACTGATAGTCGGCATTATTGGCTGGGGCTGCTTCCAGCTGTTCACACAGCAGATCATCGATATTTTCGGTCAGGAAAGCGAGCTGTATAATCAGTTTGCACTCAAATGCTTCCACATTTTCCTCGGCGTTATATTCCTTGTAGGCTTCATCATCCCCTCGGGCATCTTCTTCCAGTCTATCGGCAAACCCGTCAATGCCATGATATCGACAATGACCAGACAGCTTATCTACTTCCTGCCTGCGGCATTCATTCTTGCCGGCACGATGGGCGTTGAGGGTCTGCTTTATGCAGGGCCCGTCAGCGATATACTCGCCACAATAACCGTTGCGATACTCATTTTCAGGGAAATTTCGATAATCAATAAAGACATCAAGCTCCAAGACGCATAAATATCAGCAGGCCGGTTCAAGCCGGTCTGCTTTTCTATACAATTTCTGTAATGTGTCGTAATCATGCAAAAAAGGTCTTTCATTTTCCGTCATTATCTGCTTTAATATAAATAATGCAAAATAATTAACAAGATTTTAAATGTGTAGCATTTTCTACAGGTTTATTGCCTGCGATCGGATATAATTAAATCAGAAGAAAAAGCGGTAAAGGAGATTAATTATGGAACTGTATAACCCCCTTATTAATTCAACGAAGGAGATCCTTTCAAAGGGCAAGCCCACCGTTTGGGACTATAACCCCCGTAAGGCTTGGAACGACCTTGGTGCGGCCGAGCTCGTGCTTCAGAAGGAATCTGCCTATGAGCTGGGCGCTCTCGGTCTCGGCTCTGCAAACTACATCTGCACCACCACAAGCTCCGAGCTTGTGAACAAGGACCAGGTGCTGCTCTACGGCCCCGACCTCAAAGCCATCAAGAAGGACACCCCTTTTGCAAGGATCGTTCTGCTGCGCATCGGCGCACTTGAAGGCGAAGATGAGGAAGTTTACCGTGCGCTCAAGGATATTGAGTTCTGCAAATACCACGTCTATCCCGAGGGCTACATGGTCAGAATGTCCCCCGAGAGCCATCGTGAGCAGGTTCGCGTCAGCAAAAAGGCAATTAAGAAAGGCATCAGCTTTGAGGCCGTCGGCAATCGCTACATTGAGGCGTACAAGAAGGATGTCAACGTCCTGAATGTCACCGTTATTTTTGTGACCGACCCCACCATGGACTTCAAGGCCATGCTCGAAAATTCCAAGAAGGTCGATGCTATCACCAACACCCTGACCCACATCATGGAGGGTCTGCCCACTGACTGCAGCGTCTGCCAGCTCAAGGACATCTGCGACGAGGTCGAAGGCATGAAGGAGCTGCACTTCGGTGTCGGCGACAAGGGCACGAACGAGCATCATTAAACTATTCATTATTCATTGAAAAATCCTGTTTTAATGAATGATGAATATTAAATAACGAAAAATGAATAATACAAAACGAAAAATCCTGTCGGCAGAAGCCAACAGGATTTTTCGTTTTGGTGCCGGTGGCGGGGGTCGAACCCGCACGGGTTTTAAGCCCAACGGATTTTGAGTCCGCCTCGTCTGCCAATTCCAACACACCGGCGTGCTCATACAGTATAACCTAATTGTAAGCATTTTTCAAGCATTAGTTTTGTGTAACAATTTGTTGCTGATTTATAGAAAATTTCAGATTTATACTACCAAATTTGAAGAATATATGTTACAATATTAAATCGTAATATTATATAGAAAGAGGCATAACCATGAAAAAGATACTCGTCCTTGAAGATGAACCGAATATCCGCAGTTTTGTGGTCATTAACCTCCGACGCAACGGTTATCAGCCTATTGAAGCGGAAAACGGTATGCAGGCACTGAGTAAGCTCGAGGAAAACCCCGACACCTGCCTTGCGCTTTTGGATGTAATGCTCCCGGATATCGATGGCTTTGAGGTCTGCCGCCGCATTCGCGCCTCCGGCTCGAAGATAGGCATTATTATGCTGACTGCGAAAAGTCAGGAGATAGACAAGGTCACAGGTCTGATGACCGGTGCCGACGACTATGTCACAAAGCCCTTCTCCCCTGCCGAGCTCACTGCGCGTGTTGATGCTCTGGTGCGCCGCCTCGGCGACGATTCAAACGACAAGCCCAGCTTTGAGATAACAAGCGGCCCGTTTATCCTCAACACCAGAAACCGCACGCTCGAAAAGGACTGCAAGCGGCTTAAGCTTACACAGATCGAATATCAGCTTATGAAGCTGTTTATGGAAAACCCGGGCAAGGCCATGTCCAGAGACGATATACTCAAGGCCGTTTGGGGCGACAATTTCTCGGGTGAGCTGAAGACAGTTGATGTTAACATCCGCCGTCTTCGCATCAAGATCGAGGCTGACCCCACAGAGCCCGAGTACCTGACCACCGTTTGGGGCTTCGGCTACAAATGGGGCTACTAATTTCCCCTTGGAAGTGCTAAATGTTTTTTAAGAACCTGAAGCTGCAGCTGCTTGTTTCGAGCATTGCTGCGGTCATACTGACAGCTTGCTTTATTGCCCTTGCGGCAAACGGTTTTATGGTCGCGGCGGTCATACTGGCCTGCCTCATCGGTGCTTATATCATCGCCGTCAACATCTGGTTTGACCACTATGTCAGCAAACCCATACAGTCGCTTACAGAATCTGCAAAGCACATTGCTGCCGGCAGCTACGGCACACAGGTGACAAAGCAGGCAGATAATGAAATCGGTCAACTCACAGACGAGATAAACCACATGTCTTCAAAGATCGCGCTGTCGGACAAAACCACAACCGAGTTCATCTCGCAGATATCGCACGAGCTGAGAACGCCGCTTACGGCTATCATGGGCTGGAGCGAGACACTGCAATTTGATCCCAAAATCGAGGGTGATTCGCTGCGCGGCGTTAAGATAATCCAGAAGGAATCCGAAAGGCTCACTGGCATGGTCGCTGACCTTTTGGAATTCACAAGGATCCAGGACGGTAGATTTAATCTGCGCATTGAGCTTGTGGACATTGCAGCCGAGCTCGAGGATTCACTGTTTACATACGGCAATCTCATGCGTGAGGCGGGTATCGAGGTCAATTACAATGCGCCCGAGTACGATATTCCGCTTATCTCCGGCGACCCGGAGCGGTTAAAGCAGGTGTTTTTGAACCTGCTTGATAACGCTGCAAAGCACGGCGGCGACGGCAAAGTGGTTGACGCATCGCTCAGCCTTGAAAACGACTATGTGGTCATCGGCATTCGTGATTACGGCCACGGCATTCCAGAAAACGAGCTGCCGTATGTCATGAACAAATTCTACAAAGGCAGCTCCAAAAACCGCGGAAGCGGTATCGGGCTTGCCGTCTGCAATGAGATAATCACCCGCCACGGCGGTATTTTTACAATTTCCAACGCACAGGGTGGCGGCTGCCTTGCTCAGATAAAGCTGCCGCTATCGGAGGACTGAGGCAAAAATGGCAAATCAAAACGATAAAAACTCCGTACAATTCAAAACATCCATCGGCGGTCAGGCTCTCATCGAGGGCATTATGATGCTCGGCCCTAAAAAGCGTGCGATCGTTTGCAGAAACGAAAACGGCTTTGTTGAAAAGGTCGAGAATGTAAGGCCGTTTAAAGATATCTCTCCTATCCTTGCGTGGCCGCTCATCAGGGGTGTCGTGGGGTTTATATCCTCGATGATAAACGGCGTCAAGGCGTTGTCGTTCTCGGCAGAGCAACTTCCCGAGGACATGCAGGAGGAGCCGGACAAGATTGATCTCTGGATAGAAAAGCACTTTTCCGACAAAACCGCGCAACAGCTCATAATCGGCATCGCAGTCTTGCTGGGCATTGGTCTTTCCCTGCTGCTGTTTCTGTTTCTGCCGACATTTATCGTGGGACTCTTCCCTGCCGTCAAGGCAGATTTCTACTTGAGAACGCTGTTTGAGGGCATACTAAAGCTTATGATATTCTTCGCTTACCTCATCTTGTGCTCCAAAATGAAGGATATGAAGCGTCTGTTTGCATATCACGGTGCCGAGCACAAGACCATTTTCTGCTACGAAAAGGGTCTGCCGCTCACGGTCGAGAATGTGCGCCCGCAGGGCAGGCTGCATCCGAGGTGCGGCACGAGCTTCCTGTTCGTGGTCATTATCATAAGCATCATCGTTGGCTCGTTTATAAAGGTCAGCGGCACCTGGGCGAGAATGGGTGCAAAGCTTCTCGTTCTGCCCATCGTTGTCGGCGTGAGCTATGAGATAAACCGCTGGGTCGGCAGGCATGACAATGTTCTGTCCTCCATCCTTTCGTGGCCGGGCAAGCAGCTTCAGCGCATCACGACCAATGAGCCGGACGACTCGATGATCGAGTGCGCCATCCGTGCGCTCGAGTTGGTCATTCCCGAGGAAGCCGGAAGCGACAAATGGTAAGGACAGTTTAAAATGCCAAAGACATATAACGACATATATTTTGTTGTGCGCAACAAGCTTCGGGAAAGCGGCGTTGAGGCATACGGGCTTGAGGCTCGAACTCTGCTTGCCGCCGCTGCCGGCAAAACGACAGAGCAGCTTTTGCGTGACATGTATCTATACACATCAAGCGAGATAGAGACCAGGACCGAGGAAATGCTCGAGCGCAGGCTCAAGGGTGAGCCGCTTGCGTATATAGCGGGCTCATGGGAGTTTTATGGACTCCCCTTCACCGTGACCCCCGATGTTCTGATACCGAGGATAGACACCGAGGTGCTGGTAGCATGCGTGGTCAGGGCAATAAGGGCCTTCGGCATGAAGGGCAGAGTGCTCGACCTGTGCTGCGGAAGCGGCTGCATCGCATGCGCAGTGGCATCCGAGCTTCCTGCTGCACGAGTGGTGGCTGCGGATATCAGCCTGCCCGCGCTCGATATCGCCCGCAAAAATATAAAGGATAATAAGCTCGCGTCCCGAATTATCACCATCCACGCCGACGCAAAGACCTGGCCTCCGATGAGCATCGGCTCGTTCGATGTCATCGCGTCAAATCCCCCGTACATTGCGAGTGAGGAGATCTTGACGCTCGACAGCTCGGTCAGAGATCACGAGCCGCTCGGCGCGCTCGACGGTGGCACCGACGGACTTGATTTTTACCGCGCCATCATTAAATACTGGACTATCACCCTGCGGCCGAACGGCATGATGATGTTTGAGGTCGGCGAGGGTCAGGCCGATGCAGTCAAGAAAATGCTGCTTGGTGCGGGCTACGTCGCAGTGCAGACGGTCAAGGATACGCTCGGCGTTGAACGGGTCGTAATTGGAAAATGGAAAAACGAATTTTGATTATACATGAGGTGAACTACAATGGCTGAAAAGAAAAAGGCTCCCATCTCCACCCCGGGTCAGGCCAGCGACAAGAAAAAGGCGCTTGAGACCTGCATTGCCCAGATAGAGAAAAACTACGGCAAGGGCGCTATCATGCGTCTTGGCGACGATATTCCCGTTAATGTTGAAGCTCTTTCCACGGGTTCTCTCTCCCTTGACCTTGCCTTGGGCATCGGCGGTGTTCCCAAGGGCAGGATCGTCGAGATATACGGACCCGAGGCTTCGGGTAAAACCACCCTCGCACTGCATGTTGTTGCAGCGGCTCAAAAGGCCGGCGGCGAAGCGGCATACATCGATGTTGAGCACGCCCTTGAGCCCGCTTATGCAAGAGCTCTCGGCGTTGATATTGACAGTCTGCTCATTTCCCAGCCGGACACCGGCGAGCAGGCACTTGATATAGCCGAAAGCCTTGTGCGCTCAAGCGCCGTTGATGTCGTTGTTGTCGACTCGGTCGCCGCTTTGATTCCCCGCATTGAGCTTGAGGGTGAGATGGGCGACTCGGTCGTCGGCGCGCTGGCAAGGCTCATGTCGCAGGCCATGCGTCGGCTGGCAGGCGCTATCTCCAAGAACGGCTGCACCGTTATATTTATAAATCAGCTGCGCCAGAAGATCGGCGTAATGTACGGTAATCCCGAGACCACTCCCGGCGGTCTGGCGCTTAAATACTACGCCTCCGTGCGTATCGATGTAAGAAGGATCGAGACCCTCAAGTCCGGCAACGAGATGATCGGCAACCGCACCCGCGCGAAGGTCATCAAGAACAAGTGCGCTCCCCCGTTCAAAGAAGCTGAGTTTGACATCATCTACGGCGAAGGTATTTCCAAGGTCGGCGAGATTGTTGACCTCGGTGTTAAGCTTGAGCTCATCGACAAGGCCGGTGCCTGGTTCACCGTGGGCGATCAGCGCATTCAGGGTCGTGACGCAACCAAGACCTATCTGCTCAATAATCCGGAGATATGCAACAAGATTGAGCAACAGATAAGAGACAATGCATACAAGCTCATGTCTCCCCAGGCACGCAAGGCTGCTCAGGCAGCGGGCAGGGCGGTCGACATTTCCGCTGAAGATTTTGAAGGCTGAGCCTTGTGAAAATTCTTGAGCTTAAGCAGACCTCGCCCGAGCGCTTTGCCGTCATTTTTGACGACGGCACGCAGGTAAAAACCTCGCTTGGCGTAGTGACAGACAGATTTCTGCACGCGGGTTTGGAGCTGGGCGATGAGGAGTTTCACGCTTTTCTTTCCGCCTCCTCCCTTTCGCTTGCAAAATCACGGGCGCTGCGTATAATTAATACTCGTCCGATGTCCCGCAAGGAAATGTACAAGCGGCTTATCGAGAAGGGCGAAACGCCCGAAAACGCTGAATACTGTGCCGATTGGCTGTGCCAGATGGGGCTCATTAACGACAGAAGCTACGCAGGCTCTGTCGTGCGCCACTATGCATCAAAGGGCTACGGCATCACCCGCATACGGCAGGAACTCAATCGTCACGGCATCGACCGTGAGCTCTGGGACGAGGCTCTCGAGCAAATGCCTGAGCAGGACGACAAGCTTGAGCGCTTTCTTCGTTCAAGGCTTACCGACCCCGGCGACCGTGCGCAGGTCAAGAAGGTCACCGACGCGCTGTTCAGGCGCGGCTATACCTGGGATCAGATAAAACACGCACTTAATAATTACACTCTGCAAGAGGAAAACTAATGGACAGAACAATTTCTCTTATCTCGCTCGGCTGTGCGAAAAACCTCGTAAACAGCGAGCAAATGCTGTATCTTCTAAGCGAAGCGGGCTACAAGCTCGTTCCGGAGCCGGATGGTGCCGACGCTGTCATCATTAACACCTGCGGCTTTATTGACGCTGCCAAAAGCGAAGCGATAGACACCGTTTTGGAGATGGCAGAGCTTAAAAAGGCTGGCAAGCTCGGCAAAATTATCGTAACCGGCTGCCTTACCGAGCGCTATCAGGACACCGTCATGCAGGAGCTTCCCGAAATTGACGCAGTTTTGGGTGTCGGCAGCTTCGGCGATATAGTCGAGGCGGTCACGAAGGCGCTCAACGGCGAGAGCGTTTCGAGCTTCGGCGACAAGAACGCTCCCGTTGAGGAAACGCCTAGAGTCGTGAGCACAGGGCCGAGCTGGGCATATCTCCGCATTGCCGAGGGCTGCAACAACTTCTGCGCCTTCTGTGCGATTCCTTATATAAGAGGCAGATATCGCTCAAGAGAAATTGAGAATGTTCTTGACGAGGCTCGTGAACTTGCCGAGCACGGTGTTAAGGAGCTTATCGTCATCGCGCAGGATATCACCCGCTACGGTACGGATCTTTACGGTAAACGCTGTCTTGCCGAACTGTGCAGAAAGCTTGCGGAAATTGACGGCATTGAGTGGATAAGACTCCACTATCTGTACCCCGACCAGTTTGACGACGAGCTTATCGATGAGATTGCAAACAACGAAAAGGTCGTCAAATACTTAGATATCCCCATTCAGCACATAAACAATGATATACTTAGATCCATGAACCGCCGCGGCACGGGCGATGATATCCGCAAGCTCTTCAAGGAGCTTCGCGAGCGCATTCCCGGCGTTGTGCTCCGCACAAGCCTTATCTCCGGCTTGCCAGGTGAGGGCGAAGCCGAGTTTGAGGAGCTGTGCTGCTTCTTAAGAGAGGCCAAAATCGAGCGTGCCGGCGTGTTCCCCTTCTCCCCTGAGGAGGGCACTCCGGCAGCAAAGATGCCGCATGTCGATGCCGAGGAGGCACAGCGCAGAGCCGATCTCATAATGGAGATACAGGCCGGTGTTATGGATGAATTTAACGCCTCGCTCATCGGCAAGACACTTGAGGTGCTTTGCCTCGATTACGACGAGGACAGCCAAATGTGGGTCGGCAGGAGCTGCTACGATTCGCCGGATATTGACGGGCTCGTGTTCTTTGACGGCGACGGCGGCGAGGGCAATATTGTGTATGTTAATATTACCACCGTATCGGACGACGGAAATCTTATCGGCGAGGAGGTCTGTGTATGAATACAACTGCAAACAAAATTACCATTATGAGAATTATTCTGGTGCCTGTTTTTATGGTGCTGCTGTATATGGGCTACACCTACTGGGCCCTGGCCGTGTATATCATCGCCTGTCTGAGCGATTTTGTCGACGGCAAGATAGCCAGAAAGTACAATCAGGTAACGAATTTCGGTAAATTCATGGATCCGCTGGCCGACAAAATGCTCGTGCTTACCGCAATGTGTTATTTTGTCGATAACGACACAATGCCCGGCTGGGTAGTCGCGCTCGTGCTGCTGCGTGAGTTCGGTGTTTCGGGGCTGCGGCTGCTCGCCGTTGAGCAGGGCACGGTAATTGCCGCTGCTTGGTCCGGCAAGATAAAGACCTTTATCACCATGGTCTCGCTCGGCATCCTCATCGTTGTTGCTGAGCCCTGGGTGCCCTTTAAGGAGGCCATCCCCCCTGTCTGCTCGGCACTTATCGTAATTTCGACCTTGTACTCCGGCGCCGAATACTTCGTTAAAAACATCAATGTTTTTAAGCGCTGCGACTGAGATAAAAATTAAGGAGACTCAATATGAAGCTGTATAACTCCGCTACCCGTAAAAAGGAAGATTTTATACCCAACCATCCCGACATCGTCAAGATGTACACCTGTGGCCCTACGGTGTATCACTTTGCACATATAGGCAACCTGCGCTCGTATATCATGGAGGATATTCTTGAGAAGTACCTGCGCTACGCCGGATACAATGTCAAGCGTGTCATGAATATCACCGATGTCGGCCACCTCACGAGCGATGCCGATGAGGGCGAGGACAAGATGCTCAAGGGCGCAAAGCGTGAGCACAAGTCGGTCATGGAGATAGCCAAATTCTACACGGATGCATTTTTCTCCGATTGCGCAAAGCTCAACATCAAGACCCCCGATGTTGTTGAGCCTGCAACAAATTGCATCGACGAATATATCAAGATAATCACCAAGCTCATGGACACGGGCTATGCCTATTTTGCGGGCGGCAATGTGTATTTTGACACCTCCAAGCTCGACAGATACTACATCTTCAACGACTTTAACGAGGATGACCTTGCAGTCGGCGTGCGCGAGGGCGTTGAGGAGGACACAAATAAGCGTAACAAGAACGACTTCGTGCTTTGGTTTACCAAGTCCAAATTTGAAGATCAGGCGCTTAAGTGGGATTCGCCTTGGGGTGTTGGCTACCCCGGCTGGCACATTGAGTGCTCGGGCATTTCGATGAAGCACCTCGGCGAGGATCTTGATATCCACTGCGGCGGCATCGATAACGCATTTCCCCACCACACCAACGAGATAGCTCAGTCCGAGTCTTACCTCGGCCACAAGTGGTGCAACTACTGGATGCATGTCATGCATCTTAACACTAACAGCGGCAAAATGTCCAAATCCAAGGGCGAGTTTCTTACCGTGAGCCTGCTTGAAGAAAAGGGCTATGATCCCCTCGCCTACCGTCTGTTTTGCTTGCAGAGCCACTACCGCAAGTCGCTCGTGTTCTCTTGGGAAAATCTCGATAATGCGCAGGTGACCTACAACAAGCTCATTACCCGCGTTGCAGGTCTCAAGCCCGCAGGCGAAGCAGTCGACGATGAAGCGGTCAAGGCACTCAAGGATAAGTTCTCCGCTGCGCTGGACAACGATCTTAACACCTCCCTTGCAGTCACAGCGCTTTATGATGTACTCAAGTCCAAGACCAACGACGATACTAAGCTTGCGGTTATCTCAGACTTTGACCGTGTGCTGGGTCTTGACCTCATAAAGAAGGCCAACGAAAAGCGTGAAGAGCTTAAAAAGCAGGCGATTTCGGGCAGCGCCGAGTTTACGGTCATCTCCGAGTCCGGTGAGGCCGATACCGAGATTGAAGAAAAGCTCAAGGCTCGTGCAGCCGCAAAGAAGGCAAAGAATTTTGCCGAGGCTGACCGCATCCGTGACGAGCTCAAGGCCGCCGGTATTGAAGTCACCGATATACCCAACGGTGCAAAGTGGAAGAGAATTTAAATCAAAATATGCAAATAGCCGGTCTGGAAACAGACCGGCTTTTTTGCACATAAAAATACACCGGTATTTGCAGAGCAAATACCGGTGTAACGCTTGAACTTAGAAATTAATGTTGGCAGGCTTTCTGTCGAACATTTTATTGACCTGCTGATACGCCCAGCCGAGCAGCTTCTGATCGAGGTTCCAGAAGTATACTACGAAAAGGATGCCAACTGCAGCCGCGGACAGCTTAACGGTCTTTTTGCAAATGTTGCAAATTTTGCACATATAACATATGCTCCTTTCGAAAAATCGGAATTCAGCTATGTATTAGCGAATTACTTCTTTGCAAGACCCTTCTGGCGTGCATACTCTGCTGCGCCGAGTGCGCCCATGAGCTGGGGGTCGGTCTTGAGGTTGACGACCTTCAGCTTCAGAACGTGCTCGATTGCGTCCTTCAGGCCCTCGTTCTTTGCA